>JANQTF010000140.1:3200-19220 GCA_030731845.1 Bacteroidia bacterium | reverse complement strand
GTCTGACCTCCCTAAGGATTTCTTTGCAGAAACTCCTCATAGAGGCGCTGCTGCCGGCTACTGTATGGCATGAGCCACCCGTCGATAAAAATGTGGCTGATCTGGGTGCGAGGCTCAAAGATGTCGCCGTTGGCGATGACGAGGTTGGCCACTTTGCCTACTTCGATGGAGCCGAGCTTGTCACCCAGGCCAAACATCTCGGCAGGGACGATGGTCACAGAGCGAAGCGCCTCTTCGCGGCCCATGCCATAGGCAGCGGCAAAGCCGGCATGGAAAGGCAAGTTGCGTACGTTTTCCGTTTGCTCCGTGCGAAGGGCTACTTTCACCCCGGCCTGTTGCATGATGCCGGGATTGGCATAGGGTCGGTCATAGGCGTCGCTGTCGCGGGTGGGCAATTCCAATACCGGACCGGTGATCACTGGAATGCCAGCGGCAGCTATTTCCTTCGCCACGCGCCACCCTTCGGCGCACCCGGTCAGAATGGCTTTTACTTTTTTCTCGCCCACCCATTCGATGGCTGCGAGGATGTCTTCGGCTCGATTCACCTCAATCAGCATGGCAGCATTTCCGGTGAGCAATGGCATCATGGCCGCCATTTCTGGATAATAGGCAGGTGCTGCCGATCCGGTGGCACGGTGTAGAGAGTCCACCCGGTGGTATTCCTGGGCCTGTGCCCAGATTTCGTTGATATTTTCGAGGGCTTTCTTGCGGTCTTTTTCTAATTCTTCGTCGCTGCGGCTATCGCGGCGCCCTCTTCGGGCTGTGCTGGGAAAGCGCATCACGATGGCCTCAAACCCGGCAGCCATGGCATCGGGCGTGTAGCCGTAGAGGTTGATCAGCGCGGCTTGACCGGGAAACAAGCCTCCGCTTGGCACGGTCAGGGCGGTTGTCACGCCCCCCATCCGGGTAATGGCCATGTGCGGAGAGTTGGGATTCACAGCTGTGAGGGCCTTCATGTGAGGCTTCAGCTCGCCTACGTCAGCATAGTCTTGCGTAAGCTCAATCGAGCTGATCTCGCTCAGGCCAATGCGGGTGCCTCCGTCAATCATGCCGGGATAAATGGTGAGTCCCTGGCAATCAATCACGGTTGCATCATCGGGATAGGTGACATTGTCGCCGATGGCAACAATCTTTCCATCGCGGATGAGGAGAGTGCCTTGAACCGTGCCATTGGTCACCGTCTCGATGGTAGCGCCTGTGAGGGCAAATATGCCGCCGGTGGCTTTGGGCTCCTGCGCCTGTAGCGGGAGAGAACTCAGCAAAGCCAAACAAATGAAGAGATATGTATATTTCATGAGAAAGGTCATCATTCAGGTAAGTCAAAAAAGAGAGAACAGAAAACGGAAGGATTCTCTGCTATTTTTCAAACAATAACACGTCCTGCATACAGCGCTCGTCCTCTTCTTCTGAATA
This sequence comes from Bacteroidia bacterium, assembly GCA_030731845.1. Taxonomy (GTDB): domain Bacteria; phylum Bacteroidota; class Bacteroidia; order J057; family J057; genus JANQTF01. Next base: position 17,807 of record JANQTF010000140.1, on the reverse strand, counting down.
AATGGTGCTGCGAACAGCCTCATCCGGATCTGGATACAGACGCATATCGCTGGGATCATTGGCCCGGTCAAACCGCACGACGCCATCTATGATTGTCATGACGGGGATGGTATAGATAGAAAGCGGATGATGGCTGAATATGGCGATATCGCCTTCTTTCCCCACTTCGATGGAGCCCACACGATCCTCAATGCCGAGTTGTTTGGCAGGATTGATGGTGATGAGTTTGAGGGCTTCTTCGTCACTGAGTTGCCCGTAGCGCTGGGTTTTGGCCGCCTCGTGATAGAGGTGACGCATTAGCTCTGCGTCGTCAGAATTGATAGAGGTGACGACGCCGTTTTGGGTCAGGATGGTGGCGTTGAAGGCAGTGGAGTAGTACACTTCAAATTTGTAGGCCCACCAGTCAGAGAAGACCGAAGCCCCTGCGCCAAATTCTGCCAGCTCTGGCGCTACTTTGTAGCCTTCATTCACGTGCTGAAAGACGAGCTTCGTGATGCCATAGTCTTTACAAACCTTCATGAGCATGAGGATCTCATCGGCGCGGTAGGAGTGGCAGTGAATGATGATGTCGCCATTGAGAATATCGGCGAGGGTTTGTTTACGAAGGTCATATTCGGGAGGAATGGCGGAAGGGTCGCGCTTGAGGGCAGCCTGATAGGCTTTCCATTCTGCATCATAGGCTTTTCCGTCTTCGAATGAGGAGCGGAATAGCTGCTCAATTCCCATACGGCTGCGCGGCAGCAGATTGCGGCCAAGGCCATGCACGCGCAGGGGGTTTTCGCCCAGGGCAAACTTGATGGTGCGCGGGGCACCTTCCATGCGCATGTCATGAGGATTGGTGACGCCATAGCGCAGCTTGAGGGTTTCGCACTGTCCCCCGATGGCATTGGCCGAGCCGTGCATCGCATGAATGGTGGTGACACCGCCAGCCAGGGCATGGTAGATCTCCACCTCCAGCGGATTGACCACGTCACCGGTCCAGACTTCTGCGGTGACGGGGTTGGTAGATTCATTCACTGCATCGATGGCGATGTGAGAGTGCGCGTCAATGATGCCGGGCATCACAAATTTGCCCGTGGCATCCACCACGCGGGCATTGGCAGGGGCCTTCAGGCCTTTTCCGACACGCTTGATGATCCCATTTTCGATGAGCACATCGGTGTCTTCCAATGTGCCATCACTGATGGTGATGACCGTGCCGTGCTGGATCAGCAGGGTTCCGGCTTCTGTTTGAGCCAGGAGCTGCGTTCCTGGCAGCGCCAGCAGCAAGAGCATCCCGGTAAGGAATATATTTCTCATGATCTTGAATTCTTTGGGTAATGACATTGTGCCAAAAAACAACTGTTAAAAGCTGAGAGGAATGGTTGTTCTTAGTTTCCTGGTTCGCGGTCCCCTTCGATGTCGAAGGTTCCAAATTCACCTACAGAGACCGTTCCTTCAAAGCTATCTCCCTCCACCTCTACGTCCACATTCACGGTGAAACTTCTTCCTCCTCCATCCACAGAATACGAGAAGGTGAGGTTGTTTCCAGCGAGCGTCACATCATTGAGATCCACTGCCGTGCCCATCCGATCGCTCTCAATGGTTCCCTCATAGGAGCCGTCTTCTCCTTTGATGGTGAGAATGCCTCCATTGCTTCCCTGCGGGCTTTCTACCATATATCGCCATTTCCCAGCGATTAAGACAGGAGCGCTATTGGCGGCATCAGCTTTCTTTTTCTTTTTGGCTTCAAATTGAAAGACTTCGCCCTCCACAATGGTCATGCGAACGCTATTTTTTTCTGCGCCAAATGGCGCATCCATCACCACGAGGTTGGCCATTTTGCCTGGAGACACCGTGCCAGCAACGGCACTGAGCCCCAGCAACTGCGCCGGAGCAGTGGTAAGCGCGGTCAAGGCCTGATCTGCTGACAAGCCATGGCTCATCATCACCCCAAGATTTTCCATGACGTCTTTGGGCTTCACTTCCATGGTGGAGAATCCGAATGCAGTACCTGCCTCAGCCATCATTTTGGCCTGGTTGATGTGGTTCATCGCTATCTCGTTTTTACGCTGCCTCAGCTGGGCAGCCTCTTTGCGGCGGGCATCGGTGATGGTATCTGGGTTGGCGAGATCTTTTTCCAGCTCTGGCAGGTCCATGGTGAGAAACACGGGGATTTTTTTGTCGGAGAATGTCTTGGCAAGACTCCATGATTCTCCTACTTCACCGATCATCAGGCTAAAACCCAGTTCTTCAGACAAGTTGATGGCGCGGTGCACACTCATGAGGTCGTTGGCCTCAAACATGACGGGGAGGGTTCTGTTCACGACCGGGAAAAGTGCTTTTTCCTCAGGAGAGGTTTGCGGTCTGGCTTTGCCAGCGGGGTTGGCGGCATAGGATTTTTCATGACGAATGTTCATTTCCGTCTTGTGGTAGAGATCTTTCCAGGTGGCCATGACGCCGAGGAGGTTGCTGGGATACACGCCCAAAGCGCCTTGCCACTGGGCAAAGAGGCTCACCTGATCTTTGATCAGCATGGCTTCGGGCGAATCGCCATGCAGGAGAACGAGGGCTCCCTGACCCGGCATCATCTGCCCCATGGGCACCACGTGGGCCATGGTGAAGCCGGCTGCGCGATATTCGCTCAGATCTTTGTCTTTGGGATCAAGTTTTTCTGACACGAGAGACTGTGGGGTGATCCCTGCCCGCTCGCGAGAAGCATTGCCAGGATCTGCCACGCGCTCGGGAGATTCTTGTCGCTCAGGCTTGGGCACAGCGACTTGTGACAACCCCGAGATAAACCCGGCATACACATACATGGAGTCTCCATCCACGATTCGGGCTTGCCCCGGGATGACCACAGAAGGCCCCGCGGCCTCAATGAGGCCATTTTTGATCAGGATGGTACCAAAAACAGGCGTGGCCCCGGGCGCACTCACGATGAAAACCCGGGTGAGGGCCGTGGTACTCGACACAGGGCGGAGGGCAATATCCTGCGCCTGTGTCGGCCACGCTGCACACAGCAGGAGCGACAGGTACAAGGCTCGCCAAACAACAAGACGCATCATAGATTTTCGATATTTTAAAGCAAGAGATGTGAAACTAGCTTCAACATAACATGAAGGAAGAGGAAAATTGTTTGATTTAGGGGGGCAAAGTGAATTATTTGGGCTTGCATTCTGCCAATGCTACCAGATCATCGGCCAAATCTGCTAATTTTGAGACATGCATCCCCTTCACATCTTTCTGAGCCTGGGTGCCCTGCTGTTTTTGCTGGGCGTGTTTCTTGTGCTCACCCGTCGCAATGCTGTGATGGCGCTCATGGGCGTGGAGCTGATGCTCAACGCTGCCAACCTCAATTTTGTGGCTTTTTCCCGTTATGATCAGATAGATCTTGATGGCCAAATGGCGGCCTTGTTTGTGATCGTGCTTGCCGCTGCCGAGGTGGCAGTGGGTCTCGCGCTGATTCTCAATCTATATCGCCGAAAACACAGCATCGACCTGAGCGACAGCCGCGAGCTACTTGGCTGATGCTGCCTCCCCTCTCGCCTCCTTTCTATCTTCCATTTACTCAACTATGACGATCAAAGAAGCCCAGCAAACGGTGGATCAGTGGATCACCACCATCGGCGTACGCTACTTCTCCGAACTCACCAACACCGCTATTCTCATGGAGGAAGTAGGAGAGGTGGCCCGCATTATGTCGAGGCAATACGGGGAGCAATCCTTTAAAGCATCCGACAAGGAAGTGGACCTTGCCGATGAAATGGCGGATGTGATGTTTGTCCTGATTTGCCTGGCCAACCAATGCGGGATTGACCTGGAAGAGGCAATGGAAAAGAATCTGGCCAAGAAAACCAAGCGTGATGCCGAGCGGCACAAGAATAATGAGAAGCTAACATAGGGAGCAGGCCCTGCAAAAAAAACCACCCCAGAAGAAGCATCTTCATGGGGCGGTCGCATTCCTAATCTGAATAAAGTAAGCACTATGGTTGCGCGATTCCGCGGCTGCGGAAGTATGCCTGCGCCCTGGTTTTTTCTTCGGGAAGCATGAGGGCGTATAAGTCGTCGAAATAAGATTGGTCCACGAAGTAGCGGATCACATCCCCATCTCCGATGTTGATATTTCGGGCTCTGAGCACCCCGAGCATGAGGTTCATCCACCTTTCGGGGGTGTAGAGTGGCTCTATTTCGATGGTTGTTCCATCATTGGAGGAGGCTGTAGGGCGATTGGCCGCGGCGACAGCATAGCCCGATGGCAGCGGAGCAGATGGCCGATCAAGAGCGGCCACAGGCTGACGACTGTTATCCTGCTGCACCACATACTGGACCGATCTCACGAGCAATTTTTCCATGAATACTTTGAAGGCGGTCACGTTTTCTCCGTACTCCTCTCCCGTGGCATAGGCCACAGTTCTGGGCACATCTTCGACATACACAGTTCCACCTGAGTTGAGATAATATCCGCGTAGGATGCGGCTATCGAGCCGAATTTTGAGGGGCACGTCGAGGTTTTTAAATCCTTGAACAGCGGTATTGGACTCGGCCAGCCAATCGGAATGAAACTCTACATAGTCTAGCTCGGCATTGTATCGCCCGTAGTGCACGAGGAGGTGACGAAGGAAAAGCTTATCAAATGGCTCAAGATTTTTGCGGGAGAGATAGGCATCCACCTGGGCTACTACGAGCGGATTGGCGGAGGCATCGTTGAGCAGCGGCATCTGATCGAAGAGGCGATCGAGAGAGGCGTCGAGGCTTTCGGACTGCACGGAGGGTCCAGACCCACGCTTGACAGAAAACACTTGACCATCGGTGGTCTTCATCAAACAATGCCCACTGAAAAACTGAAGGTTTCCCAGGCTACCAAATTCGAGGCTAAGAGCATCTTGCACAGGGACATAATTTCCTTTCAACTCAGTATAGACAGCGAGTCGAAACAAATTTTCAGTGCGAAGCGGATACTCCATCACCCGCTCATTAATGAGGTATTCCCACATACGTTCACGTGGTGGGTCTGCTGCAAAAGCAGCCATAGATATGCCGAGCAGGTAAACTGATAGCAGTATTCGATGGAAATTCATATTACTTTTTGAGTGGTGGAAAGAGCTATTACTTATCAACAAATAACTTTTGATAACCGGAACTATCCAAGCCAGAAACCACCGTCCTATTACGTATCTAAATCCATGCCGGAATGGGGTCGAGCTTCGTCAATCAACAAGAGAGAAGGAATGGTTCACAAAAACTTTTAAGGTGCAAGGGATATTCGTTATTTTGCCCTCCTCAATTTTTTCCATTCAAAGCGATCGTTAACACCTCCACTATGCTGAACATTGTACTATTTGGCCCTCCGGGCGCTGGAAAAGGCACTCAATCGCAAAAAATCATTGATGATTTCGGGCTTATCCACCTTTCTACGGGCGATATGCTTCGTGCAGAACGTGCCTCTGGCTCAGATTTGGGACAACGGGTGCAGGCCATCATGGACGCGGGCCAGTTGGTGAGCGATGAAATTGTGATCGAATTGATCGAGAAACGGCTGGAAGCTAACAAAGATGCCAACGGATTTATTTTCGATGGCTTTCCGCGAACGGTTCCACAGGCAGAAGCACTTGATGCGCTGATGGAGCAGCACGGCACGTCTATCACTTGCATGATTCAACTTCTCGTGCCTTATGAGGAGCTCGTGCAGCGACTTGTGCTCCGGGGCAAAGACAGTGGTCGTGCAGATGATAATGAAGCCACTGCCCGCAAGCGAATTGACATTTACACCGAGGAAACCTCCATTGTAGGGCCTTTTTACGAAAGCCAGGGAAAACTCAACGCCCTCAATGGTGTAGGATCTATCCCTGAAGTCGGGCAGCGGATCGCCGATGTGTTGGCGCCCCATGTAGCCTGATCAATACGCATTATGCAGAATAACTTTGTTGACCACGTTCGGATTTACTTTAAGAGTGGAAAGGGCGGCAATGGCATCGTGTCATGGCGCAAGGAGAAGTTTGAGCCTCATGGAGGCCCCGACGGTGGCGACGGTGGCCGGGGTGGCCACATCATCCTCAAAGGCAATAGTCAACTCTGGACCCTGCTCGATCTCCGCTACCGCAAGTATATCAAAGCTGAACCCGGCGAAAACGGAAGTAGCTCTAATAAGACCGGCAAGAGCGGGCAAGACACCGTGCTTGGCGTTCCGCTAGGCACCATGGTGCGAGATGCTGAGACCATGGAAGTGCTCGGAGAAGTCGTAGAGGAAGGACAAGAATTTATCTTGCTCAAAGGCGGACATGGCGGAAAAGGCAACACCAACTTCAAATCTTCTACCAATCAGGTGCCCGAATATGCGGGCCCAGGGGGAGAGGCCAAGGAGCTCACCGCCATTCTCGAACTCAAGATGCTGGCCGATGTAGGCCTCGTAGGATTTCCCAATGCCGGCAAATCTACCTTGCTCTCGGTACTCAGCGCCGCCAAACCCAAAATCGCCGATTACGCATTTACCACCCTCATTCCCAACCTCGGAATCGTGCGCTACAAAGGCTACAGCTCCTTTGTGATGGCCGATATTCCTGGAATCATTGAGGGCGCACACACGGGCAAAGGCCTCGGAACCAAGTTTCTCCGCCACATTGAGCGAAACAGCCTCTTGCTTTTTCTTGTGCCCGTAGATGCCGATGATATTTTTGACCAATACAAGATTCTCCTCAACGAGGTGAAACAGTATAACCCTGAGCTGATGGACAAGCCCAGATTACTGGCCCTGAGCAAATCTGATATGATCGACGAAGAGCTCAAATCCGAGATTTCGGCTTCACTCGGGAACATGCCTCATGTGTATTTTTCTTCCATCACACAGGAAGGGCTCGAATCCCTCAAAGAAGAGATCTGGAAACGACTCGATCAATAGACTGATCAAGCCTTTTGCAAACCATGAGTCGGTCCGAAAAATCGGGATGACTCATGGTTTTGCTTTTATCGAACCTTCAGATTCGCTACTTTTTCGACCCAATCTCTTCATCCTCCCCGCACACATGGCATTTCAGTCCTTTCTTCGTCACAAGCGCATACACGCAGAAGCCTGGCAACAAGCCCGGCCTGAAGAATATGGAAAACTGGAAAAGATGTTTGAGTTGATTGGAGACGTTTCTTTTGATCAGCAGAAAAAGTTCCTATTCAACCCCCTTCGTCTCTCTTTTCCCCTTCCGGCAGATCTTATTCCCGAGCCGGTGGCCAAACCCAAAGCTGCGCCTACGGCCACAGCAGATCCTCAGGCCCCGGCAAAGGCGCCTGCCATGAAAATGAAGCTGCCACTGAAAAAAAGTCCTGCCGCCGAGGCGCCCTCTTCTCAAGTAGCTGCGAAGCCACCCGCGCTCAAAGGCAAAGTGCCGCTCAAAGGAAAACTCCCCATTCCACCCGCAGAAAAAACGACAGACGAAGAGAACGCCAAACCGAAGCCACCCGCGCTCAAAGGCAAAGTGCCACTGAAAAAAAAGCCCAGCACAGAAGAGTAGCCAGCATTTTGGTTAAGTCCTATTGTCCCAGCCGCTTTCGCAGGTTGGTCAAGGTATTGAACGGGGAATCTACTACCCCGGAGTTGGCCAGCCAATCGGGCACGCTCCCGCCGGGAGAAGAAGAACCTTCATTGGTGACGCGGCACCCGCCATTGGAAAGTTTTTCCAGGGTCCATTTTCCTTGGTATTTGGGAATACGAATGATGGAGGCCTGCCGGGGATAGGCGTCGGGCGCATTGGTATGTGTGCAAATGATGGTTTCTCCCTCTCTTGCAATGTCCACCTTCACCACAATGTCGCGATCGTCGAGGGGCCAGGGAAAATCAATGACGCTGTAGGAAATGTAGGAATGATCCCCAATGCGACGGAGCAGACGCCCGTCAGAGATTCTGTCCATCCATTCTTCTCCCTTATCGGCATCGGTGAGGATGGCCAACACCTGATCTGGCGATGCAGCGACCTCCATCACGGCCCGAAAGGCCTTAAGCTGCTGTCCTGGTACGGCTCGGGTATATACTTTGATTCCTGATTCATCTTTTTCCAAGGTCCAATCCCCGGTAATTGAAAATAAGAGTGCGAAGAAGAGCGCGGTGGTTTTCATCATTAGGGTAAAATGTTTGTGTTATTCAAGGGGGAATAATTCATATTGAGGGTTGGCTCACCAAATCACATAAGATAAACCTTTAGCAGAATGATTAGGTTTAGGGAAAAATAAATCTCCATTATGCGCATCACCCTTTCCACGCCCGTTGCGGGACACCATGCCGGGATCATGGCCCGGTTTGACCGCGAGTTGTTTGAGCAACTCAGCCCGCCGGGTGCGAAGGTAGATCTGATAAGATTCGACGGATCAGAAACGGGAGATCTTGTTCATATACGGCTGCATCTCCCGCTTATGCCAGCTCAAAACTGGATCAGCAAGATCGTGGATCATGGTAGCGACGACAACACAAGTTGGTTTGTGGACGAAGGCAAGACCTTGCCATGGTTTCTCTCGGCGTGGCAGCATCGCCATGTGGTGAAGCAGGAGGGCGACCACAGCCTTATCATAGATGACATTCGTTTCACCGCACCGCTTTGGCTCCCCGATTTTTTGCTCTATCCCGTGCTCTGGGCGCAATTTGCGTGGCGCAGACCCGTGTACCGAAGGGTATTTGGGGTAGCCCTGCCCTCCTCGAATATTTCCGGAACATAATCCCAGCCCGAAATCCAATGCTTCGCCTTTCCCTTTCTTCGATGACTTTCGTCATTCTCCAAACTACATCAAAAGTCTCCCGATCCTGATCATACTCATCCCAAGAGGCAAATGAATTGAAGTGCTTTGACCACGTCAACCAAAAGCATTTCAAGATGAATATCACCCACATCGAACACATCGGGATCGCAGTCAGGGACCTCGAAGCCACCATTGACTACTACGAGCAAGTGTTGGGGCTTTCCTGCTACAGTGTAGAGTTGGTTCCCGACCAACAGGTGAGAACTGCATTTTTCAAAGTCGGAGAAACAAAACTGGAGCTACTCGAAGCCACTTCTCCAGAAAGCCCTATTGCCAAATTCATTGAGCAGCGCGGGGAAGGCCTGCATCATCTGGCATTTGCGGTGAAGGCGGTGCAGCCAGCCCTTGATCTGGCGCTCCAAAAAAACATTCGGCTCATCGATCAAGCTCCCCGACCTGGTGCCGAGGGGCTCAATATCGCGTTTCTGCATCCAAAATCCACATTTAGCGTGCTCACAGAGCTCTGTGAACGCCCACAATCCTGAGGCAAGCGGAAACCTGTGATGGTTCTTCCTTGACCCAACATTATTCAACCCCAACCAATCCAAGATCCATGTCAGTGAATGCAGATAGAATCCGGGAACTAATCGAGAAGCGCCGGGAAGCACGGCTCGGTGGTGGCGAAAAAAGGATAGATGCCCAACATGCCAAGGGCAAGCACACAGCCCGGGAGCGTATAGACATGCTGCTCGACGAAGGCTCTTTCGAAGAATATGACATGTTTGTGAAGCACCACAGCACCAATTTTGGGTTGGAGAATGAGAAATATCTCTCCGATGGGGTGATCACCGGACATGGCACGATTGATGGCCGCACGGTGTTTGTGTTTTTTCAGGACTTCACGGTGTTTGGTGGATCTTTGTCAAAATCTTATGCCAACAAGATCTGCAAGATCATGGATCAGGCCATGCGGGTGGGAGCACCGCTCATTGCGATCAACGACAGTGGCGGTGCCAGGATTCAGGAAGGCGTAAGATCCCTGGCAGGCTATGCCGATATTTTCCAGCGAAACATTGATGCCTCCGGCGTCATTCCTCAAATCTCTGCAATTTTTGGGCCTTGTGCCGGTGGGGCCGTGTACTCTCCTGCCCTCACCGATTTCATTCTGATGACCGAAGACACGAGCTACATGTTTGTGACAGGTCCTAAAGTAGCGCAAACGGTGACAGGCGAAAACATCAGCGCAGCAGAACTCGGAGGCGCACATGTGCACGCCACCAAATCTGGTGTGACCCACTTTGTGGCACCTGACGAGGAAGAAGGCCTGGCCATGATTCGGAAACTCCTGAGTTATTTGCCCCAAAACAACCTCGAAGAAGCGCCCATCATTCCCTGCACCGACCCGATAGACCGCGTCGATGATGCGCTCAATGAGATCATCCCCGAGTCTCCCAATGTTCCCTACGATGTGAAAGATGTGATCTACAGCATCGTGGATGAGGGCGAGTTTTTGGAAGTACAGCGACAATTTGCCCGCAACATTGTGGTGGGCTTTGCCAGGTTCAACGGCATGTCGGTGGGTATCGTAGCCAATCAACCCATGTTTTTGGCAGGGGTGCTCGACATCGACTCCTCGCGAAAAGCAGCGCGTTTTGTGCGCTTCTGCGATGCGTTCAACATTCCGCTTGTGACGCTCGTTGATGTGCCCGGATTTTTGCCAGGCAGCCATCAGGAATACAATGCCATTATCCTTCATGGGGCCAAGCTCCTGTTCGCCTACGGCGAAGCCACCGTTCCCAAAATCACCATCATTCTGCGCAAGGCCTATGGCGGTGCCTACGATGTGATGAGCTCCAAGCACCTGCGCGGCGACGCCAACTATGCCTGGCCCACGGCTGAGATCGCCGTGATGGGCCCCAAAGGCGCAGTAGAGGTGCTTCATGGGCGCGAAATCAGCGGCATTGAGAACGAAGAAGAGCGCAATGCTTTTGTAGAAAGCAAGGAAAACGAATACAGAAAGCAATTCGCCAACCCCTACGAAGCCGCTGAATATGGCTACATCGACGATGTGATCGAGCCACGAAACACCCGATTCCGCATCATCAGAGCCTTGTCTATGCTGGCTACCAAAAAGTATGTGAATCCGCCAAAAAAGCACAGCAACGAACCCCTCTGACCTGCGGATTTCTCCCCAGCACACACGCTGCCCCTTCATGTTGATGTTAACCTCACTTTACCATGCTCATCATCACCGCTGACGACCTCATCCTCTCCGCATTCGGATATGTGGTTGTGTTTCTCGTTCTGCTCTTGCTCTACCTGGTTTTCCAAAACCTGCCCAAGCTCCTTGGCTCCATCACCTATGTTCAAGACAAGGCCATCGGGATGAGAGATATGTGGAAAAAAAACAAGACCGAGGAAACTGAAAGTCATGGGGAAGTGCTCACAGGAGAAACCTGCGCTGCCATCGCCATGGCCTTGAACCTGCACCTATATGAGGTGCACGACGAGGAAGCCCTGACCCTCACCATTCACAAAATGTCTAAAACATATTCTCCGTGGAACTCCAAAATCTACGGGGTGATGAACCAGCCAAAAGGATAAGCCCCTCTGACAATTTAATCCATGGCTCGGGTTCTTTCTCTGATACAACACCGGTTTTGCGCCTGCCACTTTTCTTTTTCAATCTCTTCCCATGAAAGAATTCAGTTTTAACATCAACGGAAATGCCTACAAGGTCAACATCCTTAATGTGGAGGATGATCAGGCCGAAGTGGAAGTGAATGGCACCACCTATCAGGTGGCGCTAGAGAAAAAACCCAAGGTAACCAAGACGCCCAAACTGGTTCGCGGCAAAACGCCGGCTCACACTGGCGTACACCGCCCCATGACGAGCGCTGGGCTTGCCAATGTGCTGGCACCTCTGCCAGGCACCATCACTGAGCTAAAAGTGAAGATAGGTGATCAGGTGCTACCCGAGCAGGTGCTCCTGATGATGGAGGCCATGAAAATGGAAAACCGCGTGCTCGCAGAGAAAGCGGGAACTGTGAAAGCCATCAAAGTGACCGTGGGCGAAAGTGTGCTCCAGGGTCAGGTTGTGATCGAAATGGAATAAGCACAATATCATGGAAGGCATCTTCAATTTTTGGCAATACACAGGTTTTGCCAACCTGACAGCCGCCCACGTGGTGATGATCTCCGTAGGCCTCTTGTTCATCTTTCTGGCCATTCGCTATGAATATGAACCCCTGCTGCTCATCCCCATTGGGTTTGGCATTCTCATCGGAAATGTTCCCTTTCTCGAAGGCGCAGGCCTACAGATCGGGATTTACGAAGACGGATCGGTCCTCAACTATCTCTATCAGGGCGTGGCTCGGGGCGTATATCCTCCGCTGATCTTTCTGGGCATAGGAGCCATGACCGATTTTTCTACGCTCATCTCCAGCCCTCGCCTGATGTTGCTCGGTGCTGCTGCCCAGCTGGGTATTTTTCTCACCTTCCTGGGAGCGCTGGCGCTGGGATTCCTGCCAGCTGAAGCAGGTGCAATCGGCATTATCGGGGGAGCAGACGGCCCCACCGCCATCTTCCTCGCCTCTAAGCTAGCCAATGGCCTCAATGGCACGGCAAACCTGATCGGCCCCATTGCAATTGCCGCCTACTCCTATATGGCCCTCGTGCCCGTGATCCAGCCGCCCATCATGCGGCTCCTCACCAATGACCGAGAGCGCGTCATTCGCATGAAGCCACCAAGAGCCGTGACACAGCGCGAAAAAATCCTCTTCCCCATCATTGGGTTGCTCCTCACCACCTTTCTCGCGCCCAGTGCCCTTCCACTTTTGGGAATGCTCTTCTTCGGCAATCTGCTCAAAGAATCTACCGTGACCAACCGCCTTGCCGAAACGGCCCGCAAAGCCATGATCGACATTGTTACCATCTTGCTTGGGGTCACTGTAGGCGCTTCCACGCAGGCCAGTGTTTTCCTCACCCCACAGTCCATGATGATTTTTGGCCTGGGTGCCCTCTCCTTTGTTATCGCTACAGCAGGTGGCATCCTCTTCGCCAAGTTCATGAATCTTTTTCTCAAGGCAGATGACCAGATCAATCCGCTCATCGGGGCAGCAGGCGTATCGGCTGTGCCAGACAGTGCGCGGGTGGTGCAAACCATGGGACTCCACTACGACAAAAACAACCACTTGCTCATGCACGCCATGGCGCCCAATATTTCAGGGGTGATCGGTTCGGCCATCGCGGCGGGTATCCTATTAAGCTTTTTGGGATAAAATAGCAGCTCCAAACTCAGAACCAATAGCAAAAAACTGCCTCAAATTCACGAATATTGGGGCAGTTTTTTTGTTTGCCTATATGTCCAAAACCCATGACCTGCTGCTGCTCACCGATCGCCGCTATGTGGCGCCGCCGGAGCTTACCCCGTATGTGCAAAATGTGCTCACCGAGGATAGGCTCGTAGCCGAAGCCCTCGAACGGCTGGGCCTGCGCGTAGGCCGTGTGGACTGGAGCGATGCCTCCGTGAATTGGGCCTCCACAAGTGCGGCCCTTTTTCGCAGCACCTGGGATTACTTCAATCGTTTTGACGAATTTCAACTCTGGCTGGAGCGCGCTTCGGCACTCACCACCTTCATCAATCCGGTGGAGACCATTCGCTGGAACTACGACAAGCATTATCTCGCAGACCTGGCCACACGCGGGATTACCATACCGCCCTCCATTTTTCTCGAAGCGGGGGACCGAAGAAGCCTCGCTGAAGCGCTTCAGGAAAGCGGCTGGGAGGAGATCATCCTCAAGCCTTGCGTTTCGGGAGGGGGCAAACACACCTATCGCCTCCACGCGGGAAATGTGGCCGAGTATGAGGTCCTGTATCAGGAGTTGGTGGCGAAGGAAGCATTCATGATTCAGCCGCTGCAGCAATATGTGCTTGATAATGGCGAGCTGTCGCTGATAGTGATCGGCGGGAAATATACCCACGCCGTGAAAAAGGTGGCCAAGGCCGGCGACTTCCGCGTGCAAGACGACTGGGGCGGCACGGTGCACCCCTATGATCCAACTGAGGAGGAAATCGCATTTGCCGAATCGGCAGCAAGAGCGGTGTCACCCCTGCCTGCCTACGCCCGGGTGGACATGATTCGCGACAATGACGGTGCGCTTGCCGTCATGGAGCTGGAGCTCATAGAACCCGAAATGTGGTTTCGCTTGAACCCTGCCGCAGCAGATTCGCTTGCACAGGTCATTGCCCAGGGTTGGTTCGCCGCTCTGTCCTGATTTAGCAGAGATGTCAATAGTTCCCTGCGAAAAATCATTCGGACGAACTTTTGTGAAAATCGTAAGTTTACACGCTGTACATTTTCTGTTTGTTTTTACCGATTACAATCACATATCCAAGATGAAATTTTCACGCTTATTTATTTGGACCATCGCTCTGTCCACTACCCTGATGGTAGCTTGTGGCGGCGAGACCTCCTCCACCGATTCTTCTACACAGGCAAAAACCGAAGAGGCTGCCAAGCCTGAGATTCCTGCCTCTGTGGAGCTGAGCATTGAGGGAAATGATATGATGAAATACAACCTCGATCGCATGGAAGCTTTCGAAGGTCAGAAAGTTACCCTCACACTCACGCATACTGGCAAGTTGGCCAAAGAAGCCATGGGCCACAACTGGGTATTGCTGGCCAAAGGCACAGATATCATGGACTTTTCCAGCGCTGCTATGCAAGCTGCTGAAACCGAATACATCCCTGCCGACTGGATTGATTCTATCTTTGCCCATACCAGCCTCGTGGGTGGTGGTGAGAGCACCACGGTAGAATTTACGGCTCCCGCCGCTGGTGTGTACACCTTCATCTGCTCTTTCCCCGGTCACTCGGCTCTCATGCAGGGCAAGTTTGTATCCAGAGC
>JANQTF010000140.1:0-3100 GCA_030731845.1 Bacteroidia bacterium | reverse complement strand
TGCCGCAGGCTATACATCACCAAAATCGAATCCAGCACCATCCCTTCGGGAGGATTACCGCCCGCAATCCAGGAGAGCAAGGCCTCAGCCTGAGCAGGGGGCGTCCGCGACATTTTGCTACTCAACAGCGGTAGCCCTGTTACAATGGAGGCTTGCAAGCAGCGCTGCTCCCAGGCAGGAACCGGATCCAGGGTGAGCGCATTTATCTCCGACCCCACATGATAATAGGGCAAGGGCAAAATGGCCCATGCCTGCGAAATAAGAGATTCAGAAAGCCCATTCGCAATTTGCGAAGATTGAAGGGGATCAGCTTTCAGTCGCCCTTTCAGAAACATTATCTGACTCCCGGCATCGAACATGAGAGGAATCAGAAGCAATAACATCAACCATCTTCCGATTCCCCACACGCCTTTCCACATTCGATCCCATAGCCAGGTAGCCCCAATGGCAGCGGCCCAAAAAGCCGGAAAAGCAAAGCGCCCCATGCAGCGAAACTGGGTCACATCTTCGCTTACCAGCCGCATGATTTTGAACGGATGAATCCAATTGTCAAAATTAACCGTGGCGCCAAAAAACCGGACATACTCTCCCAAGGCCAAGATCAGGCAAGCCAACCCAGAGACCAGCAAAGGTACCCTCCATGAAGGACGATCCACGGGAAGCATGCGCTTCACTTGTTTGGTGGTTCTACTCAGAATCCCCCAGACCAATCCTACTACGAGGGTCCAGATGGTAAAAGCCCCGAGATAGACATGGGTCTCTATGTCGAGAAATCCCTGCAAGCCAGGGATAGCGGGAAAAGCCATGTGGGCATAGGCTTGCCAGAGGCTATCGGGGTTGAGATTCCAGAGAGACCAATTGTAGCCCTGAGCCGTTTCGGGGCGAATGCTGAGCCAGGGATCTGTGAGAGAAATCCAGCTGAGCAGAATCACGCCAGCCATGGCGGGGATGGCTATCGCCAAGATCATTCGCTCCGCGAGGAGGCGTGGCATTTGCCTTTGCTGCCAGGCAGACACCAGCATCCACACGCCAGCCATCATGGCGAGCATTGGGAGATAGTACAAATGCAGACTTGCACATAGGCATAGAAATATGACCAAGCCAAGTGCCCATGCCCAACGGGCCATTCCCCTGACCTCTTCCCATTTCACCAATAACATCCACAAGCCCAGAATGACCCACCCAAATGACAGGTTGAAATGCCCCGCAAAGAGCCGCAACAGCTGTGGACTAACCCATGGAATCGCAAGGCTCACAACCATCGCGGTCCAAACGGCAACCTTGCTTTTGGTCAGTAACCAAAACAACAAGACGCTACTCAGCGCTATGCTCAGCAGCAGAAACAGGTGAAAGCCTTTGGTGGCAAGCCAGCTAGCAGAAATCCCCAGCTGAGTGAGTGCTTTCATGCCAAGGGCCAGCAATGGCGTCGCATCGGTGTACCAGAGATATTCCCCAAAGGGCTGATTCATGGCCTCAAAGCGATACCAGGCATCAGTGTCATGCTCCAGATATGCCCGTAGGGTGAATAGATTTTTGAGCCCGTCGCCGTCTTGGGTAAAGACAAGCGAGTGCTGTGGGAGCCAGGTCTGCCAGAATATAGCACAAGCTACAAAGCTTTGCAGGAAAAATATCAGCCAGGGGCTGGGTAGGCTCCGCATCAGACGTGGATATGTGATCGCCTCAGCCAACAGGAACGGATGAATGAAGTAGAGAAAAAACCGCTACTTGTGATTGTAATAATCAATGTGGACTTCCACGCGGTTGTTGAGGCTGCGAGCCTCCGCGTCCAGGCCCATAATGATGGGCAGGCGGTAGCCAAAGCCCATGCTATAGATGCGATCCAGCGCAATGCCATGGGAGATCAGGTAGGCTTTCACCATTTGGGCACGCAGCTCGGATACTTCCTGCATCCGCTCTAGGGAGCCGCTGCCATCCGCATGACCAAAGACATTGACCACAAGGTCAGGATGAGATTTCATCAGGCGCACGAGCCGGTCCAGCTCGCGAATGCTTTCTGGGCTGAGACTGATGGACTCACGACGAAACTGAAGTGTAGCCAGCTCGGTATCAACCTCAGCAGACTGACCACGAGTTTCTCCTTCTTCTGCATTGGCCGGCTTGGGCATTGAGTTGAAATCTGCCTGAGCCATGAGCCCGGTAGAAAGAGATAAGGAAAAAATGAACAGAGCAAGCAAACGAGCCATTCGGCGAGGAGTTGATCGGTGAGGATTGAGCTCCTTCGTGGAGCACAATAATAAAAACAGCCTACCACAGGAGTTGGACGAATATAGGAAATTCCAGTTAATTTGGCCCTCGTTCCCCAATTTTCTCCGGATCATCAAAATACTATACATGCTGAGTATCAAATGTTTTACGGTAAATCCATATCAGGAAAATACCTGGTTAATCTCTGATTCTCATGGGGCATGTGCCATCATCGACCCTGGCTGCTACAGCGCGAGTGAGCAAGCTGAGATCTTAGAATATGTATCATCTCAAAAACTTACCCCCGTTTTGCTGCTCAATACACACGGCCACATCGACCACATGCTGGGCAATGCCTGGGCGGTAAGCACCTTTCAGATTCCGTTCCACACTCATCGGCTTGTCGTAAATGAGCTGGAAGTGGCGCCCGCCTGGGGCACGATGATGGGCCTCAAGGCAGCGCCTTCTCCCGCGCCCGACCACCTGCTCGAAGAAGGCGACATCGTGCGCGTAGGCGAAGAAGAGCTGGAAGTGCTCTTCACGCCCGGCCATTCGGAAGGGCACATCAGCTTTTTTCACCGCAAGGAAGGCCATCTGTTTTCAGGAGATGTGCTCTTTCAGCAAAGCATCGGCCGCACCGACCTCCCCGGCGGCCACTACCCAACCCTCATGACCACCATCCACGAAAAATTGCTGCCCCTCGGCGATCAGGTCATCGTGTATCCCGGCCACGGACCCACCACCACCCTAGCCGCAGAAAAAGCCACCAATCCCTTTTTGATGGGAAGAGGCTGAAAGAAATGGTTGAGTTTCTGAGTTGTTGAATGGTTGAATGAGGGAAAGGAAGAAATCTTGACAGGATTACTGGATTACAGGAGTTGCAGGATGAGGAAGA
>JANQTF010000139.1 GCA_030731845.1 Bacteroidia bacterium | reverse complement strand
CGAAGGGAATAAAAGGTATTTTTCCCTTTGCGCCTCGCATTGAGGATCGATTTGTCCTTGAGAATCCGGAGATGATGGGAAGCAACTGCCTGCTCAATGTTGAGCAGCTCATGAATTTCTGTCACGGACAATTTCTGCCCATCCTTGAGCACATCCACTACCGCAAGGCGAATCGGGTGTGCCATGGCACGCAAAACCTCGGTCGAGGTTTCCAGAAATTCAATATCGAATCGATTATTCACGTATGAAAATAAGTAGATAGATTCATGTTTAATTCCATTGGCAATGTACTCCTTTTTTTCAGGATGCCAAGGCCCAAAAAACCTCACATCAGCTTCATAGCGCTGCGTGGTGTTGGCAGTTTGGTTGGTTAGGGTATATCTTTGCCCGACTGTTTTTTAACAAATCTCTCCTTTACTTTGTTGTATGGCCTTCAGATATGTTTTTCTCTCCCTGATCCTCTCCATCTGTCTTGCAGGTTGCTGTGAACCCTGCGAGAAGCCCGATTGGGGCACCTTTTCACTCACGCCAGGCACACTCGCCAAGGCAACCTTCAGTGGACTTTCCAGCCGAACCTATGTCTCCTCTCAAGGACAAGAAAGAACCTTCACCCAATATGAGCCGGTGCAGGCCTACGAAACTGGCAGCTACAATTGTGATTTCAGCGGGCGATGTGCCGTTTGTTGCGAAACCTACACAACAGAGTATTTTTATGTTCAGATGACTGACCCCGATAATCAGAACATCTTTGAATTTTCGATTCAGAAGGACTTCTTCAATCATACGCCAAAGGAGGCACCTGATTCCATCGGAGAAATTTTATTTCTGGCTTATAACACCGATAGGATTTCCGGATCTATCCAAAACCTTCTCAATACCACCCTCACTGAGACCGTCACCCTCGATGGAAAATCTTTCCAACAGGTTCGGAAGTTCTCGGTCGTGAATCCACCGATTTTGCCCGATCCCAACGAAATGACAGACCTGTTTTTTTCCTTGACCGAGGGAATCGTCGGGTTCATCTACGCTGATGGCACCGAATGGCGACTCAAGTAGCAGCCTGTATGAGTGGCCGTGGATGAGGATGGAGATCAATGGAATTCATGGTTTCTTGCGATTCAAGCGGTCAAACCTTCTCTCATCCAACCAATTCGTCCATGCTCCGTGCCGTGCTTCTGATATTGTTGGGACTTTCTGGCCAACTTTTGGCGCAGAGGAGCTGTGGATTTGACCAGCTTTTGCAAGCGCAGATCAGCAGACAGCCCGAGGTGGCCGATCGCTTGCTTACTGAAGAGCAGCAGCAATATGAGGCCTGGCACCCCAGCCTCTCAGGCCCTCGAAGCAGCTGCGATATTGTCACCATTCCGGTGGTATTTCACCTGGTCTATCAATCGGCTTCAGCCAATATCAGCGATGCCCAGATCCTGAGCCAATTGACTGTGCTCAATCAGGATTATCGCCGCATTGACGCCAGCCCCGGCGATGGGCCGGGCGCCGATACCCAGATCGAATTTTGTCTGGCTGGCCTGGATCCCCTTGGGAATCCCAGCACAGGAATCACCCGCCACAATTCTCCTCTCGCAATCCACAAAACCACCGAAGAAGACCTGCTCAAACAGCTCATCGCCTGGGACGATCAGCGCTATCTCAACATCTGGATCGTAGAGTCCATCACCCTGATAGATCCAAACGGGCAGCTGCCCTCTCGCGGAATCCTGGCCTATGCCTCCTACCCTACTCTGCCCAACGGCCAACCACAAGGCGTGGTCATTGCCAACCGCTATGTAGGTACGACTGGTAGCGTCGTGGCCCCCTTCGCAGGCGGGCGCACCCTCACCCACGAAATTGGCCATTATCTGGGGCTCTTTCACCCGTTTGAAAGCGAGGGGACCTGCTCCGGCGCATCCGAGTCCAACTGTAGCAGCGGTGGAGATCGCGTTTGCGACACCCCCTCTCAGCTCAATCCCACCTTTGGCTGCCCGCCCAGCTCAGGAAATAGCTGCAAAGATACGCCCTGCGATGCTCCAGATCCCGATAACAACTACCTCAACTACACCGACGATGCCTGCATGAATGCCTTCACCGAAGGTCAGGCTGCGCGCATGCGCTTTTTCCTCTCGGGCGCAAGATCATCCCTCGTTGCACCAGCCAACCTAATCTCAACAGGCTGCCTGACCACCCCAGTATTGAACCAACCTCACGCTGCATTTGCTGCAAGTTCTTCAGTTGCCTGCATCGGAGAATCAGTGAGTTTTACCGACCAAAGCCAAGGCTGTCCCGATACCTGGAGCTGGAGCTTTCCTGGTGGAGTGCCTGCCACCTCTGCCCTCGCCTCGCCTGTGGTAACCTACACAAGCCCCGGCAGCTACCCGGTCATGCTCGTGGTGAGCAACGACAGCGGCAGCGACACCATGATCCGAAGCAGCCACATTCGGGTATCTACAGCTGAGCAGGCTAGTGGATGGCAGCAGGGCTTCGAAAGCATTTTATTCCCTCCTCAAGGCTGGCACATTCAGGACGAAGATGAGCTGGGGAGTTGGCTCCGCACCAACCTGGCAGCCCGAAGCGGGCAATTTTCTGCCATAATTCCTCACTTCCTCTCCCCTTCCTGCGGACAGCAAGACCTGCTCATCAGCCCACCCATCGAGATGTCGGGCAAGCCATGGGAACTGAGTTTTTCCTATGCATACCAAACTCGCAACAGCGACCCCAACGATGCTGACGAACTGGAGGTAGCCATTTCTGATGCCTGCGGGTCTCCTTGGTTGCCCGTCTTTTTTCGTGCAGGAAAATCTCTCGCCACCGTTGAGGGCAATCTCGATACCGGGCCATTTGTGCCCAAAACCTCAGATTGGAAAACCATCGTGATTGATCTAAGCGAGTTTGCAGATCGGAGTCATGTGCGCATCCGCTTTCGCAGCAAAGGCCGTGGCGGACAAAATCTCTACCTCGACAACATTCGGTTGCGCCCATCGAGCTTTGTATCGATCGATCTGGAGCTGGAGAAACCAGACATTTTCCCCAATCCTGTTACAGATCGCCTCACCATTCGCCAACCCGCCTGGGCCGGCCAGCAAATAGAGGTGCAGTTGGTCGATGTACAGGGTCGAATCGTGGAGCAAAGGAAAGCCAGGCTGAATACCGCAGGCGAAATCACATGGACCCCCCTGATGGTTTCGGGCTTATATGTGCTGAGGGTGAGGCAGGAAGATGGCCCTTGGTATTCGGAGATGTTGAGGTGTGAATAGGAGGGAAAACGCAGCAAATTCCCTGCCCCTCATGCGCCTCGGTGCGACATTCTCCAACGAATCCAGCCCTCGACGAGCAGCAAATTGGGCACCCAGCCCAGCCAGGCCACGAGCATATACACGTCCATCGGCTGTGGCCGAAACGCCCAGACCAGCAAATACTTCCACACCCGCAGGGTGATGGCCGACAATGTCAAAGCATAGCTTCTCCACATCATCTGCTGATGCAGGCGGATATTTCCCGCGAGGATCTGCCGATAGGCCTGCCAGGTGAATCCCCACCAGAACACGGCCAACAGCGTGAACGAGAGCTGAGAAAGCCATCCACCATTGGCATACAAGCCCATCACAAAGCCCGCAGGGCCAGAAATGAGCAAGATCACCGCCACATACAGCTTTCCCATCCACCGATGCAGCTGAGCACGCCGGCGAAGGATGTTGTGGGAAAACTGGGTAAACCCCGCGATGAGGGCCATCATGCTGGTGAAAACGTGCAGGTAAAAAGCAGTCTTCCAGACCTGATTGCCAATCACGGCCTGCTTGATTCGCAGAAACGCCACATGATCGTCTAGCTGAAAATAGGGAATGGTGATGCGAAGCATCAGAAGGCTAAAAAACGCCAGTGTGGCATACCCAATCCAGGAAATTGCTGCCTTCATGGAGGAAAAATACGAAGCTATTCCTTAACTTGAAACTCACATTCACCCTTCTACCACCACCTATGAAACGATTGATGTTCCTGCTGCTTGGCAGCACCCTCACCCTTTTTTCCTGTGACGACGCGAATTCTTCCAGCACTGCTTCCACCGGAGATACCGAGGAAATGGTTGTGGAACAAGCCGCTATGAAGCGCGACCCCAGGCTGATTGGCGGAGAAAAACCTGCTATCCAGATCAGCATCGAAGAGGCGCAGGAACGAATCCGAAAGGCGGAGCAAAACCAGCTCGTGGGATACTGGACCGGGGATTTTGGCAAAAACAAAATCACCCTCGCCATCACCGAAGCCGCCAACGGCAAGGCTTCCGGGCACAGCATCTGCGCCGGCAACTACCGCCCCGTATCCGGAACCATGGAGGATCTCGGCAATGGACAATACAAGTTCGCGCTCCGGGAGCCTGGTGATGACAAATATGATGGCGAATTCGTCTTTAGCGTTGACCTGCCTGCCTCCTCGCTTTCAGGCACATGGACGCCCTTCCGGATGCCCGGAAATTCATCTCGCACCTACACCCTCAATAAGCGAAACCTCGTCTATCGCACCGATGTGGGTGACTACCCCGAGGCATCCCAGCGCCTGCTCACTTCCGCCGATGTAGAAAATCTTTTGCCCGAAGAGCTCGAGCTGATGCGCAATGAGATATATGCCCGACATGGATATTCGTTTAAAAACAAAGATATGCGCTACCATTTTGAGCAGCAGCCCTGGTACGCGCCCATCGGGGTGGATATTCGCACTCAACTCACGGAGACCGAGGCACGAAACATTGACCTGATCTATGAATATGAGTCCTATTTCGAGGAGTATTATGATGATTTTGGGAGATGAGGAGAGAGGAGTCAGGGGTCAGAAGCGAGGAGTCCTTTGAGGAGTCAGGGGTCAGAAGCGAGGAGTCAGACAAGAAGTGAGATATTGAGAGGCGAGAAGCGAGACAAGAGCTGGATACCTCAATCCGGGGCTTTGAGAGCCAATTTGAGAAGCGAGATGGGTAAATGCGAGAAACGTAGCTGCGGGTCTTGCGCCCGCTGCG
>JANQTF010000138.1:9232-19344 GCA_030731845.1 Bacteroidia bacterium | reverse complement strand
CACTTGCCATTGCAGCGAGCGGTGGAATGGCTCCCTTCACGTTTCTCTGGTCAAACGGAGACACGAGCAGCAGCATCACAGGCCTCGCGCCCGGCACGTATAGCGTGGTCGTCACCGACGCGAATGGCTGCACCGCCAACGAAAGCATCACCTTGACCCAGCCCTCAGCGATTTCCTCCACCCTCACGATTTCCTCAGCCATCAGTTGTTTCGGGGCGAATGATGGGGGATTAGTGGTGGCGGCAAGCGGCCTGAACCCATTCACATATCTCTGGTCGAATGGAGATACAAGCAGCAGCATCACAGGCTTATTGGCGGGAACCTACAGCGTAAGCATCACCGATGCGAATGGCTGCACGAGCAGCGACAGTATTTTCGTCTCGGAGCCTGTGGCGATTTCCCCCAACCTGATGGTTTCTTCTCCCATCAGTTGTTTTGGAGCGAACGATGGCGCATTGGGGATTGCAGTAAGCGGTGGCACTTCCCCTTTTACTTATCTTTGGTCGAATGATGGCAGCAACAGCAGTATTGCTGGCCTAACTCCTGGCGCATATAGCATAATCGTCACCGACGCGAACGGCTGTATGGGAAGCGACAGCATCACCCTTTCTGAGCCCGAAGAGCTTACATTAATTTTCTCAAAAGCCTATAATACCAGTTCCGGCCCTCCCTATAACGGATTCGCTTCGGTAGCCTCGGTCGGTGGGACTGAACCAGTCACATTTGCCTGGACGGGCCCAGGTGGCTTTGCTAGCACCGGGCCGATCATTTTTGGTATCTATGAAGGAACGTTTGTGGTAACTGCTACTGACAGCAATGGCTGTGTAAAGGTTGATTCAATTGAAATGTTGTTTTTTTGGGATGCTATCTCTGACGAGTTCGCTGCTGGGATCAGTTCGATGGAAATTTATCCTAATCCCAGTAACGCTGTGTTTGCAGTGAGCCTTGAATTCGACCGTGCCGAGGAGGTGAAGGTGGAAATCGTGAACATGCATGGGCAGGTCGTGCAAGCGATTCAGGAGCGAAACGTCTTGAAGGTTGATCACCAATTCCATCTCGGGAATATGGCCAAAGGCATCTACTTTGTGCAGGTGACCACAAGCCGGGGCACGGCCGGGCGTCGGGTGCTGCTTCGTTGAGTAGTTCCCGTCGACATTGAGCCGCATAAAAAGTGCCACCTGTAACATCCCGGAAGACTTGCTTTTTCTCAAATTGGTAGCGTATTCCAGGTATGATAAGCCTTGTATGTAGAAGAATCCTTAGGTGAAGAAACCCCAAGGCTATTTTTTATTGGCAATGCCGCTCTTTTGAATAAGGCTTGTGAGGTCTTTCGGCTTCGTTTTTGATCAATTTTTCCCATGAGGCTTAGTGAAAACTCGGATTTTTAACCTCTCTATTTCATTAGGTGGATTGGTCTTTGTGCCTGTTTTCTTGATGTTTTCATGCTTTCTCGTAACCAAACGGAGCGTATCAAGTTGGTTTTAAGAGGAGCATTTTTTTGTCAAGTTTTATCCAATCAAGTCTTAATGAAATTTTTTATTCCCTTCCTTCTGATTGCCTCATGTTTCACCACATCTCTTTATGCTCAATGTGGCGGCACATTCAAGGTGCTCCATTACACGGAAACCACAGGCTTTGACCACAACACCCGAAACCAATCTCTGAGTATGTTTCAGAGTTGGGCTACGGCCAACAATTACCTCGTTGTGAATGACAACGATGGTTCAGAATTCAATAGTCTGGCAAATCTGCAGCAATTTGCGGTGGTAGTATTTTCCAATACTTCGGGAGATAATGGGCTAAACGCCACACAGCGAGCCAATTTTGAGGCTTACATCGCTGCCGGAGGCAGCTATCTCGGGATGCATGCCGCCTCCGATACGTATCGGCATAGCACTGCCAACGGCAACTCTACCGGAACCTGGGATTGGTATGCAGAGACAGTGGCTGGGGCAAGTGTTCAGCAAAACCCGAATCACACGAGTCAAAATCATAACAACACTATGACCCATCAGCAGGTGGGACATCCTACGCTGGCCAATGTGCCTTCTCCGTGGAACAAAACGGAGGAGTATTACTATTGGGAAAACGGTTATCTCAGCAGTCAGTTTACCGAGCTGCTGCGTGTGGGTTCTACAGGAAGCAATACCCGTGACGATCCCCGAATGATGGCGCACTGCCGTAATTTGCCCGGAGGTGGACGCAGCTTTTATACGGCCCTTGGTCATGCTTCCAGTAATTACAGCAGCGATCAAAACTTTCGTGAACTCATCAAAAATGCCCTTCTATGGGTAGCAGAGCCAAATGTTCAGGCTGGAAGTCTTGCCGTCTCCGCCACATTGGTAGCAGACACCTGTGGCAGATCCACAGGAAAGGTCGCCTTGACCATCAGCGGTGGAACCGCCCCTTATACCTATGCATGGAATACAGGAGCCACTAGCCAGGATATATCTGGGTTATCTGCCGGCACGTATTCTGTCACCATCACAGATGCAGAAGGGTGTCAGGCAACTACGGATCAAACGGTTCCTCCGCTAAGCTCTGCTACCACAGTTGGGATCACCGTGCTACAATCGATCGATTGTCATGGAGCTGCTACGGGCGAGCTTCAGGCAAATGTTGTGGGGGGTGTTGTCCCGTTTTCTTATTCATGGAGCAATGGTGTCACCTCCCGACGGATTGCCTTGATTCCGGAAGGTATCTACGAAGTCACAGTAACCGATGGTTGGGGATGTAAAGCAACGCGGAGCTATCAGCTTGGGCAACCTGAACCTGTCACGATCAGCCATGTGCAGACGCCTAATTCTGGCGGAGATCAGAACCCAAACGGAGCGATTTTGCTTAATGTGGTCGGTGGTACGCCTCCTTTTTCCTATTCCTGGATCGGCCCCGGAGGGTTTGTGGGAAATGGGGCCTCGCCCACAGGATTGATTCATGGTAGCTATCAGGTGACAGTCACGGATGGCAACGATTGTGAAGAGTCGATCACAGTGATTGTAGAAGAAGATCTAACCGCTTCGATCGGGGATCAGTTTTTTCTTCGCTCTCTGCTTATTTTCCCTCAGCCTACTTCAGATAAGTTGACCATAGAGATAGAGCTTGGCAGCGCTGCCGCCTGTGAGGCTCGCATTCTCAGTCTTCAGGGTCAGTCGATTTGGTTTGCCGAATCAAATGGAGGAACAAAATTCTCCTGGAATTTATCCGTAGAAACTTTCCCAAGTGGGATCTACCTTCTGATGCTTCGTGCAGATGGGGAGGTCCTTACGCGTAAATTGATGATTCGCTAGCAGATTCATGTACTAATCATCGCGCCATTGCAGCTGCGTGGAGTAATTCGAGGGTATAAGGATCTTTGGTGTCGGTTAAGATAGATGCCAGAGGTCCTTTTTCTATTTGTCTGCCTTTTTTCAATATCAAAACCTGCTGGCAAAGTGCCTTCACGACCCTGAGATCATGGCTGATCACCATGAGGGCGAGGTCGTTGGCCTCGCGGATTTCGTGAATGAGCCTGATGATTTCATCCTGTGTCATGACATCAAGCGAGGCGACACTCTCGTCGAGGATGAGCAATTGCGGTTCAACGAGTAGGGCACGAGCAATGGAGACCCTTTGGCGTTCCCCGCCTGATAATTCTCCTGGAAAGCGATCCATGCAAGAAGCAGGGAGTTTGACCTTTGCGAGGGTATTGAGGAGTAATTCCCGCTTACGATCTGGAGAAAGATCTGCTCTGTGAACACGTAATACCTCTGTCAAAGTGTAGCTAATCGTGAATCTCGGATGAAGGGAGGCGAATGAATCTTGCAGAATGAGTTGAACCTTTTTCGCCACAGAGGAAGACGTATCATTCCAAAGTATTTCCCCTGAATAAGGAATCAGGTCAAGGATGGCCTTGGCAAGGGTACTTTTGCCGCTTCCAGAAACGCCCACAATTCCCAATGATTCGGTTTTGAAGAGTCGAAGATCAAGGGGAAAGAGGGCAGGAGAAGCTGTGCCTTTGCGAAGCCAATTACCACGACTGGGATAGGTCACCGAAAGTTGTCGGATATGCAGAATTTCCGCTGATCTTTCCATTTTGGGCTGTCTATACTCCTGTGTCCAGGTATTCCAAAGTTGGTGAAGGCGAGAATCTTCCCTTGCCACAAGCGAAAGGAAATCACCACGTTGGTCGTCGATTTTGCCTTGGTGCAAGAACAGGCATTGATGTCCCATCCTGGACGCTACACGAAGATCGTGGGTAATGAGGAGCAGGGTCAGGCCTCTTTTCGCCTGAATGTTTTGAAGCAGGGTAAGGAGG
Source organism: Bacteroidia bacterium (assembly GCA_030731845.1). Lineage (GTDB taxonomy): Bacteria > Bacteroidota > Bacteroidia > J057 > J057 > JANQTF01. The sequence continues at coordinate 15,050 of JANQTF010000138.1, read as the reverse complement.
TGATGTTCGCTCAGAATATCGAGAGAAGTGGTGGGTTCATCGGCGATGAGGAGACGGGGGGTTGTGCTGAGGGCTAGGGCAAGGAGCCACCGTTGACGTTCGCCGCCGGAGAGTTGGTGAGGGTATGATTGCAGGTGTAGGGGGTCGAGATCGAGTTCCTCGATCAAGGAAGAGATTTCTGTTTGAATTTCTGCTTTGGTAAGACTACGTTGCGATTGTATGGCTTCAAACAGGAGGCTCCCGATGCTTCGCGTAGGGTTGAGGGAGCTTTGTGCTCCCTGGGCCACCCAACCGATGTTGCCTCCGGCCCATGTTCTACGCTCTTTGTTGCTTAGGCTCAAGAGATTGATAGGCGCACGGTGTTCTTCTTTCCAGTATATGGCTCCGCTCACCTGTGCATTTGCCGGGAGAAGATTCAGGATGGCAAGCGAGATGGCGGTTTTCCCGCTCCCCGATTCACCTAAGAGGACGGTGGTTTTTCCTTCGATTAGCTCACATGAAACCCCCTTTACTGCACGAATCGCCTCTTTTCCCTGGTAAGTAACGGCCAGATTTTTGATCAACAGCATAATCCTAACTTACTAGCCGAATTCTTCGTTTACAACTAAAAAGATAGAAAAATTGAAAGGACTACCATCCTGGTTTCAGATTGTCAAAGTGCCCCTGCTCCTGTGCGGAATTGTCTGCCTGATATCAGTGCCTGATCTTCTTGGTCTGGTGGAATGGAAACAGTATGCTTTGCGTCCTCGTCATTGGGATCAGTGGTATGGCATCTTCACGGCTCCGTTGCTACATGGCTCCTGGGAGCATCTTTGGAGCAATTTGCCACCTTTATTTTTCCTCTCCTTGGGCATCACGCAATTCTACCCACGAATCTCCTTTCAGGTACTGTTGGGGAGCTACGTAGCTCCAGGGCTGTGGACCTTTCTGGCGGCTCGTGATAGTCTGCACCTAGGGGCGAGTGGGGTAGTGTATGCGCTGGCTTTTTTCTTGTTTTTTAGTGGAGTTTTTCGGCGCGATTTGAAAGCCCTTACGCTCGCATTGATTGTGGCGATGTTTTATGGCGGTATTGTGTGGGGAATCTTGCCGGTAGAACCCGGCGTTTCGTGGGAGTCGCACGGGTTTGGGGCGTTGGCGGGAATTATTTTGGCGTGGTATTTCCGGAAACAGGGAGACCCTCCTCAAAAATATGCCTGGCAACAGGAGGAAGACCGACCTGAGGAAACAGGGCCATGGGACTATCAGCGGTGGTTTGTGCCACCTGAGGGCTTTCAGCATCCAGACAAATAATAAAAGCGGCATTCTATTGAGAATGCCGCTTTTCTATATAAAGCAGAGAGATTGCTGATTATCGGCGGAACGTGAGTACCGGGACTTTCACTTCTTTTGAAATTTTCCGTGAGATACTTTGGTCACCGAAGATCGATTTCCAGGAAAATTTCTTGCGGTTGATCATTGCCACGAGATTGCTGTTGTTTTGATTGACAAACTTGACAATACCACCGAGTGGATCAGCGTGGTCAAAAAATTTGTAATAAATTTTGGGATAGTCGAGCGTGTCGGAAATGGTTCTCTCCAAAGTCTGGAGATACTTTTCTTTGTGCTGGGGCTCAGTATCCACATTAACGTGGGTGATGCTGAGCTTGGCGTCAAACAACTTCGCGATGCTTTTTACCTGCTGGATCACATTTGAGTCATAATCTGTGAGATCGACTGCATAGGTGATATGCTGGATATCATTGAATCTGGTAAGAGCTGGCACAATGAAGACAGGGGTAGTAATGCTCCCGATCACCCGATTGGCAAGCGTTCCTCGAAGGTAGTCGCCCCAGGAAGAAGAGGTATGTGTACCCATAATCACCAGATCGTAGGCTTCCTGAGTTGACTCACGGGTGATTTCTGAGACAGATCTTCCCCTCACAATTTTGATGCGAAAATTGATCTCCTCTTGAAGAAGATTGGTTATGATCTCTTCGAGATTTTGACGATTGCGCTGTCCTTTTACGCGATGAAGAAAGTCTTCAGGTGCCTGATCTTTTTCAAATTGAAAGTGACCATTTCCCTTGACAAGTCTCCGGCCGCCATAATAAAACAGCGTAAGCTCCGCACCTGAGCGTTTGCCCACTGATGTGGCATATTTCAGAATATTGTCGAAATCTGAACGGAGGTTGACCGGGACTAGAATACGGTTCATGAAAATGTGTGTTGGGGCTTGGCTAAAAATGGCGTGTCAGGATCAGGCGGGAAATTGGAAAGAGCGAAATCGATTTCAGAGAAAAGATGAGAGCTGGCAAAGTGATTTTTACTATCCTTCGATTTGCTCCCTCTTTGAAAAGCGATTATATACTATCAACGAAAATTCGCTGGTGAAAGATGCAGTCATTTAGTTTTTTTTTGAAAAAAGATTGTCATCTTCTCTTACACAAGAAAAAAGGAACGCTTTTTGGATAAATTCCATAGTTGGTGTGTCGGTTAAATGGCCATGCGTGATTATGTTGTGGGATATATTGAATGATTGGTCAATATATCCCATCGTTTTTTTGCTCACTTCCAACCGTTTGGTCAGAAATAAAATCACATCTGCCCCAACCATGCCGGAACAATCACGTGACACAGCTTTTCAAGCTCTTCACTTATATTCTGACGTTTTTCCTGAGGATTTTACCTCCAATCATCAGGTAGTAGAACATCCTAAGCAACCCTCGGAAAGCTTTCTGGCCAATTCTTACAGAATGAGCTCACCTTTTGCTATTGGTAGCATTCAATTGTTTGGATAATCTGTTGAGATCCTGACGATCATTCTATCGTTGGCCTCCCGGTTCTGAGAATGGGGCTTCTCTTTTCTACCTGGCTTGAAGTGAAGCATACAGCCATGGGTCTTGGACTAATTAAGTATTGATTCCACCGACTGAATCCGTTAACTTATTGGCCCAACCCTTTCTTTATGCGCATTACTACTCTTTTCCTGATTCTCACAAGTTCGATTTCTGTGTTTGCCCAATCATCATGGAAACCGGGCACAAATGCCGGATGGTATGAGGTAGGTGCTCAACTTACGCCCGCCAAGGCATTGGCAGATGCTACCAGGATTCTTGGCTTATCTTCTGAGGTGTCTTGGCAGCTTATCGAAACCCGTTATGATGAATTGGGATTTGAGCATGAGTATTATGAGATGATCTACGACGGATATCCGGTGGACTTGTCTCGACTTGTGCTGCACTGGCAGGGAGCAATCCTCACCCGTGCCTATGCATTTGCCCCGCGCATTCATGCAAGATCCGGGGCAGTGCCAGTGTCGGCGGTGCAGGCTAGCTCTCTGGCCTTGCAGGAAATTGATGCGGAGGAATACTATTGGGAACATCCCGAGTTGGAGGTCATGCGCAAACAAATCACAGGCAATGCCAATGCCAGCTATGCCCCGTCTCCACAACTTGTGTGGGCAGACACGGACTTTGACTGGAAAACAGAGGTGTATCGCCTTGCCTGGAAAATGGAGGTGTTTTCCACCAAGCCGCTCAACTGCGAGCTGATTTATATTGATGCCACTACTGGGGCTGTGCTCAAGCGTCTGTCGCAAACACAGCATGAAAATGTGCCGGGAACCGCCAAGAGCCGTTATCGAAATACCCTTCCGATCATTTCAGACTCTACAGGGGCAAAGCAATTTCGCCTGCGCGACTACAGCCGCGCCAGTCAAGGCATTGTGACCCTCGATCTCAACAATTCAACAAGCCTTTCCTCTGCCGTAGATTTTGAAAACGACAGCAGTCACTGGGACCTAACAAATGCCAATTGGGATGAAGCATCTGCCGATGTGCATTGGGGATCGGAGCAAGCCTATGATGTCTTTTTGAATAACTATAGCTTCGATAGTTTTGACGGAAAAGGAGGGCAAATTCGGTCTTATGTGCATTATGGCCCCAAAAATTATAACAATGCCTTTTGGAATGTGGATCATGCTGGCTATGGCGATTATCAGGGAAATCCAAATGTGGGCCTGGATATCGTGGGCCATGAAATGACCCACGGGGTGATTCGCAATACTGCCAATCTCATCTATTTTGATGAAGGGGCGGCGCTCAATGAAGGCTATGCCGATATTTTTGGCAACACCATTGAGGCTTTGAAAGATAGCGCTGGTGGCAGTTGGTTGGTAGGGGAAGATTCCGACGCGATTCGCAACATGGCCAACCCTCGCTCCATCATTTACGGCTTCACCAGCCAGGGACATCCAGACACCTACCGGGGTCAGGGCTGGTACACTGGCACGCTAGACAATGGCGGCGCTCATGGCAATTCGGCTGTATTTAGCCATTGGTACTATCTGCTGGCAGAAGGCGGTACGGGAACCAATGACAATGGTGAGGCCTATGCTGTGTCTGGTATTGGGGTACTGAATGCCGGACAAATCGCGTGGCGAATGTTGGGGTTTTATCTCACGCCTACGGCTCAATTCGCAGATGCACGAGAAGCGGCGATGTTGTCCGCTCAAGATCTGTTTGGTGCTTGCTCGGCCCAATGGCAGGCGGTGGTCAACGCCTGGCACGCTGTGGGGCTCGGACAACCCGTGCTCGACAATGACCTCGGGATGATCAATGTTCAGACCTTGCCTACTTGTCGCCCCGATGCCATGACACCTGTGGTGGCCTATCTCAAAAATTTTGGATGTTCTGCCATTCCAGCTACGAGCCTTCAGGTCATCTATACCCTGAAGAACCCACTTACAGTAGGCGTTGAAGTAATCACCTTGCCCAACGGTCTTGCGCCTGGCGAAGTGATGGAAGTAAATTTTGCACAGACGCTCAATATGTCGCTCCCACGCGACTACGCCGTCACATCTACCAGCCTATATCTCTCCGACTCCTACCAGCCAAACAATGAATCTTCTCCTACGGTGGTTCAGGTTCGGGTACCAATGACAGGCGGAACAGGGATGGAAAGTCCTTTTGTCATGGACACCCTTGCGCTCTCAGATGGATCTCAATCATCCATTACCCTCGATGCAGCATCGGGCAACAATGGTACCAAGGGTATCAAGATGGAAGGTGGCAATGGCAACAGCTATCGGCTTGTGGATGCATTTCCGATGTGGGGAGGCCCACCGGTTGATGTGTTTGATTACAATGACCAATACAGCAGTCAGCTTTGCTTTTGTGCAGACGAGGCGGGCCCAGTTCTCTTGCAATTTGACCGGCGCCAAACCTATTCTACTGCGTTAGCTTCGCGGCTTCAGGATCAATTTCCGGGACAGAACCATGACTCCCTCATGTCGAAATATGGGAGCGTGTTGCGTGTCCTGGCTGATGGTACTGAGCTCGCGCGGTATTTTCCCACGAGCATTAACCAGGATCCCTGGACCTTAGAGGAGGTTGATCTGTCTGCGTATGCCGGGGCTCCGGTTCAGATCTGTTTTGAAGGAAAAACCATTTGGAGCAAAGCCCAGGATCCCAGAGGAGTGGGAGACAAAATCTTGCTGGATAATCTCTACTTGAAGTCCCTGGTAAGTGGGATAGGGGAGCGTAGGGAGGAGATTGAGGCAGAGATTCGAATGGGAACAGATAGCAGGGAAGATAAGCTTCATTTGGAATTGGCTGCTGGTCAGGTCCTCACAGTTCGTGTTCTGGATCTTAGGGGTAAGGAGCTTTCTGCCAGATCACTCTTCAGCAGTGGCTCTGCATTTGAGATTCCTTTGATGGAGAAGCCGCTCGCAGCTGGTGTGTATCTCATTCAAATCAGGGAGGCAGGCCGAAGTAAAACCTTAAGATGGATGGTGAGATAACTGGAGTCGGAGGATGTGAAGGTGCAATCTTAGGGAAAA
>JANQTF010000138.1:0-9132 GCA_030731845.1 Bacteroidia bacterium | reverse complement strand
CAGCACGTTGCTTTTGTTCCTCAGCGCGCTCTTTTTCCCTTTCAGCAATGGCCAGGGCTGCTACAATTTGCTCATCTTTTTTTTGAAATTCGGTGAGCACTTCGTCTTCCATATCCATGTCTTCTTCAATTTTGGGGTTGCTGACGGCTTTTTGCAAACGACGGATAACCGGGCTATACTGCTCAGGGTAGTCTGATTCGTTAAGGGCAAGAATATGACCCTTGTCATCTGCGCGTCCGGATTGGTCAAAAATACTCAGAAATCGCTCCAAGATGGTTCTTCGGTGTCCCTTGAGGTGCTCTGCTTGAATGACGGTGGCATCATGGCTAAGCGCCTCAATAAAGAGATGGCTGGCTTTGAGCTGTTCTCCTGTCGCTGCATCTGTGTAGCCTCGAGAAACACGAATCACAGGAATGCGCTCTTGGGTAAAGGATTCGCCCAAAATATAGACGGGGTAGATCGGAAGCGGCTGTTGTGCATGATCCACATTCTGAGGATTCTGATACTGCCGCCCCAGGTAGGTCCGAAATCGCATAATCTGTTGATAAAGCTTTGCTTTTTGAAGCTCGATCAGCACGATCCGTTCCTCGCCGTTGGCCTCCCGTATGCGGGCATGAAAATCCATTCGGATTACCGTAATCCCTGTTTCTCCTCCAAGCCGCCGACTATATTCAGTAGGGCTGAAGGTGAGTTCTATTACTTCTTTGCCCAAAATTGCGCTTAGGAATAGCATGGCCACACGATTGTCTTCCATCATGTAGCGAAACACAACGTCGTAGATAGGGTTGGCGATGTGGATCTGATCAGCTGTCTCCATACACGAAGATACGTATTTTGACAAAAACGGATGGTCTCATTCTCTCAGGACCGGGCAGGAGTTTTTTTACGAGAAAGGGGAGCTTATTGCTGTCCATGCTGCTCGGTTCCAGCATACATTCACTCTGAATTGGCGTCATGGACCAACAAAAAAAGCCATTCACTCACGTTCCTTATTTCTTCCTTTTCTTTTGAAACAGCTCCCCAATCCGATCAAAGTCCTTTTTGTAGAAAATGCCGAGTCCGGTCTGATTGGTGTTGTTGTTGAGTCTGGCATCGAGCGACTCGCGGGTGAAAACTTCGAGCACGAGCTCGCTTGGCCTGGTGCCTTGCACTTTGGCTTGCCCAGTGGGCGGGAGAAGTTTGATTTGTACACTCACGTTGCCAATGGTGAGGTTGGCATTGTCATCAATGAGGGTTCCGTCTCGCTCAATCACAACGCGGTCGTTGAAGAGCGATGCAGACACAAGGAGGTTTACATCTTGAAAATTGTTGGTGCCTACACCAAAGTTGATGTTTTCGCCAATGGCTTTTCCAAGCCAATAATTGAGCTGATTGGAAATCAGCTCGGAGATACTTGTGGTCACCCCGGTGCTTGCTGCATTCGTTCCCAAAAATCCTCCTACTGGGGCGAATCGATTGAACACCATGAGTGAAAATACCTGTTTGTTCAATTCCTGCTCGTCATATTGAATGGACTTCAGGTAACTGGCGATTTGCGAGGCATCACTTTCCGACAAGCTGGGCAACTCGATGGAGACGTCGATGGCAGGTGCTAGCAGGGAGCCATTCATGGCCATGTTCACATTCACCGGAGTCCTGATGGTTTGGTCTTCTTGAAGGAGCTGAGAAATATCGGCGGATAATGAGTAATAAGCCTCAAGATTGACTTGGGCATCGTAGGGGTCGCCAGACCACACAATGGTACCTCCTGGTTTCACGAGGAATTTTTTGTTGAGAATGTTTTGGGCGGTAAACAGATAGTTTCCCTCAGTGATTTCAAATTCGCCATACATCGTAAACTCCCCTGCCTCGTTGATGTACATATTGAGGTTGCCCACGCCCTTTCCACGAATTATGTCCCCGACTCTTTCGTCGAAAATGAGATCTACTTCCAGATCTGGAGTCATGGCCACATTGAGGTTGATCTCAAAATCCTGAAGGCCGGTGGTGTAACTGGTCTCGCTCCGTTCTTCTCCCGAAAAGTGAATAAAATCTGGCCGGCCTTCCGAGGCATCGTCCTCCAGTGGAATGCGAAGGAAAGAACCTTTGCCGGTGGTGGCAAACATATCCAGATTCAGTTTTTGAAGATTGCCAGTCACTGATCCGAGGCCATTTTTTAGAACCATTCTCCCATAAAAGAGGTCGTTATCGCCCTTTTGGGTATTCATAAGGAGGAAATTGTTGGCCTCTTCTACCTGCAAATCAAACCGGAAATCGGACAGCCCTTCGTGATAAATGAAGCCATAGAGCTGCGCATAGTTACGGTTTTGGTCATATAGCCGAAGTCGGGGAAAGCGGATCCTGTCGTTGTCAAAGGTGATGCTCCCGTCGAATGTATAGCTCGTTTTGAAATAGTCAACACCAAACCCAGCTTCGATAAAGTGACCCGTGCCCAGCACAATGGGCTTGGAAGGAGACCCCGTGATAGTGAATTGGTCTAGGTCCACTTTTCCCTTGAGTTCATAAAGCTGGGTTTTTACGAACGGATAGGCATATCCCATCGGGAAACTCTGGTTGGTAGCCAGGTTGAAATGCAAGGGCGCAGTGGTGTCTCCCAGATTGTAGTAGCCACTGAGCACCAGAGTCGTATCTCGTTTGTCGATCAGGGAGGCATCTAGTTGAAGGTGCTTGGAGGTGGATTGCCAATGGCCTTCGGTGAAAATATTGCCGTAGGCAAAATCATCAAGGCTGAAATCATCTATTCTGCTCGAAATGCTGAGACATGGGTCTGTAAGGAGCTGTTGCATCCGCACTTCGAGGTTAAACATGCCTTGGGGGAGATAGGTGAACTCCACAAAATCTGCGAGCAAGCTGAGCGGGAACTGACCCACAGAGAGGGTCAATACATTTTCTGGATTCTTGGAGACCAGGCCATCAAGACGGAAGTAAGTAGCATCGGATTGGAGGAGGATGTTTTGTATATCGACCACGCCATTTTTGAAGACCACGGCGTTGCCGGGCATCAGCACCAGAGAATCGCCATTCACAACCAGTAGAGATTTCTCAGCATTCAACTCACTGTAAATGCTACCGTCAGGTTTGAAATCGGTACTGCTGAGGAGTTGGAGGGTATTTCTCTCTTTATCTTGCCTGATCCTGATGATGCCATTGAAGTGATCGTCGATGCCATCTATTTCCCAGGAAAGCCGTTCCAGGTAGCGCTCATCGCCGAGATTGAGGCGGTTGGCACTTACATTGGTGAGGAGGCCGAGCTTGTTGTCACTCGCTGATTTAAAGACCTCCCCCGTGGAGTAAATGTCTTCAAAGATAAGCTGATCGTATTTTACCCAGTCACTAGTCGCCTCTATGTTCATCGTTTCCCACATGCCAAAGGTGAATGACAAGTTCACCGTGGTTTGATCCGCCGTTGAGACTGGAATCTTGAAAAAGGCCAGTAGATCGTTGATTTGTGGTTTGGATCTTATTCTGAGATTGCCTTTGGTATCAATGCTGTCGATAGCTTTGCTGGTGTAGTACTCATTGATCACACTGTCTTCATTGGAGAAGTAGAGTTTGCTCTCTTTGGCAAGCTTGGCACCGAGTTGCCCAATTTTTTTTAGGGTGAAATTGCCTTTCAGGTTCACATCTGCCAGGGGGCTTGTGAGCTCAAATATTTTTTCGCCATCACTGTTGCGTTGCACGCCCAGCTCGGCGCGATACATGTTGAACACGGTCTTATCCTCGCTTACCAAAGAAAATTCGCCCAGAGCAAATTTTCCGGCAACCTGCTCGAGAGAGTCACCCAAAAAATCAGCAGCTACGCGGGTATTCACAATCAGAGACTCGTCCCAAATGCCATAGCGTTGGAGGTTAAATTGGCTCACACCGCCCCGAATGGAGTAGGTAGCCGGTGAAGGGCCAAAGTCCACATCTAGCGCCAAATCTGCTCTGGCTCCTTTGTCGAGGCCGTTGGCGCGACCTGTCACCCGCTTTTTCAATACCGTGAGACTGGCACTCAGGGAATCTACCCGCCTTCCCCACAGATCGGAATCCCACATCTTGAGGGTCATGTCCGTGGACAGTGTTTTGATATTCAGCCCTTGCCCTTTGACCCGCGCACTCACATTCAAAAACCGGCTATCGAGCACCTGCCTGAATCCAAATTCATTGGGATTGAATCCTTCCGTTTGAATGATCCCTTCGTAGGTGAACTCACGGACTTTCGGGGGAATCTGCAAGTGGAGATTGGTCACGAGCGTTCCCGCCTCTGACTTGGTATTTACCTGAATCTGAAAATCTTCATAATGGCCTGCGAAACGCCCTTGAAATGGGCTGAGAGTTACAGAATCGAGTTCAGTAGGGATGCCAGGATCCAGCAAAAATTTGCGGATTTCATAGAGATTTACCTGGCCGTCGTTTACCTGAATATCGAGTAGTGTTTTTTGATAATTAAGTAAATCGGTAATCCGAAACTTGGTGCTGAGTGATGTTTTTGGTCCCAGGCTCAGTGCCATGTCGGCACTATACAGATCGTTGAGGGTGCCAACTGTGGTGCCGTGAAACTGTATCAGGCCTTCGAAAGGGAGGGCTTTTGACAAAAATTTCTGGATGCTGCTGCTGTGAATGCGGGAATCGGTCCATCTAGCCTCCACATATCGATTGATCAGATCACCTCGGAGAATGTCCATCAACTCGGTGCGCGGGAAGCGGGCGTCAATATTCAGTACCGTGAGGCCTTCGCGCAGCGTAAGGTCATGAAACGCTACAAAGGGGACTACTTCCCTCCATCCACGCTCATCGCGCACATGCATGGTGTCTGCCTCCACCTCGAGCGCCAGATTTTTCACCATCAGGCCACTAAGAGAATCCCGAACGCTGAGTTGGGTAATGTCTCCCCTAAATCTACGGCCTGGCCCGAGGGTAAAGGAGCTTTTCAGGTCAATGCCAGTGAGATACATCTCCGTGGGCGTGAATTTCTTGCCCCGAATACTATCTGGAGGCAAAAGCAAAGAATCTACATAGCTGAATCGGGAGTTGGATAGTTTTAGGTCTTCAATGCTTAGGCGCAGCAGGCGCTGTGTCGGCTTTTTCTCCTTGTTTGAGCTGCCTATCCATGCCAGCAAATTGAGTACCCCATCCGTGCCGCGATACACGGGAAAGGTTACCCCATCGATATGCACCGAGCTGATGCTGATGTCGTGAACGGTCTTGTTATTCAACAAATAATCCCAGAGAGAAAAACTCAGAAGGTCCAGCTCGAATTGTTGGATGTCACCGATCAGTTCGCCATCGGTGGTGCAAAGGCGTATGCCGTCCAACTTGGCATGAACCGGCAGGGCAAGAGAGATGGATTCGATGCTCACCTCGGCATCAATGAGGCTTTCAATCAGAGATTCACTCTTTTGCACCAGCCATGTCTGAACACGGGAATATCTCAGTACCCAAACAAGCGCAAAAGCAAGCAAGAGCAAGCCCAGAATTGAGCTAAAAAAGAGGATTCGGAGGCGATATTTTTTAGGCTGTTTGAACAAACAGGGGCGTTGCTAAATTAAAGTCGTGCGCACTTACAGAGGAATAGAAAGGCCACGGTTTTGATACGCAAAATGCAAACCATAAGCCGAATTCAATATCATAATCCGGCGATTCGTGTGGATTTATGTAGATTTGTATCGATTTTTTGTGTGAGAACGAACTGACCCGCCTTTTTATGTCTGTGATCCTTGCGATTGAGTCTTCTTGTGACGAAACCTCTGCGGCCATTTTGGTTGAGGGAAAGGTGAAGAGCAATGTCATTAGCTCACAATTGGAGCACAAGGAGTATGGCGGTGTGATCCCGGAGCTCGCATCCCGCTTGCATCAGCAGCATGTAGTAAGGGTAGTAAATGAGGCGCTCACAGCTGCAAATATTGCCCCGGAGCAGCTTTCTGCCATTGCTTTTACCAGGGGGCCGGGCTTGTTGGGAGCCTTGCTTGTGGGGACTTCCTTTGCCAAAGGAATGGCGCTCGCGCTCGACATCCCCCTCGTGGAGGTGAATCACATGCAAGCTCATGTGCTGGCCAATTTCCTCAGTCCCACGCCACCTTCGTTTCCGTTCCTTTGCCTCACGGTGAGTGGTGGTCATACACAATTGGTCTTGGCCAAAAACCACCTCGATTTGGAGTTGGTGGGAGAGTCTATCGACGACGCAGCAGGCGAAGCTTTCGATAAGGCAGCTAAAATCATGGGCTTGTCCTATCCTGGCGGTCCCGAAATTGATAAGCTCGCCCGCCATGGAAACCCGAGAGCATTTGCCTTTCCAAAGGCCAATATCGACCGCTTTTCTTTCTCCTTTAGCGGTATCAAGACATCCCTGCTTTATTTGCTCAAGGCAGGTCTCAAAGTGGATCCCGAGTACGTGCAAAAGCATCTCGCAGATGTGTGTGCGTCTTATCAGGCAAAAATTATAGACATCCTTCTGGAAAAAATGGCAGACGCCGTGATGGAGTCAGGTGTGAAACACATGGCCATTGCCGGCGGTGTGTCGGCCAACTCCGAACTTCGTCGAAGGTTTGTGGAATTAGGATCCACCCTTAATGTCGAGCCCCACATTCCCGCGTTCGAATATTGCACCGACAATGCCGCGATGATTGGCATCGCGGGCTACTACAAGCTCCTTGATGGGCAAGTGGCTGATCTTTCCGTAACACCCTACACAAGAGGGTTTTAGCGAGAAGAAGTGAGGAGAAGAAGTGAGGAGAAGAAGTGAGGGAGGTATATGTGGTTGAGGTATAAGGCGAAATTCTTGATCTTTCATTCTTTCATTCAACAACTCAACAACTCAACAACTCAACAACTCAACAACTCAACAACTCAACAACTCCCCCATTTCTTCTTAAAATCCCAACTGGAGGGAGAAGATCAGCAGCCTGCCACTGGATTCGATGGCGGATCCGTGATAGACATATCTGGTGTCAAACATGTTTTCGACCCCGAGCATGGCATAGCCCCAGGCAAAGTCGTAGCCCAGGTGCAGGTGAAAGACGTTCCAGCCGGGGCTACCCTCAGGGTCTTGCGTAGGATTGATCAGTTCTTGTGCGGATAACTGATTTTGCTGCGAGGCATGTCGCCACTCCAATCTACTCCAGAGTCCAGAAATGGGAGTTACCCGCAATCCCAGCCTGCTATTGATGGGCGGCATCGCAGTGAGATAGTCGGATTGGCTCACATTGAGGCCGTATGTGTAGGTGAAGCTTCCGTAGAGGGCGGTTATCTTGGTCATTGGGATTTCCATTTCTGCTTCTACGCCTTGGACAAAGGCTTGATCAAGGTTGCGGGCCATGATGACCGGGGCTCCTTGCCAGGTGGGGCTTCCCATATATGTGGTGGAAACGTGGCGAATCCAGTCGTTGAGTTGGGTGTGGTAGAGGACAAGACTCCCCGAGAATCGTTTGTTGTGGGCTTTTAGCCCAATTTCAGAGCTGAAGGTGCGCTCAGTGCCGAGACTATCTGAAGGCACCATGACCATGCCTGCCTCTGACACACCAAAACGGAGGTCGGACAGGCCAGGAGCCCTGAATCCGCTGCGAAAAGAAGACGTAATTTCAACTTGTTGAGACAGTGGAAACATGGCCGAAACATTGCCAACGAGGGCCTGTGGAGCCCATGTTTGAGCTCCTGTTCCAGTATCTTCCCAAAATACCCGCTGTGCCTGTGCCCTTCCACCAAAGGCGAGCCGTAGTTTGAGCACATCGAGCGTATGAAGGCTATAAATACCCACCTCTTCCTGGCTGGCACCATTAGGAAGACTTGGAGTGATTGGGTTTTGATTGCCATCTGGAGGATTTTGCCAGGCTGAAGATACAAGGTCGTGGCGTGCTACCTCTACGCCCGACACGGCTTGCCAGAGCCAGTTGGGTTTGGAGTGAATCTCCACCATTGCCCGAAACGAGTGGAGGGTTTCTTCCTCTTTGATCACGGGATCACTCCCCTGATATTGGATAGACCGCTCAGTGTTGAAATCCTGCCGGGCGACGGTTATTTTCACGAGGTTCCAAAGCGGGTCTTTGTAGTTGGCAGTCCATCTGGCAAAGATCTGGTCTCGCTCCACGGATCTATCGAGAGAGGAATATTCTCCCTGATTCTGAAACCGGGCAGAATCAAGGAAGACCGCACCTTGATCCCAGCCAATCTCCAACTTGTGATGACTACCCAGTTGGAAGCCAAGGGTCGCCTTATTGCCTTCTGTTTGGTATCCCTGAGGGGGGAGGGCGTTGCTCTGAGCGCTCAAAGGCATGGGCCCCAGATTGCGGCGATAGGCGCTGATATCAGCACTGAGGAAAGGACCAGAAATGCTGAGTCGTCCATTGCCGCCCATTTCCGTCTGCCCTGGTTGATACCGGCCTGCGATGTTTCCATGTACTTGCCACTTCCCATCTGAAAATGCACTGGGGAAAGTGGAGAGGGCTACTACCCCAGCGGCGGCATTGTTGCCATAGCCGACCGAGGCGCTGCCACGGAGGATCTCCGCCCGGTAGATCTGGCTGGGATCTACCGTAAGCCACCACGGGCTTGCAGATGCACCAAGGGTAACGGGAAGCACGGGAATTCCATCCTGAAGCAGGAGGATGTTCCTGCCTCCAAGCCCCCTGATTTGTGGACTTGCGGAAGCATAGTCTTGCTGGAGAATGGCAGCACCGGGCGTTCCGAGTATAAGCTCAGGCAGGGTGCGGGCGGGAAGCTCTCGGATCTGGCTGGCATCGAGGCTGGCTACAGCCTGTGGGGTCTTTTGGTTTTGGCGAACGCGCCGCCAGGCGACTTCCTGCTGCTTTTTGTCGTAGGACGTGGCAATAGGGCACATGCTGAATCCCCCCGATATGGTGTCGCGCCCTTCTTCGCTGGTGATCACCACCGTTCGGGTAACAAAGCCCTCCTTTCGAAGGGTCAGCACGGACTCGCCAATGGGGAGCTTTTCTATGAGGAATCTCCCGTTTCGATCGCTGCGCGCTGAGTGAGAACTTCCTTCTATGGTGACAATCACTCCGGGGAGAGCTTTTGCCTTTTGGCCCTGATAGAGCGAGCCGCTCAGGACCTGTGAAAATAGGGTCTGGGGGAGAACGATGAGAAGCAGACCTGCGACCAGGTGCTGATAAAATTTTGCCATGCAGCTTGCCTTCT
>JANQTF010000137.1:12988-19350 GCA_030731845.1 Bacteroidia bacterium | reverse complement strand
AGATCTTCCCGGCTGTTCATTCGCTGAAAATCCTCAAGGCTAAACATGTACTAGTATTGAGATTTTTTGTTTGTAAGATCTTGTGACGGATGAATTTTCAATAAGAAACCTGTCAATTCATTCTTTTTGAGGAATTCTCGTTCCAATTAAGCTGTCAATTCATTTGCCTGACACCTCTTTGAGGCTCCCGCTACACGCCCATCCACTCGCGTAGCTTTCGGACAAAGGTATCCCACCACGACATCACCTCTTCTTTGATGCCGGGCTCTTCTTCCTTTAGTGCTTCAGGCGGAAGACTGCTCTCCAGCAACGACACGGCAATGCCGCCTTGGTCTCTGACCCCGAGTCCAACCTCGATCAGGGCTGCCATGCCTGTTTCGGAATGGAAGTAATTGAGGTGATGGCAAATCGGCGTGAGAATCTTGGGAACCGGCGTGCGACTTCCCCATTTTCCGACATTGAAAATGCTGTTGATCTCCACGGCAATGTCGTGCTTCTCGCCTTTGTTGATCAGATCGCCTACGGCGAGTTCCAGTTTTTCCATCAATCTCCCAAAGCCTTCCCCGCCAGCTTCGTATAGGGTGGCATCTCCCCCCACGATGAAATAGGGCACGTTGGGATCTTTGCTGGCATTGAGTTTCTCGATAAAGTCTGAGCCGGGCTCCATTTGTCCGAGGGTAAAGAGAATGTCGGTGGGAGCTTTGAGCACCTTGAGTGCCGTGGCGGCAAAAGGAATGAGATTGGGCAGGAAGTTGAGTGCCGTATCGAGCACGATGACAGAGAAAGAGCGGAAGCCTTCTATTTTGCCAAAATTGGAGCCATTGTTGGGCGTGCCAGCGAGAATAAGCGAATCCACAAATCGCTTGCCGCCTTCGCGCTCGATCATCCAACGAGATACGAGGCCGCCCATGGAGTGCGCCAGAATGGTGAGTTTCTTTCCGTCATCTTCGCCAAATCCTGCCTCTTTGAGCTGCTTTTTGAGGAGCCGGGCGGTGTCTTCGATGCTCGTGTTGAGGTTTTCGTAGTCGTAGCTGAGAATGAGGTCATAGGCCTCCGTCAGTTCACCTCCTGCGGGTGTTTTAGCCTTGGCGAGCCCGGTAGCGATATCGGCAGTATTGCCAATGATGCCATGGATGAGGAGAAGAATGTTGTCTGATTCGGCTATTTTTTGAGCGAGACCTTCTTCATGATGAGCTACTTCGTCACCTTCCAGAATCTGTACCCAACGGAGCTTATTTAAGTCATTTTGCTTGAGCGCAATCTTGAAGAAGGCCATTTTGAGGGCGCGGGTCAGACTGCGGGTGCCTTCTTGTTTTTCTGTTAGGTCTTCATTTGTTTCGAAGGGATCTTGCTGATCGCTTCCTTTTTCCTTCGGGATTTCCCGCACGTTGACCACGGTCTGACCAGAAGCCTCCACGACTGATTCGCCAATCACGCGAAAATGCTCGCCATCCCACATCACGGGAAACATCACCTCATCGTCTCCGAGAGTGGCATCCAATTCAAATTGAAGGGGATTGGTTTTGAGTCCTTCGGGATTTTTGACCTTAAGATCGTTGATTTCCAGCATATTGGGGCCTTCAACAGCCCGTGTGCCAGCCCCAAGTGTTTGGAGAGAAATACCAGCTGACTGAAGATCAAGGAGGGGAGAAATGCCGCGAACAGAGCGCGTAGCCGCAGCGGGAGAGAGTGTGGCGACTCTTACTTTGCCGTTCACATCATCATGATCACGAAGGGTAATACCGTTGGAAGAAGCCAGAGAGAGGGGTATGACGGTGAAAAAAGGAATGACAAGGGAAATTAGTCTAAAAAAGGGAAAGAAAAAGGGAACCGGGCTTTCTGTTTGGTTCAATCGGGCTTGGTGGAGGTAGTTTTTTGGGCCTGGTAGGCAGGGCATCTTTCCGATGGGCTCCAGGCATCGTGGAGGTGTTGCGCTAGTTAGGGGGATCAAGATTTCGTTTCTCAAAGTCTTATTGGTCTGAGCGATTGGAGGATATTATTTCCTGACCTCCCCGCTAAAAAAATGTAGCTAGCTGTAAAACAGCTAGCTACATACTTTGTGGTACCCGAGGCCGGAATCGAACCGGCACTCCCATTACTGGGAACGGGATTTTAAGTCCCGCGTGTCTACCAGTTTCACCACTCGGGCAGGCTGGTAAGCTCTTCGGTGCAAATCTACCTTTTCCGGGGAATTCTACAAGCATTTTTGCCTACGATCGCGAGATGTCGAAAGGGAAGGAGAAAATGTTCGGGTGAAATGACTACGTTTTTTTACTCAATATCTCACTTTGTCATAATCGGTCCACCAAGCCCAGAATGCCGAGAATCCGTGGATGCTATCGGTCGGCGCTCCCGCTGCATTCTCTAAGGGCAGTCCCGCTTCAGCCCAGGCAAAAATGCCTCCCAACAGATTCTTTACATCGGTGAATCCCCTCTTACGAAGCGAATCTTGTATATGTTCAGACCGATAGCCTATGCTGCAATACACCAGAATATTGGTATCCTTTGGCCATTCGCTTACGATACTAAGCTCAGGCTCCTGGTACCCAATCCTGATCGCCCCCGGCAGGTGGCTCATCGCATACTCCACTGCTTCGCGTGTATCGAGAACCGCCGCTTGCTGATGTATTGCCATCTGTGGTGGCTGTGCCCCGGCGGGCTCAGAGAGCAGTGCCCGCGTGAGCCGATCGAGTCTTCGGTTGGGCAGGGTGGTGGAGCCAGCCCCATACCAAAGCACTGCGGTCAGTGGCAGGAGGCAAATAGATCCAATAAGCCAGATTCTTTTCTTCATGGAGCGGAATGCCTGAATGGCCTGACACTTTCCCAGCAAAAATTCATCCCTCGATGAAGAAGGCTGATCTCTGCGATTTTCAATATTCGCAAAGTTCATGAAAGTGCAGACTTTTTTTCTAGTTTTGAAACAAATTCCCCGTTACGACCTTCTTTGCCACTTACAAATAGCGCTAACAATCCTTCTTTATGGCCCAACAATCCATCCTTACCAACGCCTCTCTGGACTTTCTTGCCAAATACATCAACAATGCCTCCCCAACAGGATTCGAAAGTCCTGGGCAGAAGCTTTGGCTGGATTACCTCAAGCCATATATTGATGAATATGAAGTGGATGCTTATGGCTCCGTTTTTGGGGTGATCAATCCCGGCACAGGCTACAAAGTGGTGATTGAGGCGCATGCAGATGAGATTTCCTGGTTTGTGAATTACATTACCGAAGAAGGCTTTATCTACCTCGTGAGAAATGGCGGCTCTGATCATCAGATTGCGCCTTCCAAGCGCGTGAATATTCACACTTCCGAAGGCATCGTGAAAGCCGTATTTGGATGGCCTGCCATCCACACTCGCGATCGAGGCCTCAAGGAGCAAGCCCCTTCTACCAAGAATATTTTTCTCGATTGTGGCTGCTCTTCCCGCAAAGAAGTGGAAGCCCTTGGGGTAAAAGTTGGTGACGTGATTACTTATGAGGATGAATTCACGATCCTCAACAAGAAGTTTTTCGTAGGTCGTGCGCTCGACAACCGTGTGGGTGGTTTTATGATCGCAGAAGTAGCTCGCCTGCTCAAAGAGAATGGCAAAAAGCTCCCTTTCAGCCTGTACATCGTCAACTCTGTTCAGGAAGAAATCGGCCTCCGAGGCGCTGAAATGATGGCTGCGCGCATACAGCCCGATGTGGCCATCATCACAGATGTGACCCACGACACCTCCACTCCGATGATCGATAAGATCGAGCATGGCGATGTGAAAGCAGGAAAAGGCCCCTCCCTAACTGTGGGCCCGGCTGTTCAAAACAATCTGTTGAAACTGATCCAGCAAGCAGCTGCTGAAAATGACATTCCCTTTCAGCGCGAAGCGGCTTCCCGTTCCACTGGCACCGACACCGACGCATTTGCCTACAGCAATCAGGGCGTGCCCTCAGCACTGATTTCCCTGCCGCTCCGCTACATGCACACCACTGTTGAAATGACCCATCAGGATGATGTGGAGGCGGTGATTCGCCTCATCTACGAATCCTTGCTGCGCATTTCACACGGACACGACTTTAGGTATTTTACCTAGGCTGCCCTTATTCCAATTCGCTGAGGAGCTTTGCGGCTTGCTTGGCTTTGAAATGATTCCCCTCGCTGATCTGTGTCAGCAGGGGAATTGCTTCTTTGAGCCTGTCTTCCAGCACAAGTGCCAAAGCGAGGTTCCATTCCACTACATCCCAATATGGACTGCTGTGGTCCCATGGCTGATACAGGGAAATGGATTTATCAAATCTCCCTGTTTGGGAATAAGCGTTGGCTACAAGTAAGGCAATTTGTTCATTTTCGGGAATTTGTGCGAGAAGTTCTTCCAATTCAGGCAGGGCCGCAGCATAGTTTCCTTGTTGATAAAGGGAAAAAGCTCTTTTGAGCCTTTCATCAGAGCCAACCTCAGCGCCACGGCTTGTGGCAATCGGCATGGGTTCGAGGTAGCTCATGGCCAATTGTTGTGGGCCGGGGGAGGAGTTGGGGAGTAGAATCAGGAGGAAAATGGCTATGCTGGCAGCGATGGCTATTGGAATCCACCATGAGCTCATAAAGCGGATGGGCGTTTTTTCCTGCGTCAATTGCTGGCGCAGCCCTTCTTTGACCCTGGCCCGATCCGCCGCACGGATGATTTCGATCTCCGCCTTTCGCTGTTGAAACTGGTCCTCGAATACCGGATCTTCTAATAGTCGGCGTTCTACCAACGATTGATCTTCAGGAGAAATATCTCCTGCCAGGTAATCGGATATGAGCAACAAATCATTGTCCATCGTTGCGTGCTTGAGTTTGTTCAATATTAGACATCCACTGCTTGTAGCAGCGGTGGCGGGTCACCTTGACCACGTTGGCGCTGGCAAACTCCATGAGTTCGGCAATCTCCTGCTGCGAGCGCCCCTCCACATACACGTAGGTGAGCAGCTTCCGGCAGCGCTCACTCATGTCAGCCAGGGCTTTTGTGACCATTCTGACACGGGCCTCCTGGGTTGATTCAGCCTCTTCTTTCACGGTAGAGTGTTCCATGGTTTGTATCCAAAATAGTTGTCGTTCGATCTCGCTGTGAGCAGTTGCCCATTTTTCCTGGGCCCGGTTTCTCTCTCGCCACAAGTTCCAGCAGATGCCAAACAGGTAGGACTTCAGGCTGGTAAGCGTGGAGAGTTTGCCCGAAAGCACATTTTCCCTGAAAATAAGAATGGCATCCATCAGCAAATCTTCGGCATCCTCGGTCGGGATGCTGGTTTTTTTGATGAGCGTCCGAATGCAATACTGGCTGGTTTCCCGATAGACCTGAGCCAGTCCAGCTTCGTTGCCTTTTTTCAACTGTGTGATCAGTACTTGAAACTCGTTTTCGCCCATAGATTACCGCTTCGGGATGGCAGAAGGCCCCAATTCCCGAAGCTAGCAAAAGTATTGGTGATGCAGAATGGCTCATCGTCATTTTAAGAGGACTTTTATTCCCTCCTACAAGAATGAAGCGGCATGGCCAAAGGTTAACATTCAATGATTGGTTAGGTTATTGTTTTCAAACATGTTCAATAAACATAGCCCGGACAACACGCAGAGGATGGATTTTTTTTCGCTAATTTTGTCGCACACTTCACTAAACCCAACTAAAAATGAATAAGTATCTTCTTTCTATATGCCTGATGTTGGCATTGGGATTTGTAGCCTGCGAAGAATCGGGTTCTTCGACTGTTGTGAATTCAGAGACTGTGATCGAAAACGCTGAAGCCATGGCTCCTGTTGCCAATAAAGCGGTGATCTCCACGATCATCGACAGCATTGCCAGCCCCAGAAGGCAACTCTATGGCACCATGGACAATGTTGTCTTGACCATTAATTATGGCTCACCTGCCATGAAGGGCCGTCAGGTCTGGGGAGAGCTTGTTCCCTTCGATGAAATCTGGAGAACCGGAGCCAATGAAGCCACCTCATTTGAGGTAGCAGACGATGTCATGATTGGTGATCAAAAACTACGTGCCGGAAAATACGGCCTTTTCACCATCCCTGGCGAAAACGATTGGACCCTCATCTTCAACTCTGTCTCAGATCAGTGGGGTGCTTATCAGTACGACGAGTCCAAAGATGTGCTTCGCACAAAAGTGGTCCCTGTTGCAACAGAAACAGCCTCTGAAACCATGGAGTTTGAGGTAGATGGCGATAATGTCGTGATCTTATGGGACAAACTCGCGGTGCCATTTTCCGTGACTCGTGCCAAATAATTTCCCCTTTTTGGCAGAAAAAAAATTCCTCCACACAATAGCCATGGCTGTTGTGTGGAGGAATTTTTCTATAAGCTCGGTTAAGGAAGGTGTCAGTCGCTACGCGCCTGAGCTGGGA
>JANQTF010000137.1:2364-12888 GCA_030731845.1 Bacteroidia bacterium | reverse complement strand
GCTAGCTTCGGTTTTCTACCGAGGTGTCAGTCGCTACGCGCCTGAGCTGGGAGCTAGCTTCGGTTTTCTACCGAGGTGTCAGTCGCTACGCGCCTGAGCTGGGAGCTTTAGTTTGTATTTCTATCCAAAGGCCGAAGCGCGTAGCGATTCGAACCTCGGTAGAACCAAGTGTACCCGTAGAGTTTGCAGGCGCGTAGCGACTGCCACCTTTCTTCCCAAATTCCCTCATTCAATCATTCAACAACTTCTTCCTCACTGCTTCACCACGCGCTCGCTCCCCAGATATCCGTCTTTGCTGAAGAAGGACAAGAGGAATACCTGGCCAGCATGTTTCTCCAACGAAATCGTCTGGCGCTCACCGCTTATGGCAACTGATTGCAGGAGTTGGCCTTGCAGATTGCGTAGCTCCACCCACTCACAGAGGCTTTGGCTCGGTAATTCGATGGTGAGCACATCACGGGTTGGGATGGGATACACGCGAATTCCGAGTGCCTCCAACGATGGCGCGATGCCTACCGAGGCAGTCGTAGCGGTTGCCACCGTCACGTCGCAGAGTTGGTAGAGAGCATTGCTGCCCGTGCTTGCCGATTGATTGTACTCAAATAGTCGGAAATAATAGGTTTTGGTGGGGTCAAGGTTTGTGAGAATCACAGAGTTGTTGGCGTCATTGCTCATCACAAAGTTTCCGTTGCCGAGGTCATCACCCTGTCCAAAGGCTGCATTTGCTGCATAAGATTCGCCATCCAGGGGAAAAGCGTCCACTTCTGCCCCCTCCTTGGCTACGAGCAAGCGCTTGCTGCCGTTGCCTTTTTGCCAGCTCACCCCGATAGAGCTGTTGCTCACGCCATTGAAGTTGATATCAAATGAGTTTTGGCTGGGCACATCAAAGAAGTCGTGTGTGGGCCATGTGGAAGTCTGGCTCACACAGCTCCAGGGCAGGTTGTCCAGGTCAGCCCAAAATTGATTGGACCGGTTATCGATGATGCGCTTATTGAGGATCAAGGCCCAGGTGTAGCCGTTGTTGGTTCGCACAAAGATGCTTGCAGTGCCATCGAGGGCTCCGGTGTGCCACCAATGATTGGCCCCATTGACCGACCATCCCTTCGCATAATATTGCTGATTAGCGGAGGCAGTGGACATGGTGGCGATGGTGCTGGCGGAAAGAATATCGGGTCGGGTGCTGAAGCCATCCACGGCAGTGAGCAAGCGCACGAGATCGCGGGCCGTGGCGATCCAGCCCCCATGAGCGTCCATAGCTTCAAGGTTCCACCCGCCATATTCCCACGGCACATTGCCGCCACTTCCATAGAGGCTTGGCGCCGTGTAGCCATTGCCATGATATTCCCCTTCTCTTTCTTGTTTGTCTGCCAGTAAATTCTTGCCGATGTGCATGTCACAAATGCCGATAGGGGCGAAGATATCCTCTGTGAGATATTCTTCGTAGCTTTTTCCCGTCACCGCTTCGATGATTTCTCCCAATACCAGATAGCCGATGTTGGAATAGGCGTATTGAGTTCCAGGGGCGAAATTCAGGCCTTTCTGCATGAGAAAACGGATGAGCATGCCTTCTGTGACTGGATTTGGCTCACCCAGGGTTTGGGTCACGTGTAGCGGAAAGCCAATGGGGTCACAACTCCCGGCATTCCACGGATAAGGAGTGGTGGGGCTGGGCACGCAGCTGATGTCGCGGTTCCAGCCAGCACTGTGCTCCAGCAGTTGCTGCACAGTGATGTCATAGATTCGCTGATCAGTAGGGGTCACGGTGCTGAGGTAGGGATGGTTTTCGAGAATTCCACCCGGTCCAAAAGCTTTGGCGCTCAGAGAAAGCTGGCCATTTTCCACCAGTTTCATCACAGCGATGGAAGTAATGGGTTTTGACAAACTGGCAATTCGGAAAAGATTGTGGGGCTGAGTCAGCTCAGTTTTGGCGAGATCGGCATGGCCAAAGGCCCGCATATAGACGAGTTTGCCATTCTTGGCCATCGCAAATGTGGCGGAAGGAATGTCATATTTTGTGAGAAACTGCGAAACCAGATTGTCGCAGGTAGTCATTTGCGCAACGGGAATCCCAGTCTGGCCCGCGGCAAAATTGCAGGCAAAGAAAAGGCAGATGATTAGGGTCGTAAGTTTCATGCTATCAGGAATTTAGGGATGAATGTCGGAAGGCGTAACCACAGTATGAAAATAGAAGGATTTGCCTAAGTTTCTTGATCCTACCTCCTCACACAGAAAAATTTATTTTTGGAAAGAAAGAAAATGGACCAGGGGGATGCCGGCCAGTCGATACCGTGATTTTCGGTATGTTGTGTAATGGTAGAGAAGGTAGGATTCATAGAAACTGGTAACTTGTGGTATTGTCGGAGCAACATATATGTTAAGTAGGTATGTGGAAATCATCGAATTGGTTAATGGCTATGGTTCAAAAAACCTCGAAAAATTTTGTTTCAGTTTTGTTCCTGCTTTCGGGAATCCTCCTGTTTGTTTTGTTTGGAGGCCAAATGCCCAATCCAGAAAGCAAGGATCTTTCGCCGGCGGCGGCCATGTTGGAGCAAGGAGTTGCCCTGTTCAATGATGGAAAAGGCGCGGAAGCCTATGGCATCTTTCGGACGGCCCAGGCTCTTGCCTTGCAGGAAAAGGATCTCGAATTGTGGGCCTCCGCTACGCGTCAAGTAGGGATATATCTCTCTTCGCAGCTCCAGTTTGAAGCAGCCATTGCCACCCTCGATAGTGTGATCGCCCTCACCGGGCAGATAGATTCCATGCACAAGGCCATCTTTTTTGCCCGGCGTGAGCTGGGAAATATTGCGGTGAGAAAAGGAGATTTTCCCACCGGAATTGCCCGCCTCAGCGACCTCGTCGCTGACGTGGAGCGCATTGTTCCCGATGCCGACTCCATGCAGGGCATGGCCTACGACGCCCTCGCACAAGCTCATTTTTATGCCGGAGACTTGCCCACCGCCCTGGCCAATTCTCAAAAAGCCCGTGACCTCTATCTCCATTGGAACAATCCTGAATCCCCTGCCCTGGCCCATTGCGAAAATACCCTCGGCATCATCTATACCTATCTCGGAGAGTATGATGAGGCCCTGTCACACTATCGCACCTCGCTCACCCTGCTCGAAGGCCTCTTGAGGCCCGATCATCCGCAGATTATTCAGATTCGCACCAATGTGGGCGTTCTCTATGGCGAAACCGGACTCTTTTGGGAATCCGTAGAGACCCACCGAAAAAATCTTCCCTTCCTCGATCAGCTTCCCCCTTTGTCTCAGCTCAATGGCCTGCTCAACATGGGGGCTTCCCTGCTTGTGGTAGAAGATTATGAGGAAGCCCTGCGCTATTTCGATCAAGGAGAGGCTTTTATGAAGCAATACCCTGAGCTATCAGCGGAAAATGCTGCCTATATCGCTTCTCAGCGCAGCGTGGCCTATCAGCATATCGGAGATCCAGTGAGAGCAAAAAAGCTGGTTCAGGAGGCATTAACCCTCAACAAGGCCCTCTTTGGAGCCAATTCCCCACAGCTCATCACCGAATATATCCAACTTGGCGACTTGATGATGGAGGGCGGAAGCCTGGATTCTGCGAGAATGGCTTTTCAAGAAGCGCTTACCCTCTCCAATACCTTCAACGGCACCGAATCTCTCAGGAGTGGATTTGCCTTACAGCAGCTCGCTGCAATTGACAACAAACTTGGCAAATGGGGCGCTGCCCTCGAAAACCTGGGCAAAGCCCGTCACATTTTCGCCACCATCGACAACCTGCCCGGAGAAGCCGAAACCCTCGTTGAGATGGCGGTCACCTGGCGCAAGGCAGCAAATCTGGATTCGGCCATGTATCTGCACCAACAAGCATGGGAGACCTATTTGCCCGACCTTCCCTTTTCGTGGAATCCCCCCGCAGAGGTTCTCGGCAACTGGACCCAGATCCACCTGATCCAGCTTCTTCAGGAGCAGGGCAATACCCTGCTGGAGCAGCATTCGCCAGAAAATCTGTCCGCCGCACTCGGATGTTTTGAAGCCGCTATCTCCCTCATTGACAGCCAAAGAACTTATTATCTCGCCCAACAATCTCGCGGAAACCTGATCAGAAGCAATCTGCCGTTGTTTGAATCGGCGATTGAGACAGCAAATATGCTCTTTCAGAACACGCAGGAAATTCGATACCTCGAGAAAGCATGGCTCCTGGCTGATCGCTGTAAAGCCAATAACCTTCGCGATCACCTCAGAAGCGTAGATGCCATTCACTTCGGTGGCATTCCCGATTCTTTGGTGCAACAAGAGCGCTACTTCAGGCAAAAGCTCGCCTATCTTGAGTCTCAATACCAGAGCCTCGAAGGCGACGAAAAGAGCGCAGTCGCTCAACAAACATTTGAATTTACTGAGCAATATCGCAAGCTCCTCGCCACCTTAGCCGAAGACTATCCTGACTATTATGCCCTCAGAAACCAACCACAGGCGCCAACTCTGGATCTCGTTTGGGACAAACTCCTCGACGAGCAAGCTATCTACAGCTATTTCTGGGGAGAAGAGTCCTTGTTTGTTTTCAGGCTTGCAGAAGAGGAGATTGAGTTGTTCACGGTAGCATTAACCGAAGCGTTTACAGATCAAGTTGACCGGTGGGTTTTATTCATTTCAAGTCCTCCAAAACAAGGTCAAGAGATGAACGCCTCGCTTCCAGCCTCGCTAACCACGATACTGTTGCCTGGGTTATCTGCCGACATGGAGGAACTAATTGTCATTCCTGACGGACCACTCGGCTATCTGCCTTTTGCCAGCTTGCTCGTCACTGATAGCGAGGGAAGCGACTATCGCAACTGGCCTTTTCTGGTCAAAGATCATGCTTTCAGCTATCTCAATGCCGCAGAATTGTGGGTAGGGTCTCGCTATCATGAAAAGGATCGGAGCGGCTATGCAGGCTTTGCCCCCACCTTCGGATCAGCCAACGGACCCGCAGACCGATCTGCCCTGGAGCCACTCATCCACAACCGCGAAGAAGTGCAAGAAGCGGCTTTCCTGTTGGAGGGAGAAGAATTCTTGGATAATCAAGCCACAGAAGCGGCCCTGCGCAGCCTTGATGATGAACCGATGATTCTTCACTTCGCCACCCACGCCCTAGCTGATGAGCAAAATCTGATGAACAGCCGCCTGTATTTTGCCGCAGAAGGGGATAGTAGCGATGGGGTGCTCTACGCCTCGGAGATTCTGGGGCTATCGCTTCACAGTCCGCTGGCCATCCTCAGTGCCTGCCAAACAGGCAAAGGCCCCCTGCTTCGCGGCGAAGGGGTGATGAGCCTGGCACGTGCTTTCCAGTATAGCGGTGCCCGGCGCGTGATGGCGAGCCTTTGGCAAACCGACGACGAGGCTGCTGCGGCGCTCAGCGCCACCTTTTTCAAGCAGCTGAAACTCGGAAAGCGAAGCGCGGAGTCGCTACAGCTTTCTCATGCAGAATGGCTCGATCAATCTCCTGATTTTCAGGCGCATCCCTATTACTGGGCGGGCATGGTGCTCATTGGCGATGGCGGCGAAATTCCCCTCGAAGTCAATCGGGGCTTTCCCTGGTGGGAGCTCTTCCTTGGCTCCATGGGCTTGCTCGTGCTGATGATGTGGTGGTGGAGCAGAGGGGCCACCAACAAAAGAGAGCCTGTGGTCGCTTGAATGTCTCACACAAACACTTTTGTTGGAACTTCTCTCTCATCCTCCTTGTATTTTTCCCCAGCCTCCCGCATATTTGCGCCGCATGAACGCCAACTCATCATATCTTCTCTCTTCCGAAACCCTTCCCGGGGTTTTCAGTTGGCATGTCGTGGGTCATCACGTACACCATTCCTCCCCACGGAGGAAATAATTGTCATATCGACCCACGCGGTGTTGCACCGATATTCCTGTTTTTTTTCAGAGAAATTTCTTTTTTGGTTGGATGTGGCAAACAAGCTGCGCCAGCTTCGTTTCATGTTGTTAATGGATTATTATTTTGGACAATATCCTTCGCATAGGCATACAAAAATCCGGGCGTTTGAGTGAAAAAAGCCTGGGAATGATTGAGGAATGTGGCATTTCCTTTTCTCAAAACAAGGCCAAACTCAAATCTAAAGCCACCAATTTTCCGCTGGAGTTTCTCTATCTCCGCGACGACGACATTCCCCAGTATGTGGCCTCAGGCGTGGCAGACATTGGAATTGTAGGAGAAAATGTATTAGCTGAAAAAAGCGAAACCGCAGATATCGTCATGCGAATGGGCTTCTCCCGTTGCAGGCTTAGCATCGGCATTCGCCAAAAAGAAACCTACACTGGCCCGGAGTTTCTCCAGGGAAAGCGCATCGCCACTTCCTATCCCGTGTTGCTTCAGCAGTTTCTCGACGAAAAAGGAATCACTGCCGAGATCCACGTCATCAGCGGCTCGGTGGAGATCGCCCCGAGCATCGGTCTGGCAGATGCCGTTTGCGACATTGTGAGCAGTGGCTCCACCCTTCTGGCAAATGGCCTCAAAGAAGTGGAAGTGATCTTCCGGTCCGAAGCGGTTCTGATTGCCCAAAAAGGACTTTCGCCCGAAAAGCAAGCCCTTCTCGATCGCCTGATGTTTCGCATCAAAGCCGTGCTCAAAGCCCAGAGCTACAAGTACATTCTCATGAATGTACCCAATGATTCCATCAAGCTTGTGTCCGACATTCTGCCCGGCATGAAGTCTCCTACCGTGATGCCCCTGGCCGAAGAAGGCTGGAGCTCCATTCATACCGTCGTGAAAGAAGACGATTTCTGGCCCATCATTGATCAGCTCAAGGAAGCTGGCGCTGAGGGGATTCTGGTTTCTTCCATTGAAAAAATGATTTTGTAGCCATGGAGATCATCACCTTTCCCGACAGAAATCGCTGGCCTGAGCTTCTCGCCCGGCCTGTGATTGCCAGCGAAGACCTCGATGACCGGGTCAAGCCCATTCTCGCTGCCGTGCGCAATCGCGGCGACGCCGCCCTCAAGGAGTTTACTGCCCGCTTTGATAGCGTGGAGCTAGACCAACTCGCCGTGACCGAGCAGGAGTTTGCCGCAGCCGAGGCCATGCTCTCCCCAGCGCTCAAAGCCGCCATCGGGCAGGCAAGAGCCAATATTGAGCGATTTCACGCCTCGCAGCGCGAGGCGATACAAGTTATTGAGACCATGCCCGGCGTCACTTGCTGGCGCAAAAGTCTGCCCATCCGACGGGTGGGGCTCTACATTCCCGGTGGCACAGCTCCGCTGTTTTCTACCATTCTCATGCTAGGCGTGCCCGCCATTCTCGCTGGCTGTGAAACCATTGTACTTTGCACGCCTCCAGCCAAAGACGGCACGGTGCAAGCAGCGATGCTCTACACAGCAGGGTTGCTGGGAATCAAGCAGGTGTTTAAAGTAGGCGGAGCACAAGCCATTGCTGCCCTTGCCTTCGGCACCGAAAGCATTCCGGCAGTAGATAAAATCTTTGGCCCTGGCAACCAATACGTCACCGCTGCCAAGCAGCTCGTGAGCCGCGACGGCATCGCCATTGATCTGCCGGCGGGCCCTTCTGAGGTGTGTGTGGTGGCTGACAGCAGCGCCCATCCCGCCTTTGTCGCGGCAGACCTGCTCTCCCAGGCCGAGCATGGCAGCGATAGCCAAGTATTGCTCATCACCGATTCGGAGGCCATGGCTCGCGACATCGTCGCTGAAGTGGATGCGCAGCTCGCCCTCTTGCCGCGTCGCGACATGGCCACCGACGCCATCGCACACTCGCGGGTGCTCGTGATGCGCAGCCGAGAGGAGATGGTGGAAGTGGTGAATGAATATGCCCCCGAACACCTGATCTTGTCTGTGGAGAAGGATGAGGAAATGGGGGAACAAATTACCCAGGCGGGTTCTGTGTTTTTGGGACACTACACACCCGAGAGCGCTGGCGATTATGCCTCCGGCACCAACCACACCCTGCCAACCAATGGCTTCGCCAGGGCTTACAGCGGCGTTTCGCTCGATAGTTTTGTGAAAAAAGTCACCTTCCAGAAAATTACGCACCAAGGCTTGACGGCTCTTGGCCCCATCGTGGCCATCATGGCAGAAGCGGAGCAGTTGCAGGCACACGCCCGCGCGGTCACCATTCGCCTGGATCAACAATCGAATTGAACATTCTCTGAAAAAATAGGAATAATGGAAACACCCAGCCTTCCAGAGCAGCTTGCCCGGCCCCACATCCTGGGCCTCAAGCCATACACGAGTGCCAGAGATGAATTTTCAGGCGAGGCACATGTCTTTCTCGACGCCAACGAAAACAGCTATGGCCCGGTGATTGGCGGAGAATGGCATCGATATCCTGATCCGCTACAGCATGCTGTCAAAGAAAAACTCGCTGCGATCAAAGGCGTGAGCCCCGAGCAGATTTTTCTGGGCAATGGCAGCGATGAAGCCATTGATTTGCTCTACCGCGTGTATTGTCAGCCGGGGCAAGACAAAGTATTGCTGTTGCCACCCACCTACGGCATGTATCAGGTGAGCGCCGATATCCACGGCGTGGAAACGATTTCGGTGCCGCTTACCGAGACGTTTCAGCCGGATCTGCCAGCTGTGTTGGCGGCCATGGCCGAGCACAAGCCTAAACTCGTGTTTCTCTGCACGCCAAATAATCCCAGTGGCAACTGCTTCGACCCGACTGTCCTTCGTGCCATTGTGGATGCCGCACCCGGCCTCGTAGTCGTTGACGAAGCCTATATCGACTTCGCGCCCGATCAGTCGGTGATGGGTTGGCTGAGTGCCTATCCGCAGTTGGTCATCATGCAGACTTTTTCCAAGGCATGGGGGCTTGCAGCTCTCAGGCTCGGAATGGCATTTGCTCACCCTTCCCTCATTCGCCTGCTCAATAAAGTGAAAGCTCCCTACAATGTGAATGCCCTCACCCAAGAAAAGGCCCTCGAAGCCCTCGCGCTCGAAGCAGAGAAAAATCGAGTGGTGGATGACATCGTCACCGGGCGACTTCGGCTCTCGGAGCAACTTGCTCAGCACCCCCTGGTGCTGCGGGTTTATCCTTCTGATGCCAATTTCCTGCTTGTGAAAGTGGTAGATGCAGAAGGGATTTATCGGGAAATGATTAACATGGGCATTATTTTGCGCAATCGCAGCAAGGTGATCTTGTGTGAAGACTGCCTGCGAATCACGGTGGGAACGCCACAGGAGAATCTCGTGCTCGTAGAAGCGCTGGATCAGTTGATCCCGATGTTTGAAGCTTATTCATAGCAGAAACCCAGTAAAAAAATCCCGGAATTTGACCGATTATCACATGAAACCCATTCTTTTTCTCGATCGCGATGGAACCATCATTGTAGAGCCACCTGAGGACTTTCAGGTAGATTCATTTGAAAAATTGGCGTTTTTACCTGGTGCGATCCATCAGATGCTGCGCGTGAAGCAGGCCCGTGACTTTCATTGGGTCATGGTCACCAATCAGGATGGATTGGGCACAGATTCCTTTCCCGAGGAGAGCTTTTGGGGCCCGCATAACCTCATGATGAAGATTCTGGAAAGCGAGGGCATTACTTTCGAGGAGGTGGTCATTGATCGTAGCTTTAAGCACGAAAGCAAGCCTACGCGTAAGCCGGGAACGGCGCTGCTCAGCCATTATCTCATGGGAGACTATGATTTGGCCAATTCTGTGGTGGTGGGAGACAGACTGAGTGACATACAGCTGGCCAAAAACCTGGGCGCAAAGGGCATTCTTTTGGGACTCAGCAGCGATGAACAAGATCATGGTCAGGACCTCGAAGGACTCAGAGAGACAATTGTGCTCACTACAGATAGCTGGCAGCACATAGCTGATTTTCTCCTGCGTCCTGAGGGTCGCAAGGCTGAACTGCGCAGATGCACCAACGAAACCGACATCGTGGTGAAGCTCGACCTCGACGGAACGGGGAAGACCAATC
The DNA here is from genome assembly GCA_030731845.1 of Bacteroidia bacterium. Taxonomy (GTDB): domain Bacteria; phylum Bacteroidota; class Bacteroidia; order J057; family J057; genus JANQTF01. The sequence continues at coordinate 2,984 of JANQTF010000137.1, read as the reverse complement.
ACCTCACGGGCATCGGCTTTTTCGACCACATGCTCGATCAGCTTGGGAAACACGCCCGGATAGATTTGGCTGTAGAGGTAAATGGCGATTTGCACATTGATCCACATCACAGCATCGAAGATGCAGCGTTGGCTTTGGGCGAAGCCTTTCGAAATGCACTTGGAGACAAGCGCGGGATCGAGCGCTATGGGTGCTTCAACCTGAGCATGGACGAGGCCCTGGCCGAAGTCGCGCTGGACTTTTCTGGGAGGCCCTTTCTGGTGTGGGAGGCGAATATTCCGGGCGAGCGAGTAGGGGAGTTTCCGGTGGAAATGGTGGAGCACTTTTTTCGGTCATTTGCGGATGCCGCCCGCGCCAATCTCAACATTCGGGTAAGCGGAAAAAATGCGCATCACATGATCGAGGCGACCTTCAAAGGCGTGGCCCGCGCCATTCGACTGGCTATTGCGAAGGTGCCCGGCGATGATTCGATTCCTTCTACTAAAGGTGTTTTATGAGTTTATGAAGGACTTGGCTAGTTTTTTTTATAGAAAATAACGGATAACAACCATAGGGTCTGGTCTCGGGTTAGTATGATTGAGAATCTATTGGCTCCAGCTTAGCTGCTACAATTCCCTGCC
>JANQTF010000137.1:0-2264 GCA_030731845.1 Bacteroidia bacterium | reverse complement strand
CCCATGCAGATATCGGCCCAATCGGTTGATATTTTTCCTGCGAAAGACAACACCCTCTACGAATCGGCTACCGGAGCCCTCTCCAATGGATCGGGCACGAATCTGTTTGTCGGAAATACCAATGTGAGTTCTTCTCGTAGGGCCGTCCTTCAGTTTGATATTTCGTCTTCAATTCCCGTTGGTGCGACCATTACGAGCGCCACACTAACTATGACGATGAATCAAACCATTGCAGGTCCGACCAATGTGTCTCTTCATACGCTCACTGCCGACTGGGGCGAAGGAAGCTCCGTAGCAGGTGGTGGGCAAGGAGGGGGCGGAGCATCTCAACCCAACGATGCGACCTGGATCCACAGATTTTTCTCTTCTACCAACTGGGCCACACCCGGCGGAGATTTTACTTCGACTGCATCTGCCACTACTTCAGTGGCAGGAGCAGGGGTCTATAGCTGGACTTCAGCCCAGCTCACGACGGATGTGCAGGCATGGTTTGCCAATCCTTCCAATAATTTTGGTTGGATTGCTATTGGGAATGAAGCGACCAACCCAACCGCCAAGCGTTTTGCCAGTCGCGAAGCAGGAAGTAGCACCGCGCCCAAACTCACCGTCACCTACACCGTGCCCTGTGTAGAGCCAGATGTGCCTACCCTAAGTGCGCCTTCAACCTCTATCTGTCCGGGTCAGTCTGCTACTATTACAGTCAATGGCAACCTCAACGATGCCACGTCATGGAGGCTATATTCTGGAACTTGTGGCGGAACATTGGTTAGCTCAAATGCCACAGGCGTCTTCTCAGTTTCTCCGGCCACTACCACCAACTACTTCGTCCGGGGAGAAGGAGGATGTACCACGCCGGGAGCCTGTGCCACCATCACCATAACCGTCTTGACTCCTGATGTGGCTAGCCTGAGCTATCCCGGCGGTTCGGCATATTGTTCAAATGACCCTGATATCAGCCCCGTTATTACCGGAACGCAAGGTGGAAGCTACAGCAGTACTCCTGCTGGTCTTGGGCTGAATCCGAATACAGGTTTGGTTTCTCCATCGGTCAGCTCAGCTGGTACATATTCAATTACCTATACCAGCCCGGGGGCTTGTCCCGCAACTTCTAGCATCAGTGTGACCATTTTACCCAGCTTTGACCAAACGATTCCGGTCAATCTTTGCGAAGGCGATAGCTTGGTGCTCGGCACACAGGTGCTCAAAACTGCAGGAACATTCACCGAACTGTTTTCTTCAAAGGATGGTTGCGACTCTACTGTGACGGTGAATCTGACATTTTCGCCTGGATTTGTCAGAAACACGGACATAACCGTCTGTCAGGGAGACACGGTCTTCCTGGGAACTCAAGTTCTCACAAGCACTGGTACATACGTAGAGGTATTTCCTTCCACTACCGGAGGGTGCGATACCACAGAGACCTTGGTCCTGACTGTGGCACAGCCAGTCAATGGCACTGATGCGATCACTCTTTGTCCGGATGAAATCTACCAATTTGGCACCCAGATAATTGATGGCGCAGGAACCTTTACCGAGGTATTTGCTACTGTGGATGGTTGTGACTCCACCATTGTGCTCACGGTGACTGAAGCAGTTGTGGACACTTCCGTGACATTGGTTGATGGCAACACCGCACGCGCAAATACTGTGGATGCAAGTTTCCAGTGGATTGATTGCGCGACGAATTTGCCTGTATCTGGGGCTACCATGCAGGAGTTTACCCCTGTGATGGCAGGTAGTTTTGCTGTGATTGTGTCGCAGGAAGGCTGCTCCGACACATCGAGCTGCTACACATTGAGCGGCACTGATGCCATTGATCAGGCATTTCAGGCAACGATTCGCCTGTCGCCCAACCCCACTACTGGTGTGCTGAAGTTGGATCTTGGCAACTCATTCCAGCAAGTAACCTTGCAGGTGATGAATCTTCAGGGGCAACTCCTTCAGCTCTCTGGAAATAGCTCAGGACAGACCTATGATCTCGATTTATCGGGACTTCCTGCCGGGCTCTATCTGCTTCATGTCGTCGCCGACGAGAAAGTAGCGGTCATACGCGTGAGGAAGGAATAACCCCTTCGACTGGACCTGTGACGAATTACATCAGCCGAAATCAGGGAATCTGGTTTCGGCTGATTGTTGTTTTTTACTATGCCCGTTTGGTTTCCAGGTAGTTTTTGTTAAATTTTTTAGCAAAAAGGTAGTATTTATTTGTAAGAAAACCCCTATTTTTAGCTCATGTCCTCCCTTTCTCACAAGCCTCACGACCG
>JANQTF010000136.1:4518-5029 GCA_030731845.1 Bacteroidia bacterium | reverse complement strand
TGTCGAGGATTTCATCTGCATTGGCAGATACGGGACCGTTGGCACCTTCGACAATCAGCTTGGCACGAATGTCAGCCGCGTTGCTTTCGGTAATAACGTTTTCAATTGCCGCAGGAACCAGCACATCGACATCGAGGCAGAGTACCTCCTCATTTGAGATTCTGCTTCCTTCAAACCCTTCGAGTGTCCCATTTTTCTTCAACCAGGCCACTGCCGCCCTCACATCAATTCCGGATGGGTCATAGTGCCCGCCGGTATGATCACTCACAGCGACGATCTTCAACCCCTGATCAGACAGAAGTTTAGCAGCCCAGCTTCCTACGTTACCAAATCCCTGGATAGCCACTGTGCATTCTTCTGGATTCATCCCCAGCTTCTCAATCGCCAGCATTGTGCTCAGCATCACGCCCCATCCAGTAGCAGGCACACGACCTTTAGACCCACCGAGGTGAATCGGTTTCCCGGTCACAACACCAGGTGTATATCCATAAATCCGGCTGTATTCGTGGAA
>JANQTF010000136.1:2667-4508 GCA_030731845.1 Bacteroidia bacterium | reverse complement strand
TTTCACGACCACTGGTTCCCATGTCCGGTGCTGGAATATCAGAAGCCTCACCGAATACGTCCTTGAGCATTCGGGTATATGCACGGGTAATACGCTCCAGTTCATCCGTAGAGCGGATCTTCGGGTTGAGGGTGATTCCACCTTTTGCGCCTCCGTAGGGAAGCCCCACCAAAGCACACTTGAAAGTCATCCATCCTGCGAGAGCTTTTACTTCGTCAAGATCCACAAAGGGAGCATAGCGAATTCCCCCTTTCGAAGGGCCCATCACAGTGGAGTGCACAACACGATATCCCTCAAACACTCTTGTGGTACCATCATCGAGCTTGACCGGAAGGTGCACAATGGTGATTCGCTCAGGAGCAGACATGACGTCGCGGTATCTCTGGTCGAGGTTGACCAGATCTGCGGCTTCATTAAAGCGCGCCATGAGGGAGTCATTCGCGCTGGGTCTTTGTGAAATCGGGGCTGGAGCCTTTGCTTCTGCCATATGTAGAGTAAACGTTATTCTTTTGACAAATTTGTAATTCTGAAGCCGTTGAGGCTGGAATTATCTTCAAAATTGAAAAAGGCAGGCGGGATTTCCAAGCGTTAATTAATTAACTAACAAACATTTATATGATCGCCAAAAAAAATGCGAATTTATCAAATCAGAACAGGAAGTAATACAGGAATACGAATGGCAGAACGAGAAAAAATCCATCAAACCGATCGAGAATACCACCATGTCCAGGCAGAATATTTCCGGAATCTTTTAGGTTCAAGCTTCTTTTAAACATCGATTCCACCAGATCGCCCAATTGTCCCAGCACGGCTATCAGTCCCGCGACGATCATCCAGTTCCAGGAAACATCATCCATCCATATCGTAAATCCATAGCCAAGTGCCAGACAGAATGCTGCACCCCCTAGTGACCCTTCCCAGGTTTTTTTAGGACTAATGCGTGGAAACAAGAGGTTTTTACCTAAAAACCTACCCACAAAGTAGGCCATCGAATCAAGTGTCCAGATCAACAGCATGATCCCAAGCGGGTACTGCCAGAGAAAATCTGAGGCTGATTCCGGCACTGAGATTTCATAAAACAGCTGAAAAGGCAAATAGACATACACAAATGCCAGCACGATCACACTCAACTGCCTGATCGGCTCTTTAATATCTTTGAGGTAAAGAGCGACCAAAGCCGAAACAGGTAAAATAAGCAACCCGATTGTCACATAAGTATTCATTTTCACACTTCCCGAGTTGGGATTGGCCAAAAGCCAGACGTTGACAACCCAGGGAATCCCAGCCATTATCATTGCTGTAACTTTCAAAAATGAAGATTCTACGCCGCTTGTTTTCATCATTTCCCAAAGGCCCAGCATGGAAATCAAGGCACAGAAGATCCACACGCCATAGGGCGAGATGACCAATGCAGTAATAGAAACCGATCCGGCGACCAGGCCGGTAAGTATTCGGGTAATCAGATTCTTATTCATAAGAGGGAGAATCAGGAGTCGCTTCCTCAGCTGATTGCCGATAGCGGTTGAGTAAAAATGCAGTCAGAACTGCTGAAATCAGTGCCAGATACCAGGCTGGCTTCGCTGCATCTGCAGAAATCGCTTCCACTTCTGCAGGATCCACAAAAGCCTGAGCCAATATAGCCGTGGCATTAAACACAAAATGGGCTGCAATACTACTGTAAAGACTGCCACCATACACCACAAAATAGCCTAAAAATCCCCCCAGCAATAACCGCGAAAAGAAGCCGAGCGCCTGCAAGTGTATAAAGCTAAAGATGATCGCAACCACCCAGACCGAAAGATGAACATTCCACCTGCTTCTGACGTGACCAAGCATGTAGC
>JANQTF010000136.1:0-2657 GCA_030731845.1 Bacteroidia bacterium | reverse complement strand
CCGCCAGATTAGCGAGCAAGGGCACAACACCTTTCACCGAAAACAGCGCCATGAGCGTTTCCTGCCCCAGTTGCTCCTGAGATTTCATCATTTCTTCCAAGCCAGAAAATCTATCCGGTAGATCCAGTACACTTTCTGGCAGATAAGTCCATTGTACAAAGGGAATCGACACCACCATTGTTACAATTGCCAAAGCGGGCAACCAGCCTGGCTTTGGAGGCCGAAGTGAAAGGGAGTGCTTCATCGACCCCAGCCAATAAGCCATCAGGATGGCCACCAGCCCCCAGGTCAAGACCTGATTCAGAAACTGAATCAATCTGAAAAAGTGATGAGCATGCTCCGAAACAGACAAATCACCGGAAAATATGGCAACAACAGCTTCAGAATCCAGGCCATACAGATTCCCCAACAGCGGCGCGATAAATCCCACCAGTATCATCTGCAACAGCAGATAGAGGACAAATGCCAGCAAAAATCCATAGCCAGGATTTTCTCGCAGTATTTTTCTGAAAATATGAGGTTGTTCAGTCATTCAAATCATTTTCGCCTGATCAAAGTTAGAAGGTTCAGGCTTGTCTCATAACCTTCTCTGAGAATTTATGCAGGAGAATGTGAGGCAAAGACACACAATCGAGCCGATCGTACGTCGTTATTATTCGAAACAACAAGAATTTTGTAGCTTTGTCCTATTACAATTTCATCAGATGTAAAGTCGATATCCTTCGATTCTGATGCTCAATCACAGATATGGTGAAGATTGGACCAGTTGAAGTAGGGGAGTATCCATTATTGTTGGCTCCGATGGAGGATGTTAGCGATCCGCCATTCCGTGTTCTTTGTAAAGAAAACGGAGCGGATGTCGTATACACAGAATTCATTAGTTCGGAAGGCCTGATCAGATTTGCAGACAAGTCTGTGGACAAACTGGACATCTATGATGCAGAAAGGCCTGTAGGGATTCAGATTTTTGGCAACGAAATTGAGTCTATGCGCCAATGCGCCAAGATCGTAGAACAGGCGCAGCCTGAGATTCTGGACATCAACTATGGATGTCCAGTCAAAAAAGTTGCCTGCAAAGGCGCCGGCGCCGGAATTCTCCAGGATATAGATAAGATGGAGCGAATGACAAGAGAAATTGTCAATTCGACCCATTTGCCTGTTACAGTCAAAACACGACTAGGCTGGGATGAGAAGACCATCAGAATAGTAGAAGTTGCCTTGAGACTGCAGGACACGGGAATCAAGGCGCTGTCGATTCATGGCCGCACCCGAAAGCAGATGTATAAAGGCGAAGCCGACTGGACGTTGATTCAGGAAGTGGCTGCTCATCCAGACATTGAAATCCCGATATTTGGGAATGGAGATGTGGATACACCGGAAAAAGCCGCAGAAATGCGGGAAAGATATCCGGATGTAAACGGAATTATGATTGGCAGAGGTGCCATTGGAAATCCCTGGATTTTCAACCAGATGCATCATTACTTAAATACCGGTACAAAACTGGAAGAACCCACCGTTTCTGAAAAGGTTGCCATGTGCCGCAGGCATCTGGACCTTTCTGTGAAGTGGAAGGGAGAACTGGTAGGTATTCGGGAAATGCGCAGGCATTATTCGGCGTATTTTCGTGGGATTCCACGAATCAAGCCTCTGAGGATGGTTCTCGTGACTTCAGACATTCTCAATGAAGTACACGACACCCTTGGGCAGATCGAACACGAATGGGGAAATGGAATCATTTCTGATACAATTGCCCCTGATGACAATAAATTCACGCTGGATTCCATCCGCACTTCGCAACAAATCAAGAAAAAATTGCGAATCCCAGCACGTCAGGCCAGATAATGGAACCGTTATTTGACCCGATATTTTCGATTTATGGAAATGTTAGCAGGAATTCTGCGTGAGCTTATGGAATTTTCGCTAACTTTTGCTCCTATTAACTGAAGCTCTGTACTTTACTATAATTGAACCGAATCATGAAGCTGCGAATATTGATATTCGGATTATTGTTCTCCGCTGTTGCTCCCATGTGGGCGCAAGGAGGAGTGGATGTAACGACCTTGATGGCCGATACCAAAACATTCATTTTCAGCGATAACCAAAGCACCGTCAAAGGATACATCTACGAACAGATGGAAGCACAGTCTTCCTGCTGCGGAAAAGATCGTATCTACCTTGAAGTGAAGATCGATCCCTCGGGATACGTCCTTTCTGCCAAAACCCTCACCGGGAGAAATGATTGCTTCATGCAATCGGCCATTGATATTGTCAAAAATATCAAGTGGAACACCGAAGACTTTAAAGGAGGACCACGCTCTGTCTATTTTGAAATCAAGCCCGACATCTCCTGCGACGGAGGCCGTGCCAATGAATATGCAGCGATTCAGGTCTTTAATAATGAGTTGCTCAATGGGACTGTCACGCCCAATTCTGCTCCTGTAGCCACGGCACCAGCACCACAGACTCAGCCGGCTACGCCGCCAGTCACCACGCCAGTTACGCCTCCTGCGTCCACACCGCCTGCAACTACAACTACTGCGCCCGTCACCTCGGAGCCAGTTGCGGCTTCCACGCCTCCAGCTACGAAGCCAGAAGTGGTTGAAGTTGCAGAAGAACCTGCACCTGCACAGCCTGTTGTAACTGAAGAAGCTCCAGTA
>JANQTF010000135.1:1777-5098 GCA_030731845.1 Bacteroidia bacterium | reverse complement strand
CAAATCCAGCAAAACCTGAAGACCTTCCTTCCCGGATAGAAAATTTCAATTGAGGACTGATGTGATAAAATCGATAGGATAACCATGCGACAGCCCAGCGAAATGGCTTTCCCATTCGTCCGCCTGTAAAGGGAATCCCTGACTTTTTTGTACAATAGCGAATACTTATGAAAGGCTTTTACCCCAAAATTTTCTGTATTGCCCTGATAATGAATGTGCTTCTAGCGGTAAGTGGATCACTCCGCGCCCAGGAGGTAGCTCCCACGCAAAAGCTTCAGATTCGCCCTATGCTGGACCTGCATGGGGTTTTCGTGACGGCTCCGTGGAATAATCTCAACTATTGGTACTATGCCAGAGTAGCGACAGGCGTGATGCTCAATTCTCACTGGGGAGTAGCGGGACATCTCACCGCAGAAGGAAGAAATATGACCTACCGATATCGCCGTCATATGGCGGTGGGCCTCACGCTCACCTATCAGCAGAAAAGATGGATGGCATCAGCTGATGTCGGGCAACTTGTCGGGTTCAAGGATTGGGTAGAAGGCCCGGCTGGCTATTCCTGGCTTTACAAGGGTTTTAGCCCTTCTTATCGGCTCTTGGTTGGGGTCAGGGTGGCCCCTCGATTTGTGGTAGGGGCAACCGCTTGCTGGGATCCCGCTATCAACATGGAAGGAACTGTCTACGAGAATGGAAATGTGTTGTATGTCAGAACAATGACCAGGTATTTTTATCCCAACCTCTTCTTTGGCCTGAGTCTTCCTACCCTCCTGGAAACCCGGAAAAAGGGCTACAAGATTATTCGCCAAGGCAAATTCCCCAAGAGCTGAAAGGCTTGCCGCTCAGCTCCTGGGGAATATATCGGGGTAGAAACAGACCTATGTCTTCGCCAGTTTCACGCGCATGAGAAACATGTGAGCCGTCATATAGAGGTAGCCATCTTTGCCGATTTCGCAGTTGGCGGTGCGCTGCCCCGTGCGAATCACGCCCAAGAGTCTGCCTTCGGCAGAATACACCAACACGCCGCCCGGCCCGGTGGCGATCACCTCGCCGCTAGAAAGAACCCTCATGCCATCTGGCATTCCCTTATTTTCCTCGCTCACACGATCGGTAGCATCCGCAAATATTTCGCCCTGTCCATATTGACCATCGGCATCGCGGGTAAATTTCTTCCACAAGGCTGCTTGCGGATCTGAGTTAGCCACGTAGAGAATCGACTCATCTGGTGACAAGGCAATGCCATTGGGGCGCGTCATCGTGGAGTCGATCAGGCTCACTTCGCCCGACGCAGAGGCTGCGTACACGCCGTTGAAAGCGATTTCGCGGTTGAGCGTGTCATTCGGTCCAAACTGCAAGCCATAGGGTGGGTCGGTGAAATAGAGCATTCCATCTGTGCGGAATACCGCATCGTTGGGGCTGTTGAATCGCTTGCCTTGATATTCGCCCACAATGGTTTCGTAGCTTGGTTCGGGCGAACTTGTCGATGCGAGCATCCGTGCCACCCTGCGGTCGCCATGCTGACACAGCACGAGATTGCCCTCAAGGTCGAGGGTGAGGCCATTGGAACCTTCGGTGCTGCCTTCGCGCTCGGGGCCTGTGTAGCCAGAAGGATTCAGGTAGGAGGAAAGTCCCTCGCCGTCTTTCCAGCGAAAGGCTTCATTCGACGGTACATCAGAAAACACCACAAATCCGGTTTCATCCCCGATCCAAACGGGGCCCTCTGACCACACAAAGCTGTCGGCCAGGACTTCTATCGAAGTGCCGGGTGCGATGATCGCATCAAGCGCGGGATCGAGGCGCTCTATGCTGCCCGTGGTAGGGTAGGCGGATGCTTCCTCCTTCGGAGGGCTTTGTTCACAAGCGAGAGCCAGGACCAAAGTTCCAGCTAGCACCAAGGTTGTAGAGAATGATTTCATAATGGGTTTTTTACCAGTGGGGGAATGTCCAGCCACTGTGGTAGGTGGGTTTGGCAAATGCCTGTGCATCAGGCTGATGTGATAAGTCATAGGGATCGTCGCCCATGGTCAGCGTCTGTCCGCTGCGGAGAGCGACGATGCCATATTGGGCCAGAACTGCCGCATCGCGACCAGCTTCAATGTTACAAATCGGATCGCGATTTTCTCGCATTGCCTGGATAAAATCTGCTGCATGGGCCAGGTGATTGCTGTCTTTTCCCACTTCGAAAGGCTTGAGCAAATCTGATTCGGCACCGTTGGGCGCCTGCACTTCCCAGCCTTGGCGATTCACGACGAGCACGCCATCGGCGCCCATAAACGCGATTCCGTAGGTTCTGCCAAACTGCTTCAGTTCATTGCCAGCTACATGAGACCAAGTGAGGTTGTAGGTTCCCATGTCCCAGGTCACGTCGAGGGTATCGGGTGTTTCGATGAGGTTGTTGGGATATTGGTAAATGCCGCCAAAGGCGGATACCCGTTTGGGAACGGGGGATTTCATGGTCCAGAGCACAATATCAAGCAGGTGCACGCCCCAATCGCTGAGCAAGCCCCCACCAAAGGCCCAGGTATGACGCCACGCGCCGTGCAGGCGGTTGGGGTTGTAGGGAATGTGTGCGGATGGCCCGAGCCAAAGGTTGTAGTCGAGATTCTTGGGCACAGCTTCATTGGGAATGCGGGGATTTCCTTTGCCATAGGCAAAATTTCCCCAAACCATCACCCTTCTGATTTGGCCCAGCTTGCCCGATTGCACATAAGCCGCCACATCCTGCCAGTGCTGTCCGCTTCTTTGCTGCTGCCCCACCTGCACAATGCTGCCGTGGTGGCGCACTGCTGATACCATGGCCTGACACTCTGCAATGGAATTAGCCAACGGCTTCTCTACATACACGGCCTTTCCGGCTTCGCAAGCCATGATCGTGATGAGGCAATGCCAATGGTCGGGTGTGCCGATCACCACGGCGTCGAGCTCGGGATCTTCGAGCATCTTCCTGAAGTCGCGATACAGTGGGGGTTTGATGCCGTAGGTTTCTTCAATGTCTTTGGCCCTGCGCATGAGCACCTCTTCGTCCACGTCGCAGAGGCCACCGCAGATCACGTTTTCTTGCTGCAAGCAGTTGGAGAGGTCGCCAAACCCCATATTTCGGCAGCCGATGAGCCCCACCCTGATGGTGTCGCTCGGCGCGGATCGCGCCAAGAGGGCAGGAGCGGCGATCAAGCCACCGGCAAGGAGGCCACCTTGTTTCAGAAATGTTCGTCTCGATTGATTCATGGGGGAGGATTTTGGGTGAATCAAAAAGTAAGCATCTTCCGCCCGGTATCCAACCTGCCACGACCGGAGATCGCGACGAAAGGGAGTGGCAGGTTTCTC
>JANQTF010000135.1:0-1677 GCA_030731845.1 Bacteroidia bacterium | reverse complement strand
TTCTCGAAGCGGGCGCTTTTCTCGACGCGGGCGCAAGACCCGCGGCTACGCTTTTTTTATCATGTCTGATTTCTGACCCCCTTACTTTCTGACTCCTCTCCCTCCTGACGAATATTCAGGCCGGACTTGAACTTAGATGCCAATTCGGCATAAAAGCAAAATCCAACCCTGTCAGAATGGCTCATTTTGGATCTGGCGAGATGTTTGATCCTTTCTTTCGTACCTAAAATCAGCATCCGCTACCAGTCCATCGGGGCTGTCTATGGTGGTGAATGTTACAGGAGTAAATCATGGAAACAACATCAACCTTGGCGAAATAGAGAAGCTCATCTTTTCTGATTTTGCTGTCAACAAACGCAACAATGAACCTCAATAACTATACCCTCAAAGCCCAGGAGGCTGTGCAACAGGCCGCCGACCTGGCAAAAGCCAACAAGCAGCAGTCCATCGAAGCTGGACACCTGCTTCAGGCTTTGCTGAACGTAGAAGACAGCGTGATTCCTTTCATGCTGAAAAAACTCGGGGTAAACCTACCATTTCTCGAGCAAAAACTCGGTGAGATTCTGGCTGCTTATCCCAAAGTGAGTGGCGCAACCGGTGGCCAATACCTCGGCTCCGATATGCATAAAATCATAGAAGCCGCGAATCAGGAAGCCGGAAAACTCAACGATGAGTTTGTGTCGCTTGAGCACCTCGTGCTGGCCCTCGTGCAATCAGACACGAGCGTGGGCAAGCAACTCAAAGAGCTGGGCGTCTCGGAAAAAGCCTTTCGCAAGGTCATGGAAGAAGTCCGTGGCGGGCAGCGGGTCACCGACCAGAATCCTGAGGCGAAATACAACGCCCTGCAAAAATATGCTCGCAACCTCAACGATGCGGCACGCAAAGGCAAGCTCGATCCGGTCATCGGGCGCGACGAAGAGATCCGCCGCGTGATTCAGATTCTGTCTCGCCGCACCAAAAACAACCCCATCCTCGTGGGCGAACCCGGCGTAGGAAAAACCGCGATTGCCGAGGGCCTTGCCCACCGCATCGTGCAGGGCGATGTGCCCGAAAACCTCAAGTCCAAGACCATCTTCTCGCTCGACATGGGCGCATTGATCGCGGGGGCCAAGTTTCGGGGCGAATTTGAAGAACGCCTCAAAGCCGTGGTCAAGGAAGTGGTCGATGCCGAAGGCAGCATCGTCTTATTTATCGACGAGATCCACACCCTCGTGGGTGCCGGAAAAGCCGATGGTGCCATGGATGCCGCCAACATCCTCAAGCCAGCCTTGGCAAGAGGAGAGTTGCGCGCCATCGGGGCCACGACCCTCGACGAATACCAAAAGTATATCGAGAAGGACAAAGCGCTGGAACGCCGATTCCAGGCCGTGGTGGTGGCTGAGCCAAGTGTCGAAGACACGGTGTCCATCCTCCGGGGCTTGAAGGAACGCTATGAGGTGCACCACCACGTGCGCATCACCGATGCGGCCATCATCGCAGCGGCGGAGCTGTCAGATCGCTATATCACCGATCGGTTTTTGCCCGACAAGGCCATCGACCTCATCGACGAGTCGGCAGCCAAGCTGAGGCTGGAGACGGACTCTTTGCCGCAGGAACTCGACGAAATTGAGCGGCGGCTGCGCCACCTCGAAATTGAGCGCGAAGCCCTCAAACGCGAAAAAGAAGAGCAGCGCCTAC
>JANQTF010000134.1 GCA_030731845.1 Bacteroidia bacterium | reverse complement strand
AAAGCGCCTTATCAACCTCGACTGAATTTCGGCATACCTTCCGATGGAAAACCCGAGGTGATGCCATCAGGTGGATCAAAATCGTAGGAAAGAACCTTGGTACGGCAGAGCACCCACTTCTCGGCGGCTATTTGGCCGATGTGCAAGACCTTATGTTGGCACAAGAGCAAGCTACCAAAGATCATGAGCTGCTTTTGGCTTCGGAGTTTTCTCAAAATGCTGCATATTATCTCCGAAACCCATTTACCGGGGAGACCCATTTTTCTCAGAGCCTCGTGGATTTGTTTGGGGTTGAATGGGCAGAGATTTCCGCTGAAAACATGGACGATCTCGCGCTCAGTCGGTTTCACCCCGAAGAGATCCACCTTCATGAGCAACGCCGCGCCTTACTTGCAGAAGGGAAAGTCCCCGATGAGGAAGAATTTCGCTTGTGCATGCCCGATGGCAAGATCAAGTGGGTCACCCATCAGGTGCGGCAGGTGGCAAACTCCCCCTGCCATGTAGGGGCGTTTAGGGATATTACCCATAGCAAACTGTCTGCAATCAAAGCCGAGGAAATTGAAGAGAAGTTCACCGCCTTTCTCGACCATCTTCCTATGCCCGCATGGATCAAGGATTCGGAATATCGCTATGTGCTGGCAAACCGGGCACTAGAGACCTTCTATGAGCGGTCAAATGAAGAGATTATTGGCAAAACCGATTTTGAAATTAACCCGCCGGAGGTGGCAGAGGAGTTTCGGAAATTTGACAAGCTTGTGATTGAGGAGGGGAAAACCCTGGAAGCCAGAGAAACAGCCAAATTTCGGGACGGGACTGCCTTTCATTCTCAGTCCTATAAATTCCCAATTCGCGATAGTCACGGCACACGATATTCGGGAGGGGTCGGCATCAACATCAATGCACTGGTAGAGTCTGAACAAGAACTACATCGAAAAGAAGAGGCGCTTAAACATTCGGAGGCACGCTACAAAGGGATTTTTGATACCACATTTTCCTTTATCGGATTTTTAGATAAGGACGGCACAGTGCTCGATGCCAATCAAACAGCACTTTCCTTTGCAGGGCTAGACCTGCAAGATGTGAAGGGAAAACCATTTTGGGAGTGCCGTTGGTGGACGATTTCGGAAAAGACACAGGACCAACTCCGGGCAGCGGTGGAGGAGGCCGGGCGAGGAAAATTCGTCAGGTATTCGGTTGAAGTATTAGGATTGCCCGGACACACAGAATTTATCGACTTTTCCATCAATCCGATTCTGGATGAACACGGCGAGGTGATGTTTCTCATCCCAGAAGGAAGGGTGGTGACCGAAATCCTTGCCCTGCAAAATCAGCTACTTCAGCAGCAACGACTTCTTCAGGCTGGAGAAAAAGTAGGGCAAATCGGAACCTGGATTCTTCATTCAGATAACCAAACTCTCGATTATTCGGAGGGATTACTTGACATATATGAGCTTGATCCAGCTCTGGCTTCCCCTCAAAAAGTAATTGGACAAATCTTTGAGAGAATACATCCGGATGATCGTCAAAAGAATCTCGATGCCAACAAAAGGCTCCTCTCAGAGGGTGAATTTGAAGAACTGGAGTTCAGGATCGTGATGCCAGACGGCAGGCTCAAGTGGGTGAATCTACAGATGGAACTTTCCAGGCCAGATCATTATTTGGGAATCACCAAAGACATCACTGCCTACAAAAAGGCTAGCCAAGAACTTGAACGTCTTAACGGATCTTTGGAAAGAGAGGTGGCGGAACAAACCGCTGAGTTGACCTATTTTAGTGAATGCCTACAAAAATTGCAGATCCTTTCTTCCAAGAGATTTGATAGTACTCACATGCTGGTTCAGGCCTTTCTATCACTCGGGGTAGAGATGTTTGGTATGCCAACTGGGATCATCAGCAAAATCGATGGAAACGACTACGAAGTGAAGGGGCTCTGCACCAACCTTGAGGGCCTCAGCATCGGTCAACATTTTGAACTAGCAAACACCCTTTGCTCAGAAGTAGTACAGTCGGAAGCAACGGTCTGTCACTTTGCTATTGGCAACTCTCCCCTTCAAACGCATCCGGTGTACCAAGCGCTTTCTTTGGAGTCTTACGTTGGTTCACCGATCAGAGTCAACAACCAAATATACGGGACCCTCAATTTCTCCTCTCAAGAAGTTGTTTCCCAAACAAATTTATCAGCAATCCAAAAGATCGTAGAGCTGATGTCTCAGACCCTGGGGGCATCTCTGGAGCTGTTCCAAGCTCAAAATGCCCTCCGACGTAGTGAAGCAAAATTTCGTACCCTGGCAGAGCAGTCTCCGGTTGGCATCACCCTAAGCAAAACCAATCAGGAGTTGATTTATCTCAACAACGCTTTCGTGGCTATGTTGGGATATACGCTGGAGGACACCCCCAATTTGGATTGGAAGGACTTCACCTACCCAGAGGACCTTACCCATAACCTGGCCTTGATAGGCCAGCTAATGGCAGGAGAAAAAGATCATATTCAATTTCAAAAAAGATATTACCACAAAGATGGCCACGTGATTTGGGCAAGTCTTCATGTAACTACCATTCTCAGCGAAGACCAAGAGGAAAGACGGATTCTTGCCATGATCCAGGACATCACTACCCAAAAAGAACAAGAGCAGGCCATCCTTAAGGTCAATCATGAACTGGAGCAACTGATTTACACCGTTTCTCATGACCTTCGGGCACCTTTGCGGCACATTGATGCTTATTCCGGTATGATCGCAGAGGATGGGATTGAGTCATTGAATGAGTCCCAGCGAACCTCGCTCTCCCATGTCATCTCTTCCTCGCGCAGACTTGGCGTAATGATCGACGAACTGCTTGATTATGCCAAAAGCAGGAGCCATGAATTGAACCTGATCTGGATAGATACGAATATAAAAGTCGCCAGTATCGTAGCGCTTTTTTCGGCAGATACCATGAAAAATGGAATTGAATGGAACATAGGCAAACTCCCTCCTATCTATGGCGACGCTCGGATGGTGGATAAAATTTTCCTGAACTTGATCTCCAATGCGGTTAAATTTTCCTCCAAAAAGGAGAAACCAGTGATTTCCATTTCTGGGAAGAAACTCCCCGGCCATGTAGAATTCACCATCCAAGACAACGGCGCAGGCTTTGACACACGATTCAAATCAAAGCTTTTCGAGGTGTTTCAACGGTTGCATAAACAGCGAGAATTTGAGGGCACGGGCATCGGACTTGCCAATGTGCAACGATTGCTTGATCTGCACAAAGGCAGCATTGAGGCTGATAGCGTGCTCGGCGAAAGCGCCACTTTTTCATTTACCATTCCTAATCCCAAAAAACCATGACTACCTTCAAGAAAATCATCCTGGTAGAGGACGATGAATTAGATGCCGATATGACCAAGAGAACGCTCCTCGCGATTCCCCTGGCTAACCCCATTGTGTGGCTCGAAACTGGCCAGGAGTTTCTAGATTATTTAGATGAACATGGCACCATGGATATTGCACTCGTGATCCTCGACCTCAAGATGCCCCTTGTATCTGGACTTGAAGCCTTAGAGATATTACATAATGACACGAGCAAACCCAGAAACTTCCCAGTTGTTGTGCTTACTTCTACCCAGAATTCGCCAGAAGTCCGCAGATGCTACGAATTGGGAATCAACGCTTTTGTAACCAAACCTGTGTCCAGAGATCAATTTGGAGAAGCGGTAAATGCACTGGGATTATTCTGGGGAATTCACAATGTCTTACCTGACCAGAATTAACGATCTTCCTGTATTCATGCTTTTTTCCACAATCCCACCAAAGACACCACTACCCACGTGCCTTCCAAAATGGTGAACGGCACCGAGCCGATCATGACCGACGAGGCACAAGCCAAGGCCGCGCCCACCGCATTGAGCCACAGATAGAGAGAATCCTCCCTGTCCAGCTTTTTCATGACATTCAACAGGTACGCGGCAAGGATACCTGTTACCCCTACCGCGCCCAAAATCGTTGATAATTCCATATCGTATCATGGTGGCTTCTCAGCCAGCTTTTACAAGGTTCTCACCCTGATGTTGCGAAACCAAACCAGGTCGCCATGGTCTTGCAAGGCAATGTGGCCCTTACCCGCGCGGCCATAGGCCGACCAATCGGCAAATTTGCTCTTGGCCAATTCTGCCTGCCATTCGGGGCTGCCCAGCACATAGTCCACCACTTTCTGGTCATTGAGCCAATGCTCCACGTGACCGTTATTCACAATCAGGCGCACCTTGTTCCACTCACCCACAGGCTTTACAGTAACAACTGCACAAGGCTGCATGTCGTAGTTGGCACCCGAGCGACGGGTGAGCAGTTTGCCATCGGGGTGGCGCTCGTCGTCCAGGATCTGCATCTCCGGTCCGGTAGCATAAACGGCTCCGAGAGAATCGGCTTCCGCCACATGGAAAAAGATGCCGCTGTTGCCTGCCTCTGAGATTTTCCACTCCAGTTCCAATTCAAAGGACTCATACTCGTCTTTGGTGACGATGTCGCCGGCACCGGGGCCGCTCATCACCAACACGCCCTCTTCGATTTTCCAGGCATCGGAAATCGTGTCCTGCCGATAATTGCGCCAGGAATCCAGATTGGTTCCGTCAAATAAGGTGGTCCAGACCACTTCGTTTTCCGCCGGAGCATCTTCTGTGGCGGTAGAGGAGGTTTCTTCGCAGCCAAACAAGAGCAGCGAGCTGGAGAACAAGAACATGGCAAAGTTGCGAACAGGTGTCATAGGAGTAGCATGAGTAGGTGAATAAATAAAAGACCAAAGACCAGAACCCAATATTAGCGAATAAGCCGCAATTGGTCCTCCTGCCACATCGGCAAGGGTGCCAAGCGATGGATCTGCACTTTTTCCATTAAATCCAGCACTTTTTGCTTAAGTTCGGGTTGCATTCAGTCACAATACCGATACAAAATCTCTATGTCAACTACCTCAGCCCCGCAATTATATCATCATTATCAGGAGGCCCTCGACAGAGCCATCAAGGCGGTCCATGAGCGCACCTTCTATGCTCACTATCCGGAGCCGCCCTCGGGCAAGATATATGGCGAAACCGCCAATGAGGACGGTGAAAAAGCCTTTCAAGAGCAGCTCGGCAATC
>JANQTF010000133.1:38846-51999 GCA_030731845.1 Bacteroidia bacterium | reverse complement strand
ACCTGATTCTACCGAGGTTCGAATCGCTACGCGCTTCGACTTTTGGTCGGAAATAGCAAATTCAAGCCCTCCACGCAGGCGCGTAGCGGCTGACACCTCGGTAGAAACAACGCGACCCAGCTCTTCGTCGAGACGCGTAGCGACTCGCACCTTTCTTAACCGGACGGCTATGGGGGCTAGGGGTGGGTTCTTCCTCCCCCGACATGCATCTCCCCTCAGGCATCGAAATGTAGAAACAGGGCATGCCCTATCTCTCCGATCAAGCCGCACTTCTCCCCCCAAAAGCAGTTGTTCCCGACAGCGCAAGCGCCATCGGGAACAACAAGCAACATGATCTCACGGTCTATTCTATTCTCACCTTGAAGGTTATGCTACCTTCATCGCTGGAGATTTCGAGGAAATACAAACCAGGGCTCACAGATGGCAGATCAATCGCATGGCTGAGCGCAGCGCCATTCGTCCTGATCTCCTCCGCATACATCACCCGTCCGCGCAGATCCAGAACTTGAACTGTCAAGGCACGGCTGCGATCGAGATCGCCGTTGAGGTGGAGCAGGCCTTGCGAGGGATTGGGAAATACCCGCAAAGATTGGAGATAAGCTGGAGCCTGAATGCCCAGAAGGAAATCCACGATCACCGTTTTCGTAATGGTATCGCTGCCGCAGTCATTGCTCACGATGAGGGTGGCGGTGTAGCTGCCGTTGCTGGCATAGGTGTGGTTGCTGATCTGCCCGGTGCCTGTGCTGCCATCGCCATAGTCCCAGGTGTAGGAAGTTCCGGCAAATGATTCTGTGCCATCAAAGACCAGGGCGGTATCCCCCACTACGCTGGTTTCAAAAAATGCGGTGGGAGAATAGCCAGTTACTTCGGCAAAGAGGCTATCTGTGGCTGTGCAGCCATTGGCATCGGTTACGGTGAGGCGGATCAGGTCGTTGTCATTGACAGTGATCATCCGGGTGGTGTCGCCGGTATTCCAGAGATAATGGGCAAAGCCAGGACCGCCGTCTATGACCACGCTGTCGCAGCTGCTGAGGGTATCGCTGGCGAATGCCAGGGTGGGGCCGCCGCCCACAGTCACGAATACCGAATCTTCGTCGGAGCAATTGCCATTAAAAGCGATCACGGAGTACCAGCCTGTGGTGGCAGCAGTGATGGTTTGGGTTTGTTCGCCCGTGTTCCACACAAAATTGACGCCGGTGAGGCCAGCATCGAGGATCACGGGACCGCAAGCCGTGGTGTCAGGACCGAGGTCCACCACGATGGCGCCATCGGCGGGGTCATCGAGCAGGTAGCGCGCGATGCGTGAGGATTGGGCATCGCCAGCGCGGTAGAAGCTACCGACCACATAGAGGAAGGAGTCGATCAGGGCGAGCGTCTCGCCAGGTGTGCCTGTGCTGCTCGCGTTGCTATTGAGCCCGCTGCCAAATCCCGCGATGCCGAAGGCAGGATTCCACCGCATGATGCTGTTCACGGTTTCACCCCCGGCTTTTTCAAATCCTCCGGTGAGATACAGCGTTCCGGATGCATCAAACTCCAGGTCGTTGATGCGGGTAAAGGTCAGGTCATTGGTGAAATTATCGGCCTGCGACCAGGTCGTGCCATCCCAGCGAGCCAGCCTTCTGATGGGGATGTTGGTTCCGTTGCTCTGCTTACAGGTAGAGATCGTACCGCCAAAGTAGATGTCATGGGTGATGGGGTCAATGGCCACGGTAAATACCTGCCCGTTTGTGATGCCCTGCCCCACCGGGCTCCAGCTTGTGCCGTTGTATTTGGCGGCACGGCTCATGGCCGTGTTTCCGTCTATCTGTGTGAAATTGCCCACCGCATACAGCACAGAGTCGCCGTCATTGACCAAGGCATGAACCTGGTTGTTGAAGGTTCCCACACTGACCCAGCCGGAGGCTGTCAGTTTGGCAAGATGGGTAATGGGCGTTCCATTGACCGAAGTAAAGGAACCCGCCATGTACATGGATCCCTGAAATTTTTCAAAGTCAAAGGTCCGTGCAAATGAACCTCCCAGCCCCGTGCCCCAGCTGGTAAAAGTGCCGGCTACGAGATTGTAGCGGAGAATGCCTGTAGTGGTAATGGTACCAAGGCCGCCAAAAAATCCACCGATATACAGATTGGCTCCGTCTCGATACAAGTCATAGACGATGGAATTAAAATTGGAGCTGCTGTTGCCAAAAAATCCGCTGACCAGCGTATCCCAGCCGGTGGTTTCGTTCCAGCGGGCAATGCTTTGGATTTCTTTGTCGTCAACTTTGGAGAAGGTCCCTGCCACGATGAGATCGCCGTTGTAGGACACGATGTCGGTGATATCCCCTCCGGAGCCATTGACGCCATCGCCGAGGTTATCCCAGGTGCTGCCGTCATAGGCCACGAGGTTATTGGCCAGGTTGAGGCCTTTGTTGAGGCTGGCAAAGCTGCCACCTGCATACACCTTGCCCTGATACAGAGCGATGGAAAATACCGTGCCCCCTGCCGAAGCACCTTGCTGAATGCCTCCGCCCATGGTGTCCCAGGTATTGTTGGTCAGATTGAGCGACATGATGCCGTTTCCAGCCGGGCTATTGAGCGGATTGATCGCTACATACTGAAAAAAAGTACCTCCCACATAGAGTTTATTCGCCGCCGGATCCAGCAAGAGGGCGTGAACTGAGAAGTTGTTGGAACCACTCGGGATACCGACTCCGTCGATGAGGGTCCAGGTGGTGCCATTCCATTCGGCAAGACCTTTGGTCTGGGCAATTCCAGCCGAGCCAATGTATTCACCAAAAAAGCCGCCTGCGTAGAGTTTTCCGGTTGTCGGGTGAAAGGCCAGTGACTGCACCGTAGAAGGGAAAGAAACGCCTGTGGGAACCCCGTTGGCGTCGATCGCAAAACTGGCAAGTCCGCCCCCGACATTGTCCCAGCCGCTGCCGGGTGTCCAGCGTGCGATGCTGTTGATGGGTTGGCCGCCAGCTGTGCTGATGGCTCCCCCGACGAATACTTCGCCATTGTTGCCGATTTGGAGCGCATTCACTTGCCCATTGAGGAAGCTGACATTGGCTCCAACGCCGCTGCCCATGGCAGACCATGTGCTGGTGGATACATCAAAGCGGGCCACTTTTTCGATCGAAATCGGCGAAGCGCTTTCGGTGAGGGTGAAGGTGCCACCGATATAAACATTGTTCTGATCGATGGCGATGGCATATACCTGGTTGTTCACCCCTGCTCCGAGGGCTTCCCATTGCTGGGTCGTGATATTCCAGCGAATGATGTTCTTGCTACTGACCACCGTGCCGTTGGGGTTGGTAGCGCCAGAAAAGTTGCCGCCGACATAGACATTGCCGTTGGCATCTTCTGCCACAGCACGAATGGATTGCAGAGCTGTGGTGGAATTAAGGCCGGTGGCGAGGGGGGTGTATTTTTTGCCATCCCAGCGGGCAATGCTGCCCAGGTTGAGGTCTCCGCCAAATCGGGAGATGGCACTTGTGCCGACGATGAGCGAGCCATCCTGACTGGGTACGAGGGCATACACGGTACCGGTCGTGATGCCGGGTTGGGCAAAGCGGGTTTCCCAGCGCGAGTCGCTTCCGGGAAAAAAGCAAGGAGTCTGAGCAAGCACCCAGTTGGGCAGCATCGCTGCCAGGAGTAGGAATAACGTTGAGTGAGTTTTCATCATGGAGAGATCTTCGATTTGTCTCCATGAGTATGGGATAGTCTAGAAAGGTAAACGGCGGGAAGAGATTTTTTTGGCGGAGACATAGCATCGCCGCAAGAACAGGTTCAGGAAGCTCTCCTCCCTGTGGCTGTTTTGAGTGCGATTTCTCACACAGATCAGGAAGGAATGGGGCGATGGGTTGGGAGGGGGATTGTTGTATCCCCCCCCTTCAAAACTCCCAGCCCACATACAGCATACCGCGAAATCGGGCTGATGAGCTGCTGCTTTCGCCTTCAAACCCCACATTTTCGGTTTCAAACTCGATGACCTCCGTAAAATTGGGCTCCATTTGTCTGCTTCCGGTGGTCATAATTGTGTGTTGCGTATCGCGAAACCGCGCGAATCTGCCCGGACCAATCTCCAGCCCCAGAAGCAATCCGTCTGACACGGTAATCTCCACCCCAATACTTGCTTGCGTTCCGAAGCCATATCCTTCATATCCACGGCCTACGGACTCGCTCACAAATTCGGCTTGCACTTGATTGTCCTGGTTCACGGTCATTTGACGGGAATTGGTCACCAAACTGCGCTCAGGGAAATATGCCCCCAACAGATCCACGCCAGCCAATAGCCGCACGCGGTCTGGGCCACCGGGAATCAAGTACCGTACGCCCGCCTGGGCACCGAGCACCCGATCAAATATCGTCGTGGTTTCACTGGCAGATCGTGTCACGGTGTTTCCCATTCCATCCTGAAACTGGTCTGAAAAATTGATTTCATCTACGCCTGATTCTCTGGACTGCTCCCAGCCCATACCGATGACGACCCGCCAATTGGATTGAACCCTGGCTGAATACCTGATCGTGAAAGGCGTAGAGGCAAATCCAGATGGCGAAACGGACCAGGGCCGGTAGGCTTCCACCCCGAGGGTGATGCTGCTGCCGAGCTCCTGTTGCTGAGAGATGCCATAGCTATTTGCGAGAACAGCAACTGCGATCGTGAGGAGAATGTGGGTGATTTTCATTGGAAAAATGTAACTATTTAGTCGGTCTGCACCAAAAAAAACACCAGCGCAGATGGCTCCACGCTGGTGTTGAGTTCGGAGGCCGATAGGCCAGTTATTCTGCATAAGCCTCGATCGGCGGACAGGTACAGATCACATTGCGGTCACCGAAGGTGTTGTTCACACGACCTACCGAAGGCCAGAATTTCTGTGCGTAGAGCCCATGAACAGGGAACGCAGCTTTCTGACGCGAATAACTGTGGCTCCAGTTGTCGCTTGTGATTTCTGCCATCGTGTGAGGCGAATTTTTCAGCACATTGTCATTCACATCAGCCACACCGGTGGCGATTTCTTCAACCTCCTGATGGATAGACAGCATCGCTTCCACAAATCTGTCGAGTTCCTCTTTGGGCTCACTCTCCGTAGGCTCGATCATGATGGTGCCCGGCACCGGCCATGATACCGTAGGAGCGTGAAAACCGTAGTCGATCAGGCGCTTGGTGATATCATCTACTTCCAGACCAAGTTGACTCTTGAATTGGCGGAGGTCTAGAATGAACTCGTGGGCTACCCGATTATTTTTCCCTTGAAACAAAACAGGATAGGTGGACTCCAGACGCGACTTCATGTAGTTGGCGTTGAGGATCGCCATCTCCGTGGCAGTTTTGACGCCTTCGCTGCCCAGCATTTTGCAATATCCGTAGGAGATTAGCAGGATACTGGCACTGCCAAAGGGGGTAGCCGAAACAGGGGAAATGCCATGTTCGCCTCCTGTTTTTACGAGTGGGTGAGCAGGGAGGAAAGGCGTGAGATGCTCCGCTACACCGATGGGGCCCATGCCAGGACCGCCACCGCCATGAGGAATCGCGAAGGTTTTGTGAAGGTTGAGGTGACATACGTCTGCCCCAATGCTGCCGGGGCTTGTGAGGCCCACCTGGGCATTCATGTTGGCGCCGTCCATATAGACTTGGCCACCATATTTGTGAACAATGTCAATCGCATCAATAATTTCCTCCTCAAATACCCCGTGGGTAGATGGGTAGGTCACCATGAGGCAGGAGAGGTTTTCTTTGTGCTTCTCCGCTTTTTCTGCCAGATCGGCCATGTCAATGTTGCCATTATCATCGCATTTCACCACCACCACCTGCATGCCAGCCATGACAGCCGAAGCGGGGTTGGTGCCGTGGGCAGAAGAGGGAATGAGCGAAATATTGCGATGCTGATCTCCCCGGCTGTGGTGATAGGCTCTGATCACCATGAGGCCTGCATATTCTCCCTGTGCGCCAGAGTTAGGCTGAAAAGACATGGAGTGGAATCCTGTGATATCGCAGAGGATTTCGCCCAATTCGCGGATCATCTCGGCATAGCCCTGCACCTGATCTTCTGGGGCAAATGGGTGAATGCGCGACCACTCGGGCCAGCTCACAGGCATGAGCTCAGAAGCTGCATTGAGCTTCATGGTGCATGATCCAAGCGGGATCATGGCCGTGTTGAGCGAAAGGTCTTTATTCTCCAGCTGCTTGATGTAGCGCATCATGGCGGTTTCGGAATGATGGCTGTTGAAGACAGGATGGGAGAGATATTCGCTGGTTCTGATAAATGAATCCGGAATGCTTTCTTTCGCCTGTTGTGGGAGGCTAAACCCGTCGAGGGAACCCCCGATGCTGGCAAAAATGTGCAAAATTTCCTCTACATCTGCCTGGCGGGTGGTTTCATCGAGAGAGATGGCGATGTGCGCACTGCCTGGGTAAGCAAAATTCATTTCGGCAGCGAGGGCAAGCGCCTGCACCTTGAGGAGGTCTTCGGTGTTGGTGAGCTCAAGGGTGAGCGTATCGAAATGATGCTCATTCACGACCTTGATGCCAAGATGTTGGATGCCGGCTTTGAGGCCTGTGGTGAGGCGATGAATACGGCTGGCAATGGCACGAACGCCTGCCGGGCCGTGGTACACTGCATACATTCCGGCCATGATGGCCAAAAGGGCCTGGGCCGTACAAATATTAGAGGTCGCTTTGTCGCGACGAATGTGCTGCTCGCGGGTTTGGAGCGCCATGCGCATCGCTGGGTTGTTGTGCATATCCACAGAAACCCCAATGATGCGACCTGGCAGACTGCGCAAAAACATCTCACGGGTAGCAAAGAAAGCAGCGTGTGGGCCACCAAAACCCATCGGCACGCCGAATCGCTGGGCAGAGCCCACCGCTACGTCAGCACCAAACTCGCCCGGGGCCTTGAGCATGGTGAGGCTCATCAGGTCGGTCGCGGCAATGAGGTAGGAGTCTTGATCGTGAAGTTGATAGGCAAGGTCCTCAAAGTCAAACAAATCGCCAGTGCGGGCAGGGTACTGCACCACGGCAGCAAATACTTCCTGAGTGATTTGGAAGTTGGCAGGATTGCCGATGACTACTTCGATACCTACGGCCTCGGCCCGGGTTTGGACCACGGCGATGGTTTGTGGCAGACACTGCTCATCTACCAGAACAACATTGGCGCTGCCTTTTCCTTTTTTATTTTTAGCGCCATAGGTCATGGTCACGGCCTCTGCCACAGCAGTTCCCTCATCGAGGAGAGAGGCGTTGGCCACCGGGAGTCCGGTGAGATCGGAGACCATGGTCTGGAAATTAAGCAGAGCCTCCAGGCGTCCCTGGGCAATTTCTGCCTGATAAGGCGTGTATTGCGTGTACCATCCTGGATTTTCGAAGATATTCCTCAGAATCACAGAAGGCGTCACCGTGTCGTAATATCCCAGTCCGATGTAGGAGCGGAATACCTTGTTTTGTGAAGCCGTCAATTTAAGCTGACGAAGATATTCATACTCCGACATTCCCTCGCGTGCCTGCAGAGGCTTGGTGAGTCGGATCTGAGCGGGTACCGTCTGCGAGATCAACTCATCGAGTGAGGAAACGCCAATGGTTTGCAGCATCTCTTGAACGTCCTTCGCAGAAGGGCCCATGTGACGCTGTACAAATGAATCGGGATGCTTCAACATGTTTTGTGTAGGTACTGAAAATTGCGGGCAAAGATACGGGTAAATCCCGGATTATGAATCGCTTTTGACCAATAGATGAAAGCCAGAACAGGCAGAGAGGGAAATAGTTTTCCACAGATCAATTTGACTTTCCACATTCAGAGTCCGCCGATAAACGCTTATCTTTGCATCTCAAAAAATAGTGAGGTAGAACTCCATTCTCCCTCTCTGGCTACCAACAGGCGGAAATCGATTCCAGTATATATGATCGACACATTTAAGGACAAAGGACTGAGACGCCGAATGGTGGAATTGCTGGAAGAAAAAGGCATCACAGATCCCCATGTACTGGAGGCGATGCGCGAGGTTCCGCGCCATTTTTTTGTGGATGCTACCTTTTCCTCCGAAGCCTATCTGGATAAAGCACTGCCCATTGACGCTGGGCAAACGATCAGCTCGCCTTTTACGGTGGCTTACCAAAGCCAACTCTTGCAGGCCAAGCGCAAGATGAAGGTGCTCGAAATCGGGACCGGATCGGGCTATCAGGCAGCGGTGCTCGCCGCTATGGGCCTCAAAGTGTTTACGGTCGAGCGTGAAGCGCGTCTGCATCGCAGCGCCAAAGTCAGATTTGAGGAATTAGAACTCGAGATTCGCGCTACCCTCAGCGATGGTTCCCTCGGCTGGCCCACTTACCAGCCCTATGAGCGAATCCTTGTCACCGCGGCATCGCCCTCCGTGCCGCAACCACTCCAGCAGCAGCTCGACGAAAAAGGCATTCTCGTGGCGCCCATCGGCGAACGCGAGCAGCAAATCATGACCAGGGTAACAAGGCTCGTCGGCAACGAATTTAAGGTGGAAAAACTCCTTCCGTTTCAATTTGTGCCGCTCAAAGGGCGCTATGGATTTGGGGAGTGATTCCCCTCTTTTTCCGGTTTATTAGGGGATACTTTTGCAAGATAATGGCTGATTCCTTTACATCCGAAGTGCACTCGAAGCCCCCGGATGGATACAAATGCTCAATATTCCACTTTCACCAGAAAGAGGCCATGGGCATCGGCGGCTGGGCCGGCGGCGCGGCGATCCTGCGCCTCGACGGCGGCGCGAAAGTCTTCTACGCTCCAGCGGCCCGAGCCTACCCACAGGAGCGACCCCACAATGGCGCGAACCATGCCGCGCAAAAAGCGATCGGCACCGATATGAAAGAGAAGCAACTCCCCTGACTGCTCGAAACGCGCCTCATCAATGCGGCAAATGTTGGTTTGATTGTCGGCGTGGGCTTTACAAAAAGAGCCAAACTCGCTGTATTCAAAGAGAAGGTTGGCGGCTTGCTGCATCGCAGGAACATCGAGGGCATGACGAACCCACATCGCCTGGGTGCGATAAAGCGGTGATTTTCTTCTCACAATTTGGTAGGTGTAGCCACGTGCCACAGCAGAAAATCGGGCGTGAAACTCCGGATCTTCAGGCACAAAGAGGTCATTTACCGCGATGTCATAAGGGAGCATGCCATTGAGGCTGTGGAGAAACTTCTCTGGCAGCGGCGCTTCGTAGTCAAAATGAGCGATGAGCTGACGTGCATGCACCCCGGCATCAGTGCGGCCCGCCCCCACAATGGGTATTTCCTGGCCCAGCAGCACAGCCATCGCGTCTTCAATTCGCTGCTGCACAGACATGGCATTGAGTTGGCGCTGCCAACCAGCATAGTTGGTGCCGTCAAAACAAATGTCGATCGCGTATCGCATGGGCCTGGCCTGATTTGCCTGCAAACATACGGCATCCTCCACTTTAGCCCAAAAGAAGAGAGCCCCGAATGATTCATGAACCAAATTTCTTACCTTTGCGCTGCTTACCCACCGAGATATTACCTTTTACGCCCATGATCCAACGAATTCAAACCGTATTTCTCATTTTGGCTATCGCCTGCAACGTCGCGAGCCTCTTCTTGCCCCTCTGGAGTGGCGGGATTGGCGACATGACAGAAACGGTGCAGGGCCTAAGCGTGGAACATCAGGGCCAGCGTGTTTTGTTTATGGAGCACGACGCCACCTCCAAAACGATAGCTCACACTGGCTATGTAGCACTTGTTGCACTCAGCTCAATCTGGCTGCTCCTGGTTATTTTCCAATATAGCAACCGCGTGAGGCAGGTCACCCGCACCTACCTCGGCATGCTCATGATTTGCCTGGAAATTCTGGCCCTGGTATGGCTCACTATGCAGGCCCAGGGCGCAGAAGCAGGCCCCGAAGTGGGTGGGCTTGCCCCCATTCTTGCGCTTGTCTTTGCCTGGTTGGCTGCGCGTGCGATCAACAAAGACGAAGCACTGGTGAAATCAGCCGATCGCTTTCGGTAACTCACCGAAAATGATTTCGTAGAATTCATTACCTGACAGGGCCTTTCAGGCCCTGTTTTTGTTTGGTCTTATTTGAAGATTTGGTTACTTGCACGCGATTTCTTATTTGGAATTCACAAAAAATAAACCTCCTTATTGCCAAATTAATTGAAAAATGGAGGAATTAATACGGAATCCCCAAATAAGTTTACCCACTCTCAATGTTTTCTCACTATGAGTCTTACCAAGAAAGCCCTCAAGTCCAAGCCTGTTTGCAAGGTCACTTTTAAAGTTCCTGCAACTACAGCCCCTGGCGCAAGCAGCGTATTCATCGTTGGTGATTTCAACGATTGGAGCGAAAGCTCACACCCACTCAAAGGATTGAAAGACGGCTCTTTCTCTACTACCATTGACCTGGAAACCGGAAAATCCTACCAATTTCGCTACCTGATCGATGGATCTACCTGGGAAAACGACGATGCCGCTGACAAATATGTGACCAGCCCATTTGGCACCGAAAACTCCGTGGTAGAGCTCTAGTGCTCTTCTTCCCCTCAAAACGCAAAACATAAGATCCCGACCTACTCTATAGGTTGGGATTTTTTTGTAGGTAGCAGCCCTTTGATTTTGCTGCCCACATAGGCACGCGCGAGCCAGATTCGGTCGCGAACCATGGTCCATTGGCTCTCATCTAATATTCGTGAATCTGTCGTGGCCTGATAGACCAGCACAATGGCAATGGGCGTGAACACGAGTACCGAAATCCACGCTCCAAACCAGGGGTCGATGTTGCCATCTTTGGCAGATTTACGGCCGTAGGTCGTGAGCACATAAAACAGGATGAACAGTGTGATGGAGATCAGCGCAGGAACCCCAAGGCCACCCTTTCGGATAATGGCACCTAGCGAGACCCCGATCAGAAGAAAAAGCAAACAATTGATCGGAATGGCGAGGCGCAGCTGATACTCATAGTCGTAGCGGGTCTGTGCGAGATGTTGGTCTTCTTTTTTTCGCTGCGCAAATTCCAGATAGCTTTTCACCGCACGCGCATTGGTCAGCGCCCGAGAAATGATGTCGGGCGTGTTGTCATGACGAAAGCAGGAGATCAGACTGTCGGCACCATCGTAAGAAAAACTCGCAAGAGGCGGCGGTACCTTGGCCAGTAGGGCCGAGTCATAAATCCCGATTCGCGCAAACTGTGAATCCACCTTGGTGTATCGAGCCAACTGCTTGAATGTTTTTTTATCCTGCTCTACCTCCAGCACATCAATGGAGTCGAGCGCCATGCCCAGCTGATTGCGGGTGAGGGTGATTTGGTGCTTGAATTGGCTCTCATCGGTGCGATTGAGCTCAAAATCGTCGCCCAGATCAAATTTATAGATGAGAGAGTCGAAATTCGTCCGCGAAAAGGGATAATTGTCCACGTCGTCGCCTTCTGCTTTCACCTCTTCGTATCGGGTACCTGAGTAGAGAATCATGGCGAGGCGATCTTTGCGCAGGTCCATGCGGGCAGAGTCTGCCTGGATCACATCGGAATTGCCCTCGACTTCGCCATGATGATAAATTCTCACGCGAAAGAGCATACCCGTGAGCTTGTTCTTATCCCCTACCCTGATGGCATAATTGTCGATGTCGCGGTAAAAATGGCCTGCTTGCAGGGCTATGTCTGCTTTCTTCTTCTTGATATCGTAGATGAGGCTAAAAAACTTGAGGTTGGATTTGGGCACCACATTAAACGAAAACCACATCATGAGCAGGGTGATGAGAACGCCCATCAACACCAGAGTGCGGCTTGCTTTGAAGACGTTGATTCCGCTCGATTTGATGGCTGCGAGCTCGTACCGTTCGCCAAGCCCCCCCATGGTCATGAGGGCTGCAGCAAGCATAGCCACCGGCATGGCGGAGAGGCTCAGGTGACCTGATGCGTAGAAAAACAGCTTCAAGAACAGCGATGGGCCAATTCCCTTCCCCATGATGTCCTGGATATACATCGACACAAACTGAAGCACGAGGATGAAGAGGATGATAAGAAAATTCATCACCATCGGACCAATGAAGTTCCGGAACATCAGCCAGTCTATGCGTCGGGTAAAAATCATGCAGGAAAAGGGGCCTCAGGTCGGTTGGTAAAGTGGATAAAAAAGATGGCAACAGGTCTCGGGAAGTCTATATCAGAGAAAACCTGATCATCATGGGCCAAAGGTGCTCAAAATATCCCGGAAGGTTGCCCGAGACCGGTTATTTGGCTCCGGCGAGCAGATACAGAATGGCCATGCGCACTGCCACACCATTTTCTACCTGATCGAGAATGATGGCCTGATCGCTGTCTGCCACCTCTGAGGTGATTTCCACGCCGCGGTTAATGGGTCCGGGGTGCATGATCACGAGCGGCTTGTCGATGCGGGCGAGCATTTCTTCATTGAGCTGATATTGCAGAGAATAATCGCGAAGACTGGGGAAAAATTTGATGTTTTGCCGCTCCAGCTGAATGCGCAGCATGTTGGCCGCATCGGCCCATCGCAGGGTTTCTTCGAGGTTGTAGCTCACCTTGACACCGAGGGACTCAATGTGCTTGGGAATGAGGGTCGGTGGCCCGCATACGGTGACTTCAGCGCCCATTTTTTGCAGGGCAAAAATGTTGGACAAGGCCACACGGCTGTGGGTGATGTCGCCCACGATGGCGACTTTGAGGCCTTTGAGCTCCCCAAATTTTTCTCTCAGCGAAAATGCATCGAGCAATGCCTGGGTAGGGTGCTCATGCGTGCCATCGCCGGCGTTGATGATCTGGGCGGGAATATGGCGGCTCAAAAATACGGGCGCTCCCGGCATCGGATGGCGCATCACCACCATGTCCACCTTCATTGCGAGGATATTTTTGACGGTATCGAGCAGGGTTTCGCCCTTTTTCACGCTACTCGCCGCAGCCGAAAAATTCACCACATCAGCCGAGAGGCGCTTTTCTGCCAACTCAAAGGAAATCCGGGTGCGGGTCGAATTTTCAAAAAACAAGTTGGCAATGGTGATATCCCGCAGAGAGGGAACCTTCTTGATCGGGCGATTCAATACCTCCTTGAAATTATCCGCTGTGTCCAGAATCAATTGGATGTCTTCGCCAGTGATAGGCTTGATTCCCAGAAGATGCTTGGTACTGAGTGCCATGTATGAGATGATTGAGATAAGAGATGTCAGGAGTCAGAAATCAGAGGTCAG
>JANQTF010000133.1:0-38746 GCA_030731845.1 Bacteroidia bacterium | reverse complement strand
GTCAGGAGTCAGAAATCAGAGGTCAGGAGTCAGACAAGAGGGCTTGTGAGAGGAGAGGGGCCAGGGCTGATCCAGTCTGACTTCTCGCAGCGAAGCGGTCTGACTTCTGACAGCGAAGCGGTCTCAACGTCATGTTTTCTCCACAAGGATCACGCTGTCTTCGCCGCCGCTTTCTTTGAGCGAGACCAAGACACGCTGCGACTCGATGGTATCGACCATGATGCCGACGTAGCTAGGCTCGATGGGGAGATGGCGCTTGTTGCGCCGATCCACGAGCACGAGGAGCTCCACCGATCGGGGCCTGCCATAGGCAAGCATGGCGTCGAGTGCAGCGCGCACGCTCCTGCCGGTGTAGAGCACATCGTCGATGAGGATCACCTTGCGATCTTCGATGAGAAAGTCGATGCGGGTTTTGTTGGCCTGAAGAGGCTTTTCGTGCATCCGAAAATCATCTCGGAAGAAGGTGGTGTCGAGCTCTCCATGTGGAATCTCCACGCCGGGCAGGTGCTCCTGCAAGAGGGCCTGTATGCGCCGGGAGACAAATACGCCCTTGGATTGCGCACCAATGATGACCGTATCGCTGAAGTCGCCATAGGTTTCGAGCAGCTCGTGACACAGTCGCTGCAGTGTCACGGCTAGCTTCCCATTGGGAAAAAGGTCTAGTTGTTCGGTAGCTGCCATTGGCGCAAAATTGCAACAAAATTCTAGCTTTTCCTTCCCCCGTCACGGCCTGAGAACACAAAAAAACCAGCCCGAACCTTTCGGTAGCGGGCTGGTCATCAGACATGGCAAAGATTTACATCTTTTTCAAGAAAAGAGCGGATTTACAGAGGGGATATGGCCGAGCAAAGGCTGAGGGTTATTCTTGTCTTGGTTTTTCGGGCTTCATGAGTTCGCGGTATTGCTGCTGCACGTCCTCAAGTCCCAGGTAGTCGGCAACGGCGTCGTAGTCGGTCCAGTCGATGTCGGTCTTGCCGATGGGCACGCCCGAAGCCACGATCACGCGGTAGGTTCCTTCATAAGGCGTGGCTTGGCGGTCGCTGGCCTGACTTTGCATTCCCACGAAACTCTGGTCGTAAATGAAGTCCAGTTTTTCGATATACTCAGGGTTGTGAGAGATGAAGGTATAGGGAAGGGCAGTCCATGGCGAGTTGTCGGTAGCGCGATAATAGACCATGACTACGCCGCTATTCACAATGCTCGCTGTGATTTCAGGAACATCGAGGTCGAGAGCGAGGTAGTAGCCATCCTGACCAGAAACACCTACATCATACCAATCAGAGGCGAGGGCCAGGTAGTTGATGCTCCAGACATTGGCGTTGCCGTCTTGTCCATTTTGTCCGGGAAATCCTGGAGGGCCCTGTGGACCAATCGGGCCTTGCACGCGCAAACAAGAGGAGGCCATGAGGGCTAACAAAGACAGCGTAAAAAACCGAAGAGCGGAGGTAGAAATTGAAGCGTATTTCATAATCAATTAAGGTTGGAGGTTCATGTGTTGGTGTGTCCTTGCCGGAACACAGGATTAGATACGCCCCTGTCACAGCCTCGTTTGGCTGTAGTGTATTACCGTGTCGCTTTGCTCCCAATCCTGTCGGGGTCACTGTGCAGCTGTGCAGGACATGATCAGGGTTCAGGAAGGAATTAGGAGGAGAATCTCTGTCTTTCGTTCAGGCTGATTGCGTGGATCGCGCAATTCTCCCTACCTTGATGCAGCATTCACCACTCAGCCAGATCGCCTTATGCAAAAATTGATTCTTCTCTCCGCTCTTCTCCTCCTGTTTGCCTGTAATGAGCAAGCGCCTTCCACTTCTGAAGAACCACAAACAGCAGCCAATCCTGCCGCCGATGGCTTTGACCTCGCCGGATCGGATTCTGCTGCCATTGTCATTGCAGACGAGGTGATGGAAGCCATGGGCGGACGTGCTGCGTGGGACCGCACGCA
This sequence comes from Bacteroidia bacterium, assembly GCA_030731845.1. GTDB lineage: Bacteria > Bacteroidota > Bacteroidia > J057 > J057 > JANQTF01. The sequence goes on along the minus strand of JANQTF010000133.1, from coordinate 36,804 downwards.
TTACCTCAACTGGACATTTCTCAGTGGCCGCAAATTACTGTGGGACAAATACACCAATCGGGTTCGCATTGACTTTCCTTCGCAAAACATGACCCTCGTGACCGACATCGAGACCGGACAAGGGAAAGCCCTTGTAGATGGGCAAGAGATTACCGAGGCAGATTCCCTCGCCAGCCTCATGGACATGGCCAAAGGCACCTGGATCAACGATTCCTATTGGCTCGTGATGCCTTTCAAGTTGAAAGATAGCGGAGTGACCCTCACCTATGTTGGCCCCGACAGCACACAAACCGGAGCCATGGCCGATGTGCTGGAACTACGTTTTGAAGCAGTAGGGGTGACTCCCCAAAACAAGTACCTGATCTGGGTAGGCCAGGAAAGCCATCTCATGGAGCAATGGGCCTTTTTTGCCAATGCCAGTGATGCCGAGCCCGGCTTCACCACGCCGTGGCGCGATTATCAGTCCTATGGAGACATTCTCCTCTCTGGCGACCGTGGCGTGCGCCTGCGCGATGGTCAGGAGTTTCCCCTTCTGCTTCCCGACATTTCGGTGAGCGACAGCGTGGATGAGGCGTTGTTTTTGGGGGTGAATTGAGAGGTCAGACGGGAAGAGAAGTCAGACGGTTAGGGGTCAGATGTCAGACAAGAGGTGAGATGTTGAGAGTTGAGAGTTGAGAGTTGAGAGTTGAGACAAGACGCGCCCCCTCCCCGACCTCAGCGAGGTCGCATATTGGTAGCCTTACAACACCAACAACTCCTCCCCGACCTCAGCGAGGTCGCATATTTGTAGCACCACAACACGAACAACTCCTCCCCGACCCTAGCAAGGTCGCATATTTGTAGCACCACAACACCAACAACTCCTCCCCGACCTCAGCGGGGTCGCATATTTGTAGCATCACAACACCAACAACTCCTCCCCGACCCAAGCGGGGTCGCACTGCGTGTGGGTTTCAAGGGGACTTTCGCCTGCTTGGTCCACCTCGCCCGGGGGTTGATAGCCTTCGGCGAGACTTTCTCCAAACCGTTTGCTCCCTATCGCTTGATGATTTCGCGCTTCTTCCGACGGTCGTAGCTCACGGTGTCGATGATGCCGGTGGGCAAAAACTTGTAGGTGGCGAAGGTAGAATCGCGATTGATCCATCGCTCTTTTCCTACTTTTTCGTCGCCTTCCATGACTTGCCACACGGTGATGGTCTTGCCCACCTGATCTGTGGAGCCATATCGGTGCCTCAAGCCATCTTTTTCGAATTTGGCGCTCAGCGGCAGGATGCTCACGAGGGTGGAGTCTTGCGAAAACACGAGCAGAAATAAGCTCTTTTCATCATCGCCGAATGCGGATACCATCACAAGGCCGTTGGGCTTGGTGACATGAGAGTAGCCAAGATATTTTTTAGAAGGAATGTCAGAATGACTGTCCCATCCGTCGGCTTTATCAAAATCATTGACCGAAACGACAGGGGCTTCGGAGAGATCTACCTCCCCGGAAAGACTCATGATGAGCGTATCGGAATAAGGCATCTCTGCGATCCAGGCAGCAAGGGCTTTGTGAGATCTCTGGGCATTTACCCCTAAGACAGACAGCAACAGAAAGAAAGAGACAAGAAGATTTTTCATGTTAGAAAGTTGATTCAAAAAGTAAAACTATCAAATCTGTGGTGTTATTGCTTCTCTGATCTAGCGAATGGAGAAAGGAGGTCTTAGGATGGATAAAATCAGGTTGCAGACGGAAAAAGGAAACAATAAAAGGTGCTGGCTTTCCATATTCGTCCCCTACCTTTAACTTGATGCCACCAACCCCTTACCTAAAGCGTTATGAATATTCTCTACATTGGCGGCACGGGCAACATTTCTATGGCCTGTGTGAAACAGTCTCTGGCTCAAGGCCACGAAGTATATGTCCTCAACCGCGGCAAATCTGGGCTGGAGTTGCCCGAGGGAGTTCACTCCATCGTGGCCGATATCCACAATGAAGAGGCCGTAGCCGCAGCCATCCGCGACCATCGGTTTGATGTAGTGGCCAATTTCATTGCCTTTGTGCCATCGGATGTGGAGCGTGACATTCGTCTTTTTAGCGGAAAAATCGGCCAATACCTCTTCATCAGCTCGGCTTCCTGTTATCAAAAGCCGCTGAGCCATCCCATCATCACAGAATCCACGCCGCTGGCCAATCCCTTCTGGCAATATTCGCGCGACAAGATCGCCTGCGAAGACCTTTTGATGGCGGCTTATCGTGATGGTGGCTTCCCGATTACGATTGTGCGGCCTTCGCTCACCTACGAAAGCGTGATTCCTGTGGCCATCGGTGGCTGGACCGAGTTCACGATCATTGATCGCATCCGCAGGGGCAAGCCCGTGATTGTGCATGGCGATGGCAGCTCCATCTGGACCATTACGCATTCGCGAGACTTTGCCAAGGGCTTCGTGGGGTTGCTGGGACATCAGCAGGCTATTGGGCAGGCATTTCACATTACTTCGGATGAATTGCTCACCTGGAATCAGATTTATGAAGCGGTGATGGCTGCCGCTGGCGCAACAGTAGAAATGGTTCACATTCCTTCGGACTATATCGCAAGCTTCGACGATGACTACACGGGCAGTTTGCTCGGTGACAAAGCTGTGAGCACGATCTTCGACAATAGCAAAATCAAGCGATTTGTGCCTGGTTTTGTGGCTACAACGCCATTTAAGCGAGGAATTGAAGAGACTGTGGCCTGGCTGGAAGCCAATCCTTCCAGAATCCACATCAGCCCAGAGACCGATGCGTGGATGGATCTGGTGATTGCGGCATACAGGCGGTGATTGACGGGAGGATCAGCACAGAATGGGCGATATTGTGCACGGTGAAAACAATCCATACACGCTTGCTCAGCGGATTGACACGGATCTTCAGGGGCTGCCTTTTTTCTCCGAAAAACGCCTAATATTTAGGAGCTAACGATCATCCCTGCAGCTCTCCTAATCATGAAACATATTCTCCCTTTTCTCTTAGCTCTCCTCTCAGTCGTCCTGCTTTCGAGCTGCAATCGCAGCATTTATCAAGCCACCGAACTGACTTACACCGGCGATCATGCAGGCGATGCTCCGTATGTCACGGTTCACGACGGCCTGATTCTCACGTATGATTTCAGGGGAGAGGGAAGCGTGCTGAGTTGCACGATTCAAAACCAGCTCAATTATCCGGTAGTGATTGACTTTACCAAAAGCAGCCTCATTGTGGATGGCAGGAGCCTCCCTTATTTTAAATCGACAGTGGACGGCACTTTTGAGGGTTCAGGGACGACCACCATGGGCAACAATGTGAATTTCGCTGGTACCACTTCCACAGGAATAAACCCAGTCAACATGGTCATTGCTCCCGGAACTGAGGCGTTAGTGGCTTGCACCTCTATCTCCCATCCTCCGGCCATATATGTAGCTCTTGGAACCCAGGATGCCATTTCCCTCCCAATCGAAAAACCGTGGACTTATCGCCACTATCTCTGCTATCAGATCGAAGATGGAAGCCCCGTCAATCAGTTTATTGACGATTCTTTTGAGGTGGTTTCCACCACGATCATGGGAAAAGCAGCTTTCCGAAGCTATTCAGAAACTGAAAAAGCCCAATTCGCACTCACCGGCCACCGGGTCATCCCCAGCCCCTTTGAGGGGCAGGGAACCATCATAACCTTTGTAGCCATCACCCTCCCTCTTCTGATCTCCGTCCCGATCATCATTTTTGGTGGAAGGGACTAATCAAGTTTCCCAATAGCCTCTCTCTTGCCCTCCTCAGATACAGATAATCATGAAAAATTCTTTTCTCTTGCTCTCCTCCCTCCTCACAGCCCTCTTGCTTTCGAGCTGTTCCCGCAGCATTTATCAAGTCACCGAACTGACTTACACAGGCGATCATGCAGGCGATGCTCCACAAGTCACGGTTCACGACGGCCTGATTCTCACGTATGATTTCAGGGGAGAGGGAAGCGTGCTGAGTTGCACGATTCAAAACCAGCTCAATTATCCGGTAGTGATTGACTTTACCAAAAGCAGCCTCATTGTGGATGGCAGGAGCCTCCCTTATTTTAAATCGACAGTGGACGGCACTTTTGAGGGTTCAGGGACGACCACCATGGGCAACAATGTGAATTTCGCTGGTACCACTTCCACAGGAATAAACCCAGTCAACATGGTCATTGCTCCCGGAACTGAGGCGTTAGTGGCTTGCACCTCTATCTCCCATCCTCCGGCCATATATGTAGCTCTTGGAACCCAGGATGCCATTTCCCTCCCAATCGAAAAACCGTGGACTTATCGCCACTATCTCTGCTATCAGATCGAAGATGGAAGCCCCGTCAATCAGTTTATTGACGATTCTTTTGAGGTGGTTTCCACCACGATCATGGGAAAAGCAGCTTTCCGAAGCTATTCAGAAACTGAAAAAGCCCAATTCGCACTCACCGGCCACCGGGTCATCCCCAGCCCCTTTGAGGGGCAGGGAACCATCATAACCTTTGTAGCCATCACCCTCCCTCTTCTGATCTCCGTCCCGATCATCATTTTTGGTGGAAGGGACTAATCAAGTTTCCCAATAGCCTCTCTCTTGCCCTCCTCAGATACAGATAATCATGAAAAATTCTTTACCCACCTTTATCCCGATTAACCATGAACCAAGCTTCAGTTATTGCGATCCTTCTCAGCGTGGTGGTTTTCTCCAGCTGCTCGCGCAGGGTCTATCAGGTCTCGGAGTTTGCCTACGCGGGCGAGCATGCAGGCGAGGCTTCCAATGTGACGGAATATGAGGGCGTAGTCATCACCTACGACTTTGTCAGCGAAGGAAGCCCTCTGGGATTTACCGTTCATAATCAGCTCGATCATCCGATTGTTATTGATTTTACGCTGAGCAGCATCATTGTCGGGGAAAGGAGCATCCCCTACATCAGACAGACCGTCAATGCCACCTTCACAGGATTGACGAATGAAGTATCGCCCTGGGAAGACTTCTCCGGAACAGGTACCGTTGAGGTGGACCTGCAGCGCGCACTGATTGTGCCGGGGACCAAGATGTCATTTCAAAGATATGCCAATGAATGGCCCGAAAAAGGAACTATCTATCCTCGGTCGGGAGAAGTCCTGACGCTCAAGGTGGAGGAACCCTGGTCTTTTCGCCATCATTTGTGTTATCGGATCGAGGATGGGAGTCCCGAAAACATCTTCATTGATGATGAGTTTGTATTGGTGTCGTCCAGGTTGATGGGAGCAAACGCCTTTCTCCAAAACAAGCATTCCATTGTTGGCAAGGGGCCGCTCACAGGCTACCGGATGGAATATACCCCACCCAAAGTAAAGGAGCTGAATGTGGCGTTGTCCCTTTCAGCTGTGTTGGCCTTGGTTGTGGTGGCGGCTGTAGAAGCCTCAGGTGAGTAGCGGGCAGTTTTCTCTCGCAGACGCTTTTTGAAGTTTACCTTTTTATCAACACGAACATGAAACACTTGCTCTTAGTCTCCCTTTCTTTTGTGATGTTTTCCAGCTGCTCGCGCACGATCTATCAGGTAACAGAATTCGCCTACACGGGCGAGAACGGCACCGAAGCGCCCAACATCACGGACCACGAAGATATCACCGTCACCTATGATCTCGATGACCCAAGTGGAAGGATGGCCTTTACGGTTGCCAATCGGCTCGATCAGTCGATCATCATCGACTTTTCACGGAGCAGCTTGGTGGCAGGGAATACCAATTTCCCTTATTACGAGAACATCGCCAACACCAACTTTAGCGCAACAACTTTCGATTATGGGTTGATCGAAACGATTCGGGGCACAGCTTTCACGCAATTTGATCAGGCGCAGGTGACCATTGCCCCCCGGTCAGAAATGACCTTTCAAAAATTCATCCTTCGTCCGCCTGAATATCCAGATTCACTCAAAAAACTGGTATCTAGCCATCAGTTAGCCACTTTTGAGCCCTTTTCGTTTCGCCATTATCTCTCTTATCGGGTAGATCAGCCAGAGGCGCCGCAGGTCTTGGTGGAGGATGAGTTTGAGATGGTATCGGTGAAAATGATGGGAGATGTCTTTTTTGAAGGAAAAAAGAGCAGGCTCACAAATCTTGAAACCTCCACCACCATGAAAGTTCAGGAAAAAATATCTCCGATTGGCCCCATCCTACTTTTGGGAACTCTGGTGGCAATTATCGTAGTCAACTCGGACTAGCAACACGAGATGTTCGCTTCATGATTATTCGCTATTATTACTTATGAGATAACGTTCCATAACCAGTCTTCACATACTCCTTTTTATCTTCCTTAACCATGAATCAAGCTCCTCTTTTGGCGATTCTCCTCTGTGCGGTGATTTTTTCCAGCTGCACACGCAAAATCTATCAGGTCTCAGAATTTGCCTACACGGGCGAGCATGGAACTGAAGCGCCCAATACCACGGACCATGAAGACATTACCATCACCTATGAGCTGGAAGACAAAGATGGCCTAATGGCTTTCACGGTGTACAATCGCCTGGATCAATCCCTGATTATTGATTTTTCGCGCAGCAGCCTCATCGTGGGAAAAACCAATCTCCCTTACTATGAGAACATCGCGACCACCTCAATGCGATCGGTGACGGGTGATTTTAGCATCGTAGAACTGAGTCGTGGGGAAGCCCTCAGCAAATTTGACCAGGCCCAGGTCAGCATCGCGCCACAGTCGGAAATGACGTTTCAAAAATTCAGGATCGACCCATCACTTGTACAAGACATGAGGGTGAAGGATACAGAAAGTCGCTCCCTGGAGGAGTTTCCGCCATTTACTTTTCGGCATTACCTCTGCTATCGGATCGATCAGGACGGGGCTCCACGTGTATTCATCGAAGATTCCTTTGAAGTGACCACAACGAGCCTTATGGGAGACATCGCTTTTGAAAAAAGCCTGGACGCACAGACAGCCATGCAGACCTATTCGCCAATAAAAATCCGAGAGAAGATCTCTGTTCTTGGCCTGATCGTTTTTGGCGGATGTATAGGCGTAATCCTTTGGGCGGCTAGTTAGTCATCGCTTTGTCTGCCCTACAATTAAGCGCTTCCACCACTTTTTTAATACTTGTTCCATGAATCGTTTTGTGCTTCTACTTCTCCTTTCCAGCGTGCTGTTTGGCTCAGGCTGCCAGAGCACCTATTATCAAGTTTCGAAATTTGCCTACACAGGCGAAAACCAAGGCGATGCCCCCCACGTGATTGACCACGGCGACATCACAATCAGCTATGATTTCTGGGGACATCGAAATCCCGTGCGGTTCACGGTGCTCAACAAGCTCGACAAGCCCATTATGATGGACTTTTCGCAGAGCAGCCTGATTATCAACGACATCAACCTCCCCTACTATCAGAATGTGTCCAACACCACCTTTCAGGCGCAGACCGATACCTGGGGATTTCGCTATGTCGAAACAGAGGGCACAGCTACCACCGAGGGCGATCAGGCCACCGTTTTGATTGCGCCGGGATCCAAGATGACGTTTCAGGAATTCGTGCTTCCAGTACCTGAGGGCATTCAAAAAGTTAATGCATACAAAACCATTGAGCTCGATTCTGTCGCGGCCTATTCCTTCCGAAACTTTCTCTGCTACCGGGTAGTAGGAGAAGATGCGCAGCCAGTATTTATAGATGACGCATTCACCAGAAGCAAGGTGATCCTGGTTGGGGGTGCTAATTTTTCTCCATCGGTGCAGGAAGGGTTCCGCGACCAAAAAATGGTGGGCTATCAGAATATCTCGTCCTCAAGTGTCGCACCAACTGGTGCTTTGATTCTTGGCTCTGTGGTAGGCGGCATTGTCTTGCTCGCCATTATAGCCAGTGAATAAGGGCTCAGGCATCTTGCACCACAAACAAGGCGTTTCCATTGAGGTCGTAGAAGCCAAACTCATGGGTGCCCCAGGGCGTGTTTTCTTGGAGTTTGCTGCGCGAAATCGTGCCCCGGGCCACAAATTCCTCTACCAGTGGGTGGATGTCTTCCACAAACCATCTCAGCACGGATCCTCCGAGCAAGGGATCCTCCGGCGTGTCGGCGTGCCACTGAAGGTGAAGAACCAGCGGGCCACGCCCCAGTATGACGTACATGTGGTCGCCTCCAAGGCGAGTGAATCCGGTATGGGTTTCATACCAGGCTACATCCCTTGCGATGTCAGACGAAGGAAGCACCGGAACGAGGTGGGGAAAAGCGGGAGAAGCCATAGAGAAAGATTATCTGAGGAAGCGTCAAAAAATAATATCCGCTTTTGGCTTGATCTCTTGCACGAATCCTGCGTCAGAAAAATCCTCATTTGGCTCGCCAAACTCGGTTTTCCTTCCTTGTCTTCGCACAAGATCTCTACGCAAAATCGGGAAGTTATTTTCCTCCGCTTCCTAAGGGAAGACTATCTGGAGAAAACAGAAAAAGATATGTTGCACGCAAGTACCCTCAACCTAACACCTTGAGTCAACAACTCCACACAGCTATTCAATCTTAGGAATTCTTCCTTAAACGGCAGGGCTGTATCGGGGTCCAAGAGACATATTTCATCCGGCGAAGCGGATGCATGATGGCATCATGTTTTCATTCGCCGACAACGTCTCTTCATCCATGTCCAACAACAGAATTTTCAGCGCCACGTTCAGCTTCCTTTGCCTCCTGATGATGTTGGCCCCCAGCCTCTCGGCCCATCATGTGGCGAATCCATTGAGGCAGTGGGAGCTTCTCGGCAAGCGAGTCGTCAATTTCAGCACCGACCGTGATGTGATCGCCGTGACTGCGCGAGAAGGCAGCTTCAAGGCGCTTCAACTCAAGGTGAAAGGCGCCCCCATCGATCTGACGCGTATGGTGGTGCACTTTGCCAACGGGGAGGAGCAGGTGCTCCAGGTTCGCCGTGTGATTCCGGCAGGCGGGCAAAGCCCGATTCTCGACCTGCCCGGCAACAATCGGGTCATCACCAAGGTGGTGCTTGTGTATGATACCCGCAATCGCGCCCGGCGCAGAGCAACCGTGGAGCTCTGGGGCAGGCATTGAGTTGCCCTTCTATCCCGCTTGCACAAAGCCATGAGCCATCCTGAAAATTTCGGGATGGCTCATGCTTGTCACTTCAAGCTTGCGAGAAAAGTCAGACATCCAATCAGGTTAGCTCATATGAAAAAGTAATAGGTGGATGAGAACAACATCAAACAGGCTTCAGGGGGTTGACGGCCGTGTATGAAGATCACACTTCTAATTTAGGTAAATTAGAAGCATCATCCCAAAGATACACTCCGTAAATAGTCCGAACTTGCGAAATCGGGCAGATTGACCTGATTGACCAGGTATTTTTACCTGTTTTGGAAGGCGGCCTTTGTTTGGCCTTCAGGAAGCCTCTATTTTCCACCAGAAGATCATCACCCATTCCCCTTGCAACGACTCCATCCACGTAGTACAACTTGCGGGATCAGTTTGGGCCGTTTTGATTCGTCTTTTTTCTTTCTGAAAGGAGGAAACAGCCCGGAGAACATGATCGACATGCCACCCCTGCACACACCCATATGGAATCATCCCCTGAGATTATTCATTTCATCCTGATTGGTATCCTTGGCCTCCTACTCAGCGGGATCGTACTTGCTCTGCTGCTGAATGTTGCTCAAAGGAAGCACCTCGAAGCGCAATTGAAGGCCCAGCAAGACAAGCTACAAGAACAGGATCAACTCTTTTACGGCGTGATTTTCACGCAGGAAGAAGAGTTGGAGCGTTTCGCCAAAGTCCTTCATGATGAAATCGGCTCCAGGCTCAATGTGGTTCACCTTTTTCTTCATCGGCTCTCCGCGAAGGCGCCCAACACCACCATCACCGACCTGCTAGAGGTGGTCGATGACACCATACACAGCACGAGGCGCATGTCTCAGGACCTGCTTCCTCTAACGCTCCAACCCTTTGGCCTTTGCACGGCTCTCAAAGAGCTATGCGACAGGATGTCTCGGCCCAATGAGCTCCGGGTGAGCTTTGACTGCCAGGGCGATCGACCCCCACAGTTCGAAAAACTCGTGGAGATCACCCTATTCCGCGTTCTCGATGAATTAATCAACAACTCCCTTACCTTTGCCAACGTCAGCCAAATCTATGTTCATCTGTTTCAGTCTCCCTACAAAATCGCCCTACAATATCAGGACGATGGTCAAGGCTATGAATCAGGCCAAAAAAACATCAGAAAGGACCATGCGCTACATACTTTGCACAGCCGCCTGCGAGCAATCGGAGCTGCCTATCAGCTCCACACCCAGCCCGGCGAGGGCATCAGGGTGCAAATTGATGTTCCTCTTTCCCAACCGCTTCTCCCTAAGTTATGAGTTTCCCCATTCGAGTCGCTATCACAGATGATGAAACCCTCTTCCGAAAAGGAATCAGAGGGCTTGTCGAAGGATTTGAAGGCGTGGAGGTCTCCATCGAAGCGATCCATGGTCAGGACCTACTCGACCAACTCACCCAAGCCAGCCACCTGCCCGATGTGGCCTTGCTCGACCTCAATATGCCCGAGATGAATGGCGTAGAAACCGCCAAGGCGCTGCAAGAGCGATTTCCCGATATTCGGGTGATTATTCTTTCCAGCTACTTCAGCAAGGCCTTTATCATCAACATGATTGAACTGGGAGCTTCAGGCTATTTGCCCAAAAACAGCCTCCCTGTTGATGTGGAGCGCACCATTCGCGAGGTGGCCGAGAAAGGCTTTTCCTATGGAGACCAGGTCATGGAGGTGATTCGTGAAAACATGGTGAAAAAGATGGTTGCAAAGCCCACCTTTGCCCTGCAACTCACCGAGCGCGAAACCGAAATCCTACAGCTCATCTGTGAGCAATACACCGCTGCCGAAATCGCCGAAAAGCTCTTCATCAGCCCCCGCACCGTGGATGGGCACCGCAATAATCTTCTCCAGAAACTCCATTGCCGAAACACCGCCGGCCTCGTTGTCTATGCCTTGCAAAACAATCTCGTAAACGTTCGGGGAGATTTGTTTGGGTAGCGTATTTTCCTGTTCTCAAGACCTAGGCTGTGGGTCTGAGGCAAGGGAGACATATTGTCTGGATTCTGCAGACTGATACACCGCCTCCTGTATCTTCAGGTTGTGAAGATATATATTGGCCTCTGTTTCGGCGGGCATGCCAGAGAGTAGGCTTTCCACCGCATGGCGCTGAAAGAGATAGCAGGAATCTCCGGCAAAGCCTCTGTCTTCATGTTTGTAAGGCATTTCTGCTTCGGGTTGTCCCAGCGCTTGCCAGGTGATCTTGCCATCGGCATACAGGCGGAGGCTTCCCTTCTCGCCTTCCACAAGATACTCCCCGAAGGTGTATCTGTCCTTGGGGTAGTTGTTATCGTGGTAGCGATCTGCATCCCACATGGCGGTGCAAGGTTCCTCAAAATCCAGCATCATAATCCCTGCATCTTCTCCCTTTATTTCGGGGTTCAATCGCTTCAATCGGGCAAAAACACCTGCCGGCTCCTGCATCGTATGGCAGCGAAATAAATCAATGAAGTGGATTCCAGTTTCATAAATCAACAGCCGTGGGTAGGTTCGGAAATAGGGCTGCCTGGCCAGATAGGCGTCATCGGCCCACCCATCTCCCATTCTGCTTCTGAAAGAAAGGTGGTGAAGTTTTCCAACCCTCTCTTGCCTGATTTGTCGGAGAATTTCTCTGTGCCAGGGTTGAAAGCGAAAATTTTCATGGACGATCATCCTCACCTTTGGGGTGACTTGATTCACCATTTCCACCGAAGCGCTCAAATTTGGGGTGATGGGTTTCTGGCAAATTACCTGAATGCCCAGGTCAGCGGCAAAAGTTGCTATGGAGGCATGAGTATCAGGCGGGGTGATGATGTCCACAAAATCTGGACGCTCCTGGAGGAGCATCTCCTGATAGTCTTCATAGAAGCGCAATCGGTATTTCTGCGCGGTCGCATGCCCCTGCGAAGCATCCATGCTGGCCAATGCTGTGATCTTCACCTCTGGAATTCTGCTCCAGGCTTCATAGTGAAACTGACTAAAATAGCCACTGCCGATGCACACGCCCTTGAGTTTCATCCTGCTTTTTCGTTGAATAATGTCTGCCTCGAATCCATTCTCCACCAGGCCAGGACGCCTATTCCTCCCAGCACGGCAGCCGTGATGAAGAAAGGGGAGTTGGAACCAGTCCAGGCTTGCAAGTAAGGGAAAGCCAGCGCGGTGATAAACGCCCCGAGATTTCCGGCCATATTCATCAGGCCAGATACCTTGCCAGCGTGCTCATGCCCAATATCTATGCAAAAAGCCCAGGAGGGACTCAGCGTCATATCCGCGCCGAAGATGGCGAGTGACAGGAAGAAGACCGCCCCGGCGATTTCGCCCTGAAACATACTGCCCAGCACCCCCAGCGCCACCAACACAAACCCCGTCATGGCAGGAAGGCTTCTGGATACGTTTGTTTTTCCTTTCCGATACAAATAATCGACCCAATATCCCGACACCCAGTTGCCAGCCGCCCCGGCAAGCAGCGGTAGCATCGACCAAAAACCCGCAGCCACCAGCCCCAATTCATACTGAGATTTGAGATAGGGAAACAACCACGTCAGGGTAAAAAAGAAGATGAAATTACTCCCGATGTACTGCACCATGAGCAACCAGATATTCTTGTTCTGAAAAGCACTTCCCCACGAAAAGTCTCGCAGCGGTCTGTTTTTCGCATCATCGCGATTGCCGGCGATCAAGTCACATTCTTGCTGAGAGATCCCCTTGTGTTCTTCTGGCTTGTCTCTAAACCATACCCAAAACAATAAAGCGACAAAAATCCCAATGGCCCCTAACAGGAAAAATACATTTCGCCATCCCATCAAATTAAGCAGCGCAGCGATGGCAGGCAGGGCAAAAGCAGCCCCCAGCCTCGACCCGGAGAAATTTATTCCCTGAAAAATTCCTCTTTCTGATAAGGGAACCCAGGAGTAGGCAGCTCTGGAAATATTGGGAAATGCACCAGCCTCTCCCGCCCCAAAGGCAAATCGGGCCAGGAGCATTGTCAGGTAATTTCCAGCTGCCCCTGTGAGCACCGTGAACAAAGACCAGAGGGAGATAATTCCGGCAAGCACTTTTCTCGGGCCAAAGCGATCTCCCAACGCCCCCACGGGAACTTGAAACAATGCATACCCCAGCGAAAACGCCGCCAACACCCAGCCAACTTCCTTGTCTGTCAACGCCAACGCTCCGGCGATGGAATCTTTAGACGTAGAGATCGCCACCCGATCCACATAGAGGAGCAGCGTGATGAGAAAGGTGCCGGCAAAAAAGAAATATCGCTTGTTCATAATTTCTTAGCTAAGCTTGTTGACAGCCTCCACAAGAGCATTGCTGCCTCCCACATTCCCTGGAAAAACCACATAGGTGAGCCCCGGAAACCGTGACTCAGCCCCCATTTCCCAGACAGGAATCCCTGGCAAAATTTGTCCTTTCACCTTCGATCTCATCATCTCCAATGCCTCAACTGCCAGCACATGGCTGGTAATTCCTCCCTTGGCGATCAGAAAGCGAGGCTTCACTTTCAATCCTTTCACCACAGCCACCAACGCATCGGAGATCATCTGCCCCAACAAGAGTTGGGCCTCTGCATCCTCTTTTTGCACCAGGGTTCTGGAGGTGAATAAGACCACATGATGGCCTTGCACCACCGTCTCGTCGATCTGCTGGGTGAGCAGCAAGAGATAATCCTGCACGCCTGTATCTTCCAGCTTCGCTGGGTCCAGCTCAACCCGAATCAGATCCTCTCTCTCGCTCAGGAGGCGGGTTAACTGGGAGGTTGTTTTCGACACGAAAGAACCAACAATCACCACCCCTCCTGCTCCTGATGGCAATTTCAAGGTGGCGGGAGACAAGAGCCCCTGGGGAGGAAGCCCCAGAAAAGAGGGCAAAAAAGAGCTGGAGCTTCGCACCAGCACCTGTCGAGAAGGCTCGCTCGCCAGCCACTCCCAAATTGCGAGGGCGGCGAGATCCATGTGCCCGTAGTGCGCAGCATTGAGCAGGCAAATCTCCCCGGCTTGCAAGTGGCTCAATTTCTGCCTCAGGAGCGCGGATTCAGCCAGGTCTCCGATGGCGATGGACTTGAGCCTATCGAGGAGGGATGGATCCCCGGTTTTCTCGACCAACCAATCGGGCAGATAGGAATTTCTATAGCCAAAAACGGGATCATTGGCGTACTCCGTTTGGCCAACCGGAGTGAGCTGCTCTCCTTCCTCAAGATATTGGATATCCTCGATGGTAACCCGCCCCCCTTCAAACATGGCTGGCGCAAAAATCAATATGCGCTTCTGAGGGTCAACCAAGGGTGAGAGTGCATCTATTTCTGCCGGAAAATGGCCGCGCAGGGTGGAATCACTCCGGCTGATCACCAATACGCTTTTCCCAACAGATTCTGACGCCTCACGCAGGTTGCGGGCAATCACGCTCATGCGAGCCACGGCCTCTGCCTCTGGGAGACTTCGGGTATTGGCCAGGATAAAAAAAGCGGGAGAATCCTCTGCGAGCTCCTCTTTGAGCAGCTCCACAGTCCATGATCCCAGCAGGGGAATCCCGTGCACGGTCTGATTGCCCGTGGGGTCATCGTCGATGATGACGATGGCCCAGCCAAGGGCGTGGCGGAGCTCAGCGCTTTTTTGCCTGATCTCGGGAATTATTGATTGGAATACAGATCCAGATTCGTTCATGACTCTTCTGATTCAATGACGATCACCCGGGCAGGAGCCCCATCTCCCCCTTCTATGAGTATGGGCAAGGCGATGAGCTGCACAAAGTGCCTACTGACCTCATCCAAGCCACAAAGCCCTTCCACAATGATCACCGTTGGAAGCAAGATTTGATGAATGCGCGTGACCTCCTCCAGGTTATTCACATCGGCTACCGATGGCGGCTCCACCCCCAGAACATTCACCCCCTGATCCACACACCAATGAGCCAACCCCTCGCTGATCCGAGGCAGATCATTGCGATAAGAAGGATGATAGATCCGTTTGTACCAGTCCGTGCGAATCAAAAGACTATCACCCGGCTTCAGGCCAGAGACCTGAGCAGTGACGAGTTCCTTCGATATTTCGCCCCCCGGCGCCACCGAGGTGGCATTTGCAATCCAGGCTTTACTCACAAACCGCGAAACAGGATAGGAATCTACCCCACGGTCATCTACGCCAAAATGTACAGGCGCATCCATGTGGGTGCCTGCATGCGAGTAAAGCGTGAGGGTGCTGGCATTCCAGCCATTCAGCTCGATTCTCTTTGCTTCCTTCGATTCGAACCCCGGAGTTTGAGCTCGAAACGGCTGGGTGAGGTCGTGGATCCTCATCGCGGTTAGGTGCTTACTTCCTGTAGCACAAGACTCATGATCACGGCTTGTGTCACATCTTCACTGCTACTGCTACCACCAAGATCACGAGTAAGGAGCCCGGCAGCAGTTGTGGCATCCATGCCATTGATGATGGCTGCAGCTGCTTCAATCTCCCCAAGATGTTCGAGCATGAGCGCCGCACTCCATATTTGTCCGAGAGGATTGGCGATGCTTTTTCCGGCGATGTCTGGAGCAGATCCATGAATGGGCTCAAACATGGAGGGAAACTCCTTCTCGGGGTTAATGTTGCCACTACCCCCAAGCCCGAGGCTCCCCATGATGGCACCGCCAAGGTCGCTGAGAATGTCTCCAAACAAATTGGTGGTGAGCACGACATCAAACACCTCTGGCCGCAGCACAAACGTAGCTGCGCAGTTGTCAATGTACATCTGCTCATGTGTCACATCGGGGTACTGAGCTGCGACTTCCTTGATCACCCGATCCCAGTAGGTGAGGCTATGGATGAGGGTGTTGGATTTGGTGATGTGAGTGACTTTGTTGCGTCGCTTTCGAGCAAGCTTAAAGGCGTAATGCGCGATGCGCTCGATTCCTTTACGGGTAAAAATGCTGCTGTCAACGCCCATGCCCTGGGGCATATCGGGCAAATACTGGGAGCCGATCTGCACAAATTCTCCTTCGGTGTTTTCCCGAATGATCACAAAATCGAGATGAGGACTTTTGGTCAATGGGCTTGTCACCCCCGGATAGGTCCTCACAGGGCGGTAGTTCACATATTGCTGGAAATGGGTTCTTACCTTGAAGGTATAATCTTTGGCAGGCAAGGTATCATCGACTGCGGGCAGTCCCACAGATCCAAAATAGATGGCATCATAGGCTTTCATCTCATCCAGCGCAGTTGGGGCCATGAATTCACCACACTGCAGGTAATATCCGGCTCCCCAGCCGAAGGATTTGGTTTCTATCGCAAATCCAAATTTTTGCGCAGCAGCTTCTACGACCCGCATACCAAGGGGAACAATTTCGTGACCAATGCCATCTCCGGGCACTACGGCAATCCGATAGGTTTTCATACGTGATGAGAGTAAATAAAAGAATCCATAGACCAACCGAAAAGTAAGGTAGCCCCTCAGGTTTGGCATACTCTCTCTGCCAGTTGATTTGCTACATCGTGCAAAAACCAGCTCCGGATGACACAAAAACTCATTTTAGGCCAATCGGGCAAAAAGTAAGCATGACAGGTCCAGATAATTCATCAGCCACAATTGGAGCAATATGAAGAGGGTTGTATCTAGCAATGTGTGATCAACGCTTCAGACTATTACTATCATGAATCTATTCAGACAGGCTATATTCTTGCTGGCTGGGCTTGCTATTCAGCATACCAAGGCTCAGTCATTGCCCAATCAAGCAATGGTGTTTGCCGATCAAGACGGAATCATTGCCATAGAAGCTGAGCATTTTTCCAGGCAGTCCAAAACTGAAATCCGAAAATGGGTGCAGTGGGCACCCGATGCAGTCGATTTTCAGGGTCAGGATCCTGACCCCATGCATTTGCAGGACGCCAGCCGTGGCGCTTATCTCGAAATCCTCCCCGATACCCGGGCTACCCACGATGACCAGCTCATTTCCGGAGAAAATTTTAGCGGTGAACCCGGCCAGATGGCTATCCTTCATTATCCCGTCTTTATCAGCCAACCAGGCAAATATTACGTCTGGGTGCGTGCCTACTCCACTGGCACAGAGGACAACGGCCTTCATGTGGGCATAGATGGCACCTGGCCAGAACATGGGCAGCGCATGCAATGGACAGCCAAAAACAAATGGTTCTGGGATTGCAAGCAGCGCACCGAGGCGGTCCACACGGGTGTCCCCATGGAGATTTACCTCGACATTGATCAGCCAGGACTTCACGAGATACAATTCAGTATGCGGGAGGATGGATTTGAATTTGACAAATTTCTCCTCACCCTCGACAAAGAATATCGCCCGGAAGGACAGGGCCCCCTTCCCACCCTGCAGCAAGGCACCCTGCCACCAGCTTTTTTCCTCGGGGCAGAAGCACCGACCCTGTTTCAACAGCAGCTTGCCCAGGAAATTCCAGCAGCCCAATATGTGCCTGCTCCAAGCTTTTCATGGCGGGAAGGCAATTTCTACCTCAACAATGACTGGCTGGCTATCAACCCCAATCAGCATCGCACGGCAACAGCCAGCACCAAGGTCAAGGGAGAAGATGGCGCCTATGACCTTGTGTTCCTGGCAGTAGGCGAAAATGATGGCAAATCCTCCTACGTAGTCACCGTGAATGGCCGGCCCGCTGGCACATACACCACTCCCCTCAGCCAGCAATCCTTTGAAACCGGGCACAAGTATGCCGCCTTGTGGGAGTCTATCGAGCTCAATCGCGGCGAAGAGCTGCTCGTATCGGCTACGGTGGGCAGCGAAGATGGGCAGGAATATAGCCGAGGCAGGTGGCAGGCCCTCGTCATCGCCCCATCAGGCAAAGGCAAAGATGTGTTGACCCTTTTGGAAGGCAACTCAATTTCTCAACAGAGCCCATCCAGCGTGGTCCAGGCACCCCGTCCGCCATCAGCTCGTGGCGAAAACGGCAATGGCCAGGTGAAGATCACCGGGGAACTGCGACAGTGGCACAAGGTCACCCTCACCTTGGACGGCCCTTTCGCCGCCGAGACCGACATTGATCCCAATCCTTTTACTGACTACCGAATGGATGTGCGCTTTACCCATGAGTCGGGAAGCCCCTCTTATCTCGTGCCCGGATATTTTGCCGCCGATGGCCAGGCCGCTGAATCCTCTGCCGACAAAGGCAATCAGTGGCGGGCACACCTCGCACCAGACAAAACGGGGACATGGACCTATGAAATCTCCTTTTCTGAAGGGGTGATGGCAGCTGTCATGACAGGCAACTGGATCACCCCTTTATCGCCATTTGATGGGGTGAAAGGGAGTTTTCAGATAGGGGAAAACAACAAAGTAGCCCCTGATTTTCGGGCAGAGGGAAGACTGGAATATGTAGGCGAACATTATCTGAGATTTGCCGGAACTGGCAGGCATTTCCTCAAAATGGGAACCGACGCTCCCGAAACCCTGCTGGCCTATGAGGATATGGATAACACCATCGCCAGAAAATCCAACGTTCCCCTCAAATCTTATGCGCCACACCTTGCAGACTGGCGCAGCGGCGATCCAGTATGGCAGGAAGACAAAGGCAAGGGCCTCATCGGAGCCTTGAATTATCTGGCAGGAAAGGGCGTGAACGCCTTCTCTTTTCTCACCTACAATGCCGGAGGAGACGGAGACAACGTGTGGCCCTTCGTGACACGAGAAGACAAATACCACTACGACTGCTCTAAGCTGGACCAATGGGAAATTGTATTTGCCCATGCCCAGTCTCTTGGCCTCTATCTTCACTTCAAAACCCAGGAAACGGAGAATGACGACAATAGGCAGGGCAGAAATAAGGAAGCAATGGTGCGAGAATCACTGGATGGCGGCCTGCTCGGCCCCCAACGAAAATTGTACTATCGGGAACTCGTGGCCAGATATGGCCATCACCTCGCCTTAAACTGGAACCTGGGAGAGGAAAACACCCAGAGCACGGAGGCACAGCAAGCCATGGCTGCCTATTTCGCTCAGATCGATCCCTATCCCCACAACATCGTGCTTCACACCTTCCCCAATCAGCAGGAAAAAGTATATACGCCTCTGCTTGGAGACAAATCTGCCCTCACCGGGGTGTCTCTCCAAAATGAGTGGAACGACGTTTTCAACAAGACCCTGACCTGGCGAACAGCCTCAGCAGCGGCTGGCAGACCCTGGGTGGTAGCCAACGATGAACAAGGTTCGGCGGGGGAAGGCGTGCCGCCAGATCCCGGCTACCGGGGATTTGATGCCACGAGCATTTCCTATGATCTCCACGATGTGCGCAAACAAACCCTCTGGGGAAACCTCATGGCCGGTGGCGCCGGGGTAGAATACTACTTTGGCTACAAACTTCCCGAAAATGACCTTGTGGCCCAGGATTTCCGAAGCCGTGATCGGTCATGGGAATACGGAAAAGTGGCTCTTGATTTTTTTGCCCTTCATGCCGTCCCGTTTTGGGAAATGAGCAATCAGGATCATCTGATTGGCAATGATTCGAAAGACAAATCCAAGCATTGCCTTGCCAAACCCGGTCAGCACTACCTGATCTATTTGGCCTATACCGATCACTCCACCCTGGACCTAAGTGGGGTCAGTGGCACCTTTGAGGTGTATTGGTTCAACCCCAGAACAGGTGGGGAGTTGATTCGTGCGAAGAAAAAAAGGGTAAAAGGTGGTACTGTAGTGGATCTCGGCACGCCGCCTTCAGACAAAAAGGAAGACTGGCTTATCTGGGTCACCAACAAATCCTGATTCATGCTATCCATTTATTTTTCACCAACCCGATTGCTTTCCAGCATCTGCCTCATGGGGTTGTTTGCCCTGTACATTCCGCTTTATGGACAACCCTACCAGCCGGTTCCGAGCCCGGATACCTGTGCCTGGCAGGTACTCGTGCCTGCCGACAGCTCTCTCCCGGTGGCGCGCCATGAGGCCGCCTATGTGAAAGTCGGAGACAAACATTATCTACTGGGAGGACGAAGAATAGAACCTGTCTCCATCTTTGATCCGGCCAGAAAGACCTGGACCCTGGGGAGTCCTCCTCCCATTGAGTTGCATCATTTTCAGCCGGTGGTGTATCAGGGAAAGATCTGGATCGGCGGGGCTCTCACTGGCCCCTATCCGGGGGAAACGCCCATCACCCATTTTTACCTCTATGATCCACAAAAGGATGAATGGGAAACTGGCCCCGAAATCCCGGCTTCACGCCGCAGAGGATCCACCGGCACTGTGGTCTATCAGGACAAAATCTATCTGGCAGCCGGAATTGGCGATGGTCACCGGGGCGACCACAAGACCTGGCTCGACGAATATGACCCGCAAACCAATACCTGGACCGCCCTGGCAGATGCTCCTCGGGCCAGAGATCACTTTCAGGCCACTGTGGCCGAAGGAAAACTTTACCTGATCGGAGGCAGGCGCTCTGCCGCCCCCAGCAATGTATTTGGCGACACAGAAGGCATGGTAGATGTCTATGACTTTGAAACCAATACCTGGACCACCCTCGACCAACAACTCCCCACGCCCAGAGCCGGATGCTTTTCGGTGCTATATGGGGAAGAAATCCTGACCATCGGGGGCGAAAGCGGAGATACCAACAAGGCCCACGCCGAAGTGGAAGCTCTCCACATCCATCAGCACACCTTTAGGGCATGGGAGCCGCTGGAAAAAGGCAGGCATGGCACAGGTGTGATTCTGGATCATGGCGGGCTCTTCATCGCCTCGGGAAACGGAAAGCGCGGTGGAGGAAATGAACTGCTGGAGCAGGAATATGTGGTGCCAGCGGCGCCCGTCCAGCAATGGAAACGAGAGGATCTGTATATGCGCGACCCCTTCATCCTTGCGAATGAAGCTGATCAGACCTATTACCTCTATGCAGGAACGGATGAGCCCTGGGAAACTCCCACGTTGACGCAGGGAGTGGTCGTGTATCGAAGCAAAGACCTCGAAACCTGGGAAGGCCCTCTGCCGGTATTTGGCATTTCCCCCGATAGCTGGGCTGATCCTTGGAATGAGGTCTGGGCACCAGAGGTGCATCCATATCAAGGGAAATACTATTTGTTTTCGACGCAGGCCAATCCTGCCCACAAGCTCGAAGAAAAGCCTGGCAGGCCCGCACAGTATCTGAGAGCCACCGCCATTGCGGTAGCCGACGGCCCGATGGGACCTTTTCTGCCTGTGGCCTCCCAGCCTGCCACCCCGATGGATTGGATGAGCCTTGATGGGACCCTGTGGGTAGAAAAAGGAAAGCCCTACATGGTGTTTTGCCACGAATGGCATCAAATCACAGATGGCACTTTTGAGCTAACGCAACTCACTGAGGACCTGACTGCCCGAAAAGGTAAGACCAAAACCTTGTTTTCCTCGTCTCAGGCACCCTGGGCGCGAGAAATGACAAGCCTGGGATTTCCCGTGTATGGGTGGGTGAGCGATGGGCCCTGGTTGCACAAAACTCCATCGGGCGAGCTGCTGATGCTTTGGTCCACCTTCGGAGAAAATCGTTATGGCGTGGGCGTAGCAAGGTCCTCCAGTGGCAAGATCAAGGGCCCCTGGATGCTGGATCCGGAGCCCTTATTTTCCGGCGATGGCGGCCACTGCATGATGTTTCGGCGGTTTGACGGACAATTGATGCTGGCTTGCCACGCTCCTAACCGCAATCCCCTGTGCAGAACGGTCCTGCGCGAAGTGATAGAGACGGAGACCGGGCTCTCGCTCAGAGAATATCAGGCAGGGAAATAGTGCATGGCAGGGAGAAAGATCTGAGATCGGTGGTTTGGCATGAAACAGCACCACAGATTTCACAGATGAGCACAGAGAAAAATCTGTAAAAATCTGTGGTGGTTGCGAGTACGAGTAAAGAGCACCCTCCTACCAGATTGAATCGAGATCCTTCTCCCTCTTCCATTTACTTTTCATCGCCCCAGGTTACCGTTTGAGGGGTGTAGGTGGGTCCATTGGCTGTGATCACGCCATCAGGTTGAAAAGTGAGGGGGTCTATGACGAGCATCGGGTTTCCGCCTTTGAGGATTCCATGACAGGACAGCCAGGTACCACCATCGGGGCCTGTGAAAATGGCGTTGTGCCCCACGGCAATAAAGGGCGAAGCGGGGTCGCCAGTGTAGGGCAGTCCATTGTGGCTACACGTTTGCGGGTTCTGTGCACCATACAACGGGTTTCCCTCATACTTGATCCATGGGCCAGTGATGGCAGGAGCCGTTGCGTAGCCAATCTCATAGCCACGGGTCCAGGACGAGTAAAACAAGTAATAGGTATCCCCATTTTTGATAACATAAGCCCCTTCAATCCCGATGGCATCCCAGTCATGATAGATAGCCACTTTGGGGATGGGTCTGCCATCGTATCCGGGCACCTTTACAAGCTGCCCCAGGTCGTCATACTCAAAGGTAACTTCAGCAGGTCGAATGGCAGAGATGGGTTCTGTGAGAAAAGAGCCGGTGGCCAGGTCGATTTGGGCGAAGCCAATGCCAAACTCTCGGCCCTGATTCCAAAAGGCCCAGACCTTTCCGTCGGTATCTTCGAAGAAGGTAAGGTCATTGCCATTTGTGAGCGGGGCATCCCGGGTAATGATGTCATAGGGGCCTTCGATTTGATCTGACACGCCATAGCCGGGGTGCTGCCCCACGAAGCCGAGGGAATCGTTTCGGCAATTGAACAGCACATAGAATTTTCCCTGGATCTTTTGGATTTCGGGTGCCCAGAAGCGGTTGTAATACCAGGAGTCCGGGCCGGGGCGCGGCACGATGTAGGAGACAAATTCCCAGGAGCTGAGATCGGTGGACCGATAGAGGGCCACGCCGGGATTGAGCGTGTCTCCCTGCTCTTGTCGGGACCAATGTGGCCACGAGGTGCCAGTCATATACCAAAAATCTCCCTCGCGTAGCACCTGACAATCCCTAAGTCCATGTGGGTCGATTCCCTCAACAATCGGGTTTTGATATGTTAGCGAAGCAGGTTCCTCTTTACTGGCAGACCTGTCACAACTAGCAAGCGAGAGGATCAGCACAATAGCCGGCAATAGAGAGGTCATCATCCGATGGTTCATAAACGATTCCTTATGATAGTACAAAAAAAGGAAAAGCGTCCACGGAGGAACGCTTTATCCTTTGCACGATTACTACTAATACTTAATCAAGTTCCTTACTTCTGAGGTTCACACGCATTCCTACAGTAGAGGGGGGACGCACCATGTGAGCCACATTTTAATGATAGCTGAATTCGTGATATACAATTGATCCAAACGGCTGGATCATAGACTCATTCAGCAAAAAAAACCAGGCGAGCGATCCTGGTAATAGCGAGGCCTTTCTGGACGATAGAGCAAGATAGTTGTACATCCTTATCAGTTGATTAGGTACCCCTCAATGTAATATCATCCATTATTGAATTTAGACTTATCATCATGCACAATAGGGTACTACTCCTTGCCTTTCTATCCTTCCTTTTCTCGACTTCTGGTTGTATTAGCGATACCCAAAGCGAGGAGGCCAGAATTTTGGTTCAGAAAACTGCCCTTCGGCAGATCCCAAATTCTCAGAACCAGACAGCATCTGCAATGGTGCTAGCACCACGTCCACCCATGGGTTGGAATTCTTATAACTGCTATGGTGCCGCTGTACAATCTGCAGAGGTAAAGGCCAACACAGATTATATGTCTGAGACTCTCAAGCAGTATGGCTGGGAGTATATCGTAGTGGATTACTGCTGGTCTTACCCACATCCTCCGGGTAGTGTTCAGAACAATCCTCCTCAATTCAGACTCAAAAAAGACAATGCTCCTGTTCCTTGGCTAGCGATGGATGAATATGGCAGGTTGTTGCCCGACATGCGCAAATTTCCGGAGGCAGCCACCGGCTCAGGGTTCAAGGGATTGGCGGATTATGTACATAGCAAAGGCCTGAAATTTGGCATTCACGTGATGCGTGGGATTCCGAGGCAGGCTGTTTGGGCCAAAAGTCCTATCAAAGGCACAAATGGAATCACTGCTGCCGACATCGCCGACACGACCTCGCTATGCCCCTGGCTAAACCAAATGTATGGCGTTGACATGAGCAAGCCCGGTGCACAGGAATACTACAACTCTCTGGCAGACCTCTATGCTGAGTGGGGTGTGGACTACATCAAGATGGATGATGTGGATATCTCAGAAGAATACCCCTACCGTGCGTCTGAGGTAGAGGCCATGGAAAATGCCATCAAGCAATGTGGCAGGCCCATTGTGTTGAGCCTTTCTCTCAACCTGAAGTATGAAAACCGGGAGCATGTGGCCAATAATTCGCAGTTATGGCGAATCTCCAAAGACTTCTGGGATGAGTGGCACCTGCTGAAAAATCAATTTGCCCTCTGTGCAAAATGGGCACACATGAGCGGTCCCGACAGTTGGCCCGATGCCGATATGATGCAGCTGGGCTGGATCTCCAGGAGAGGCCCGAGTGGAGATGAAAGACAAAGCAGATTCACCGAAGACGAACAGCTCACACACATGACTCTTTGGTCTATTGCCCAGTCTCCCCTCATGATGGGAGGCGATATGCCCGACAACTCTCCTTATGTAGAGCGCCTTCTCACCAACCCTGAGGTGATCGCTGTAAACCAACAAGCATACGACAGCAGAGAAGTATCACGGCTCAATAATCTGGTGATCTGGGCAAGTAGGATTCCAGATTCTAAAGATCAATATGTGGCTGCATTCAACCTCAACGATACCCCTACCGAGGTCAGCGTTGAGTTTGCTCAACTGGGCGTAAATCCCAAATGTAAAGTCCGAGATCTTTGGAAGCTTAAGGATATGGGAACATACAAAAAAAGCATATCCACCCTGCTCCCCCCACACAGCTCCGTCCTCTACAGAATTACTCCACTGTAAGACTCCCTCCTTTTCCTTTCGAAACATTTCTATTCCTATTTCATATGAAAAAATATGTCCAGCTAGCTACCCTTTCACTTAGCCTTGGGGTGGTAGCTATGTTGCTTTCTTCTTGCCAGCCCAATGTGTCAGCCAAAGCAGCAGAAGGGCCCATAAATTCCAATTTTTCTGACCTTGCCCCTACCCCGCCCATGGGCTGGAACAGCTTTGACGCTTATGACTGCCGAATCAATGAGGCAGAGTTTAAAGCCAACGTGGACGTAATGGCCAGCAAACTCCTTCCTTACGGCTGGGATTATGCCGTTTTGGATTATATCTGGTGGCATCCAGAACCAGGAAACTGGAACACACCAAGAAGAAAAGGGCATCCCAACATCCGATATACCGAAGATGGTGCGCCGCTGCACCCCGAATACATCACCATGGATGAGCATGGGATTCTACAACCTTCTGTGGATCGCTTCCCCTCGGCTGCCAATGGGCAAGGCCTAAAACCGATTGCCGACTACGTTCATAGTAAAGGGATGAAATTTGGCCTCCATATTATGAGAGGAATCCATCGCAAGGCTGCACATGACGGCAGTCTGATCTCCGGAACCAGTTTCTCCGCTGCAGGGATTGCAGAACCTACAGATACCTGTCAATGGTGCAACCATATGTTTGGGGTAGATCATGAGGCTCCCGGCGCTCAGGAATATTACCATGCGATTTTCCGCCAATATGCTGCCTGGGAAGTGGACTATATCAAAGCCGATGACATGATCTTTCCGGTATATCATGAGAAGGAACTGGAAATGATCCGCAAAGCGATCGATGCTTGTGGACGCCCCATGGTGCTAAGTTTATCGCCAGGTGAAGCCCCCCTTTCCAGGGCTTCTCATCTCATTGCCAATGCCAATTTATGGCGAATTTCTGCTGACTTTTGGGATGATTGGGAGAAACTCCGACATAACTTTGACCTTCTCAACGCGTGGTCGGGGCACACAAAGCCTGGCCACTGGCCAGATGCCGATATGCTTCCCATTGGGCGGCTCTCCCTCGATGATCGTCCACACGGACCAGAAAGAATGTCTCATTTTACCTGGCCTGAGCATTACACCCTGATGACCCTATGGTCAATTGCACGCTCCCCTCTCATGATGGGAGGCGATCTGCTCTCTACGCCAGACTCAGTCATGGCGCTGCTTCAAAACCCAGAGGTAATTGCCGTAAATCAATCCAGCTCTGACAACCATCAGGTCTATTTACGGGATCATAAAGAAGCAGCATGGGCAGCCAAAGACCCCGCAACAGGCGACACCTATCTCGCCTTATTCAATCTGAGTGACCAGGCAACCAAAATCGACTTCGAGCTTGAGCTAGAATACCTCCGAGCTACCTACAAGGTGCGAGATTTGTGGAACCGACAGGATATTTCAAACGCCACCACCAACAGGCTTGTAGTAGAACTTCCCCCACATGGTGCAGGCCTCTACCGTCTGACGGCAACTGACCAAAATCCTTGACCAAGCACCCACATCCAAGAAAACACCTCTTTTAGAGCTCCAGACACCCCATGACAGTTCTCTTTCGTGGGGTGTGTGGATTTTGTTCACCACCTACCTGATTCAATCTCAGAGAATGCCCGAATCAGCCCCAGGTACACCTTCTCCTCATACTCCATCTCCAAAGCACTACATGGCCGTTTTATGAAGAAATTTTGCCCAAAGCTCAGTATATTATCTTCGCGTTCTTAGCTACCATTACTACTACTTACTACTATCATGACTTCTACCTTGCAAATTCGCTATGTGTTCTTGCTTGGGTTATGTCTTATTTTTCTTTTCCCAGAAAAAGCATGGACTCAATCGCAGGGCATCCGCTACGTAATCCGACACATTGACACAGAAGGAGGCTTGCTACACACTGATGCTCCCAGCGTAACCCAGGACCGCAACGGCTATATGTGGTTTGCTACCCTATCCGGTCTCCAAAGATTTGATGGATTTGAGTACCAAACCTTTTTGAATAATACAGACCCCTTCAACAGGGTTTACTACAATCGGATCCGACAACTGAGATTTGACCAACAGGGAAGATTATGGATGGTCACCTACAACGGGGTGGCCTGCTTTGAGCCTTGGCGAGAGACATTCATTTCTCCCCAATTGGAAGAAGGGCTTAGTCCGGATATTCTTCGAGAAGCTCGCAATATTCATATAGATGGCAAAAACAGGATGATGATTTCATCCGCAACGGAGACCTGGATTTTTCAAATTCAGGAAAACGGAACATTGGCCACTACAATAGGCAACCCCAAGGGGGCTCCCGCCATCAAACATCCCACTGTTGATTTTGTGACCGATTCACAAGGCAATTTGTGGCTTGGAGGAAAGCATGAAATCTGGATGCTACCTGTAAACGCGTCTTTTACAGAGATTCAATCCCTCAAAACCACCATCCTTTCAGAGGATCATCAACCCAATTATTTCCACAGGCTGGCGATAGATCAGGAAAACGGCCTCTTGTTTAGTGGCCAACAAACATTCTACAGGATTGATTTAACCAAACTAAACCGCAATACCCCCATTTCTTCTTTGTCGATAGAAGATCTTCAACTCTCACAGACAGTCGAGCTTTCACACCCAGACGAGGTGATCCCCCAGTGGGAAATAAATGCTTTGACAGTAGATAGCGACAACAACTGCTGGCTCGCCACGACCAAAGGACTTATTCGCTATCCGATCAGCAAGGAGAAAAAGGGGGAGTTTCAGACCTTTCAACACTCAGAAATGGATCTTTCCAGCCTGAGCTCCAACCACGTGGCCTCTCTCTTCATCGACAAAGCGGGGATCCTGTGGATGGGCACATGGGGTGGTGGGGTAAACATGCTCAACCTTGGACAGAAAAAATTCTACCTCCTCAGAAACAACCCCAGTAATCCAGAAGCAGGAATTTCTGGCCCTTTTGTGAGGGCTGTGGTAGAAGACAGCAAGCGCAAACAACTGTGGGTAGGAACCCGCGAAAACGGGCTCACCCTGTATGACCAGCAGACAGGACGGTTTGAGGCATTTAAGCACAAACAAAATGATCCTTCCAGCCTCATCAACGATTACATCAGGTCGCTGGCCCTGGACCAGGACGATAAGCTATGGGTAGGCACTGACAGAGGTCTGGGCTACCTGGATCTGAATACCAAAAAGTTTCACGAACCATTCCAAAACTTCCCTGTGCTCCGTGTCATCAACAGTTTTGGCTTGGGAGTAGATCACACCGGACAGATATGGGCTGGTGGATGGCAGGGAGATGGGCTATTTAGAATCCGAATGAATGGAGATGAGGTGCAGGAGGTTGTGCAAGTATCCAACATCAAAGGAATCCAGCTTTCCAACAGCAACATTACCTTCATCAAGGTAGATCAAGAGCGGGGTGAGGTATGGGTAAGCACACAGGAAGGACTCAATCAATTGATCCTCGATAAGGTAGGCAATCCGGTAGAACTTCGCACATATGTTGTACACCCAGGAGAATTGGCCTCTCTCAATTCCAACTTTATCTGGCCCACGTTGCGTGAGAATGATTCTGTAGTATGGGTGGGAACCCTCGGAGGAGGACTCAATAAAATGATCCTCACCTTTCCCTACGTGCAAGGGAAAATGAATTACAAAGCCGAGCACTACGATGTGAGCTCTGGTGCTCCGTTTAACGATATTGAAACGATGTTGCAGGATGAAAGCGGCAACCTATGGCTCGGTGGCCGAGGCCTGGCCAAGTTTATGCCCGACCAAAAGGAATTTCTCCTCTACGAAAAAAATGATGGCCTGCAAGGCAACAGCTTCAAGATCGGTGCGGCCAACAAAGGCAGCGATGGCTGTATGTATTTTGGTGGGACCAATGGCCTCAACTTTTTTTACCCGGATCAGATCACAGCCAATGGTAAAAACATTCCTACCTCCATTGCCAGACTCACAGTGAATAACAGAGCCATTGAAGTAGGCAAGAGCTATGACAACCAGATAATTTTATCACAAACCATCAATCAGCTGGACGAGCTCGTCCTGAACCACCAATTCACGAGTTTCACCCTTCACTTTGCCTCTCTGCATTTCTCCAATCCGGAGAAATGTAAATTCAGATATCGACTGGTTGGCTATGACGAAAATTGGGTGTACGTAGGGGCAGATGCCCCGTTTGCCAATTATTCCAACCTCGACTATGGCACCTACACCTTTGAGCTCGCCGCGAGCAACAGTGATGGCATCTGGAGTCATGATATCGACCAGCTCCAAATCAGGATCGTGCCGCCTTGGTATGCTACCTGGTGGGCCAAGGTGACTTACTTCCTCCTCCTCGGGAGCCTGATTTTCCTTGTTTTCACCTACCTCCGCAGATGGGAGAGAATGAAGCGAGACCTTGAACTCACACACCTTCATGAGCGCCAGAAAGAGGAAATGCACCAAATGAGGATCCAGTTTTTTACCAATATTTCTCACGAATTCAGAACCCCGCTCAGCCTTATCCTCAGCCCGTTGGAGCGCATTGTCGAAGAAAATCTGGGAAAAATGGAGCTTAAAAGGCATATCCGCCTGATCTCTGATAATGCCAACCGCCTTCTCAGGTTGGTCAATGAACTTCTGGATCTTAGAAAGCTCGAATCTGGTCAGGCAAAACTCAGAATCAGCGAAATGCCTATGACTGATTTTGTCTATTCGGTAGCGGAGCGATTCGAAGAACTCGCCGCGTCTAAGGCCATTGATTATGAAATAGAAGTAACAGATAGCGAAGAGGCTGGCTGCTATGATCGGGATATTCTTGAAAATATTCTCTACAACCTCCTCTCCAATGCCTTCAAATATACCGCTGTCGGTGGCACGGTGAAGCTCATCGCAAGCTTTGACCCCATCCCCAATTCTTCATTCCAATACCCTAATACATTTGCAGTAGGAAAACGGGCAGAATCCAAACGGAATTTATTCCTCAGGGTAGAAGATTCTGGCGTCGGGGTGTCGGGTGCCTCGATCGAGCACCTGTTTGATCGGTATTACCGGGTAAGCGAAAGTCCACAAGATCAGCACCTCGGCTCAGGAATTGGGCTGGCTTTGGTGAAAAGCCTCGTGACGCTGCATCGCGGAGATATTGAGGTAATGAGCCAGCGAGGGCATGGTACCCAGTTTACCATTACCCTTCCGCTCGACAAAATCTGTTATCAGCCCGAAGAATTGATCAACGGAACCGCTATGGCAAATCGCTTCCACCAACCAGAACCCCTGGTGGAAACGGCCCAACTCCCGGTCCTCAATCAGGAAGACGGCAAAGGCATGTTGCCCAAAATTCTGCTCGTGGAAGACAACGGTCCCGTGAGGCAGTATCTCATCGAATGCCTGCGAGATACCTATGAATTATTCGAAGCTGAAAATGGAAAAATTGCCCTGGAAAAAATCCATCAGGTGAAACCCGATATCATTCTCA
This sequence comes from Bacteroidia bacterium, assembly GCA_030731845.1. GTDB lineage: Bacteria > Bacteroidota > Bacteroidia > J057 > J057 > JANQTF01. The sequence goes on along the minus strand of JANQTF010000133.1, from coordinate 6,488 downwards.
GTGACATCATGATGCCCGAGATGGACGGAATAGAACTGTGCCGGGCGGTCAAATCTGATGAAACCCTGGCCCACATCCCCTTTGTGCTGCTCACCGCCAAAACCTCCGAAGACAGTCAGGTGGACTGCATCACGGCTGGGGCCGACCTCTATTTTTCCAAGCCATTTAACCTGAAACTCATCAAGCTCAATCTGGCCAATCTCATTAGCCAGCAAAACAGATTGCTGAAGCGACAAATCTCTTCTGCCTTCACCGAGCAGCACCAAAAAGCCACCAACGCCAGGGACAAAGAGCTCTTTGATCAGGTGGTGACCATCATCGATCAACATCTGGATAACACTGATTTTGCTGTGCAAACCCTTTGCCGGGCCGTGGGCATGAGCCGCACAAACTTGTATGCCAAAATGAAAGAGATTTCCGGGCATACCATCGGTGAATTTATCCGGAAACGGAGGCTCCACCATGCAGCCATTGCCCTGAGCGAAGGCGACATGTCTGTGCTGGAGGTGATGGACAAGGTGGGAATCAGAAGCCAATCTTATTTCACCAGGGCTTTCAAAAAGGAGTTTGGCAAAACCCCTTCTCAGTTTATCCAGGAAATTGGTCATCAACAAAAACCAGAACCCGCTCACCAAAAAAGCTAATCCAGGATGATGCGTCTCATGCTTACTCATCGGCCGGGGAAGAGGAATACTCCTCCCCTATGGCACCGTTTTGTCTATTGCCTGTTCATCTTCTCCCTCTGTGCTTCGCCAGACTTGCTGTGGGCGCAGGAGCAGCGCCCCAACATTCTGATCTACATCGCCGATGACATCTCCTACCCGCATCTGAGCGCCTATGGATGCTCCTGGGTATCGTCTCCCGGATTTGACCGGGTGGCCAAAGAGGGGGTTCTGTTTCACGCAGCCTACACGCCCAATGCCAAGTGTGCCCCTTCACGCGCATGCCTGCTCACCGGGCGCAATTCCTGGCAACTGGAGGCCGCAGTCAACCATTTTCCGTATTTCCCGGCCAAATTCCAGACTTTCATGGAGGCGCTCCGGGCACATGGCTATGCCACCGGGCACACCGGCAAAGGCTGGGCCCCTGGTGAGCCCGGCACGATTGACGGGGTGCCACGCCAACTCACTGGGCCTGCTTTTCAGAATCTTAAACTCAAGCCTTCTACTTCTGGCATCAGCAGCATCGACTATGCCGCGAACTTTGAGGCATTTCTCCAGCAAAAACCCGACAACCAGGCTTTCTGCTTTTGGTATGGATCCAATGAGCCCCACCGAAGCTACGAGTTTGAAAGTGGGGTGAAAAAAGGTGGCAAAGCTCTCTCCGACATCCCCGAGGTGCCGGGCTACTGGCCTGATATCGACACCGTGAGGCACGACATGCTCGATTATGCCATGGAAATTGAACACGCCGACAGCCACTTTGACAAGATGCTGAAAACGCTGGAGTCGCAGGGATTGCTCGAAAACACGCTCATCATTGCGCTGGCAGATCACGGCATGCCGTTTCCTCGGGTGAAAGGTCAGGCTTATGAATCCAGCAACCACATCCCGCTGGCCATCATGTGGCCGGGCCAGCTCCGCGAAGCTGGCAGAGACTGCAACTACCTGGTGTCCATCATCGACCTGGCGCCTACCATTCTGGAGGCAGCCGGGGTGAGTCCTGCCTCCACCCGCATGGAAGCCATCCTTGGGCAGAGCCTCGTCCCGCTCTTGACAGATCCGGCAAGCGAACCGCTGAGGGAGTTTGTCCTGGTAGGAAAAGAGCGCCACGACATTGGCCGTCCCAATGATTGGGGCTACCCCATCAGAGGCATTCAGCAGGACAGCCTGCTCTATCTCTACAATTTTGAGCCCACAAGATGGCCCGCCGGAAATCCCGAGGCTGGGTACCTCAACTGCGACGGCAGCCCCCTCAAGTCCTGGCTGATTGTGCACTACCACGACGATGCTGGCAGCAGCTACTGGCAAAGCAACCTCGGCAAACGCCCCACAGAAGAGCTCTACGATCTGAGACAAGACCCTGATTGTCTAGACAACCTAGCGGATGCTCCTGCCTATGGCCTGCTCAAAGAGCATCTCCGGCTCACCATGATGAACGCCCTCCGCGAAGAAGGAGACTGGAGAATGCTGGGCCGCGGAGCAGAATATGAGGCATTCCCCTATTCCGGCGTTCGGCAAAATTTCTACCATCGACTGATGAACCACGAAAATCCTCCCTTCCCCGCCTGGGTTTCGGAAAGAGATGTGCATGTGGTAGAGGAATGATCCTGTCTGGCAGGCCCTTTCGCTGTGACGGGCCGCATCCATTATTTTTCCACAATCAGACGCCTCACACCCTGCGCATCTGGATGATCGACCTTCACGAGGTAGATCCCTGAAGCCAATTGCTCGGTGCTTATGATGAGATCAGACTCCTCCTGCAAGTAAACGTGATCTTTCCTTACTAGCTGTCCGATTTGAGTAAAAATCTCGATAGACAAATTGCCTGATAGAGGGGCTCCAAACACAATTTTTGTATCATTTTCGGAAGCTGGGTTCGGATACAGTCGCCAACTGAGGGAGGCAGGTGAGAAGACAAGCTCCAGCACATTGCTGGATATTTGTATTCCGCCGACCAATTCCTGAATCACCTTAAAGCGTATTCTTTTATCGGCAGGAAATGCAACATTGGTCTGATAGAATGGTTGCGAACCCGGCTCCGGTAGGACTTTCTCCAGGAAAACAAAACTTCCTCCTTCTATTGCATATTCGATGAGGTACTGAGCGGTCTGTTCATGATGACTGCTCGACCAATTCAGTTGAACCCCTCCTCCTGTACTGATGACCTGATGCAGGGTCATAACTGGCGCGAACAAAATAGACAGAGGCTCGGGCTGTTGAAAGCCCTTGGTGAGATACGGAATTGTGAGTAAATCAGTCCCGATCATCGGTTCTCCGATGGTGAATCCATACTCTTGGCCATTGTGCGAAAACACGGAGCCTGCTGGCGAAAAGACTTTTCGCTGGAGAGATTGGGCATTGACAGAATGAGCAGCCAACAAGCAGAAGCACAGGAACCATGCTCCCCAGGTGTTATGAGAATGGATCATGGTTGCGAGGATTGGTTGGTGAGCATGGTTTTGATAGCGTCCAGTTCTGCCCGTATATCTGCGAGTTCCTTTTCTTGCTGGGCAAGACGCTCTTCCTGCGTGGTAATCGTTTCCTGTTGTTCCTGAATCGCACTTACCAACACCGGAATGAGGTCTGGATAATTCACCCCCAGGTATTCATCAGGATTGGCAGGCCTGAAAACAACCTCTGGAATGATGGTTTCAAGATCTTGAGCCAGAAACCCAATCTTCGCTTCCCCGCCTTCTATCCAGTCAAAATTCACAGGCTGCATCGCCAACACTTCATTCAGTCCGTATCGAAGAGGCTGAATATTGGTTTTTAATCTGGCATCGGAAGTATTGATCACGCCATTGGTGGCGTAGATGGTGGTCCACCTTCTGGCAGCAGAGCCCATGGTGAAGGCATTATCTGCTGCTGGCTGAGTGATTCCATTAATGACAAGCCCCTCCGCAGGAGGCCCTTGGTTGATGCCGATAGAAACGCCACCATTGGCGTGGACTCGAAATCTTGTCACACCATTGATCTGAACACGCATGGCATCTTCACCGGCTAACGCGGCGATGTGGAATCTATCGGTTGGGGCAGTGTGTCCCACGGCAACGGAGCCACCTCCTACTGCCAGCGTGATGTCTTCGGCAGAGTTATAGTTATGGTGCAACGCTGAGCCGATGGATTCAATTTGGTTGGGGTCTAATGCAAGCCCAGTTGCGGTGGTTCCCAGCAAAAGCGAAGCATTGGTCACATCCAGGACTCCGCCATTATTCAAACTTCCCAGTGCGCTGCTTACCTGAAGCATTCCGACTGGCGCATCATAGCCGATGGCAGTCTGTCCATTTTTTTGAATGATGAATGAATTGGATCTGGCGGCTGCGGCAGTTCCATCTCCGATCATGAATACGGGATCCGTCGCGACCCAGGCTGCACTGTCTCCTGTGATGACATTGAATCTCCCCAACGCCATAGCGGCATAGGGAAAGGAATTGGTGCGGTAGCCAAATGTGGAGGAATAATTTCCCCGGGCTTCCGTCACCCAGCCGGTAGAAAAGGAATTGTAGCCGTAGGCATCATTTGGGCCAAGTGCCACAGAAGCCTGCCCTCTGGCATCTGCGTTCCAGCCGATCGCCACCGCATAATCTTCTCTTGAGCTGGCAGCTCCCAGGCCCAGGGTGCCGCCGCCGATAGAAACGCCGTAGCGGCCTCCGGTATATCCATACATGGCGATTCCGCCTTCCTCTTGAGCTGTGCCCTCAAAGGTGACACTTCCTCGTCCAATCGAACTCCCTCCAAAAGTAAAACTTCCATTCCCTCTGGCATTTCCGAAGAATGCCACTGACCCACTGCCATCTGCCCAGCCGAAGGCCCCAAAAGCAAAGGAACCAAAGCCTTTGGCCCGGCTGTTTTGTCCGGCCGCAAAGGAGTAATAGCCCACAGAATCGTAATCCCAGAATTTGTCATAATTGTATCCCCCGAAAGGATTGCTTAGATAGCCGGATCGAAATGCTCCCTTGGCACCGTAATAGATCATCTTAAATCCACTCCCGCTCAGCGAATCCCCAACGAGAACATTGGCCGTATCGGCGACATGTAACGTCACATCGGGATCACTCATCCCAATTCCCACTCTTCCGGTGTTGTAATAGGCCGAGGTGGCATTTTGACTCCAAATGGTAGATGCTGCTGCCCCAGGCAGCCAATTGGTACCATCCCAGATCAGTGTCTGGCCTGGGGCGAGCCCAGTCAGATCCACATCGGTCAAATCTCCCACGGCCATATTGGCCTTGTCGGCATACAGCGCATAGGGTACACTTTGAAACTGACAGCTCCCCACAAATACAAAGCCCCCTCCATCATCTACATCAATTTCAACTGTGTATGGGCCAGCCTCCCAGCTAATTCCGGCAAATGATCCGCCGATCACCGTTCCTTGTCCCAACACCACATCGAAGAGCCCGAAGATATCGGTCGTGACGCCATGGCTTTCCTGATACACGACAGCGGACGTGCCATCCAGAATCCGCAATCTCACATTAATGGGAATGACTGCGTAGGGAATACCGCCCGCATTGCGCGCTACCGCCTGAAAATTGATGCCGTCGGGGGCCTGGGCGATTCCCTCGTTGGGCACCAAGAGTGCCAATACGACAAGGACCAAACTGAAGGTGCTCTGTTGTAGAAATGTTCGATTCATGGGATGGTGGGTTATGGGGTTTGTAGAGAAGACGGGTAGAAATCAGCAATTACCCCCTTAATTTACAGAATTTTGGGGGAAAGTGGTGGTGGGTGGTCTTCCATCATCCACTCAGTGTGAGAAGACGGAGCGGTGTACACAATCCCCCCCTGAGCAAAAAAGTTCCCCAGGGATTCCTGAATCCCCAGCTTTTCAGGCTCCAAGGCGTCAAGAAAGCGATGGGATTCATGCAAGTCATTGGCAAATGCCAGAAAAACCACGGGTGATGAATTCATCAGAGAGATGTTTTGCAGGAGCTATCTCCTACCGGATGAGCGGTATGGTTGGGGTGGGGGGTAAGATAGCACTATCCAGCGAAATAATGAGCGCTGATGCGAAAACCCTCCCTTCCCTGCCTGGGTTTTGGAAGGAGATGTGCATGTGGTAGAGGAGAGGGAACTTAGTCTGATAAGGAGCGAAGTTCGCCAACCAGCCAACGAGATATTGACAGGCAGACCATTACAACTTTTTTCTACCTTGTTGACGATAAACAACCAAGACTAACTTTAAAAATTAAACCATAGTAGAAGCTAGTCACTTATGAAGACCTGCCTCATCCAACTTTTTAATGGTGATATCAGGTACGAAAAACATTTGGAACTGACCTTCGTTTTCAAGTGAGTTATAGGTAACCGTTATGCAAACTCCATCCCCCTTTTGCTCCCTGTGCAAAAGTAAGCTAGCCGACGAAGTCGGGTCTCACATGGTCCCTCATTTTCTCCTGAAACGAATTGAAAATATTGAAGGTAAGACAGGTCGAGATTATGAGATTGGATTCCAGATTGGAGATCTATATACACAATCACACTTTGGGAGGTCTGTATCTCTGGAAAGTTTAGAAAATGCATTTGGAGAAATATCTGATGAAGATATTGAAAAAAACATCCACCCATTTGTTGAAGATCATGTGTTTTGCAGGGAATGTGAAAAGCGTTTAGCGGAATTGGAAAGCAAGTATTCTAAGAGTATGTCAGTTTATGGTGACGAAGATTCGTCATACAGTTCTGGTATTGATTATCAAATAGGATTACTGTTTTGGCTTAGTTTAATATGGCGCCTCTCGATTTCACAAGCCGCAAACTCATTCCTCTTGTGTAGGGGCCCCCTAACTAGCCGGACTGGATTCTAGATTACAAAGTGTAATTTAG
>JANQTF010000132.1 GCA_030731845.1 Bacteroidia bacterium | reverse complement strand
TTTGTACCCAATTTTGCTAAAGGAAAAATGCAGCACCGGATGCTCTTCCCACTCATGCTGAGCATGCTGATCCACCCACAAGCCCTCGAAAAGATCGCGCCGACCGAGGAAAAAATACTTCAAGGTGCTCAACAGAAGCGACTTCCCAAAGCGGCGCGGGCGGGAGAGGAAGAAGTACTTCCCGCTGAGAACCAGATCAAACATCCCTCTGGTTTTATCCACGTAGAGGTATTTGCCGCCTCGCAGCTCCGAAAAATCCTGTATGCCGATGGGGTATCGCTTCATGGAAGCAAGATAGGGAAAAATTGAGCTCCTGTTTTTGTTTTGCCAAGTGGCAATTTTCGTCCAAGCGACTTTGCTATCTCAACGTAAATCCATCCACTTCTTCCAGTGTGTCTGGATTGAGCACCCGAACCTTGATGCTGTCGCCCTCCACGTCAAATAGCACGAGCGCATTCTGCGTCGTGAATCCTTGCACCATATTGCTCCAGGGTGTTTGCTCTTGGGCATAATAAGGGGCGCCTGCCGCCCCGTTGTTGATTTGCCAAATGCTGCGGCTCATCGAGAGCTTTGGCATAAACCAGTTGTCTGGATAGATATTCGTCTCTGGTCCCACTTCAGTGCGGGCGTAGTTGTGTTCATCTCCTGTGAGCATAGCCCTCACCTTGCTACTTTTGTTGATCATCAGATCAAGGTATTCATCTCTCCGCTCAATGATGCCTTTGCTCACGGGCTTGCCTGCCACCCAGGCCCTGATGTCATTGTTGCCAGCATACCACATGTCGTCTCGCACGTGGCCGCCGTTGGGAAATGCAGGGGTGTGCTGGGTCATGAAAATATGGTCGATGGTGGAATCTTCCTCCATCCAGGCAAGCGTGCCTGTGAGCCATTCCATTTGTCCATCCATGAGGTAAGCATGAGGATTTCCGCCCACGGCCTTGATTGCGCTTGTGGTAGGCGTGTACCAGTAATTGGAGTTGAGCACGACCACGGCCACGTTGCCATGTTGGTACCAGTACACATTTTCAGCGTAGGAAGGGAAGTCCTGGATATCAGGATTGGGATCATAAGATTGGCCGTCTTCGCTCAGTGGGCCGTTGGTGGGCAGGGTAAATTGCTGCCCAAATACATACTCCGCCGATTGGGTCGCGTAGGGGAAGCGGTCCACACTCACCGAGCGGCCTTCTTTGTCAATCATGGTGCGAGAAAGTGCTTCATGATTTCCCATGGCGATATATACCGGGAAATAGTGTGAAAATGGCTCAATAGCGCGTTTCCAATTGGCATATTCCAACTCCATCTCTCCCAAATCTGTGAGGTAGCCGTTGATCATGTCGCCTGAGAATTGGAAGAATGCAGCATTCTGCTGCTTGGCCAGGGCCATGATTTTCTTCACGATGTAGAAATTTGTGCCGTAGAGGTCTCGTTCTCCGCCGCCTTGGCCATTGCGGGAGTCGCTGGCGTAGGCAAAGGTGAAAGCAGTTTTGCTGCCAGCTTCAGGCGCTGTTCTCAGGCTGTAGCTATTGCTCCATTCGTCGACTGTGAGGGTATATTCGTGCTCGTTGTCTGAGGCGAGGTTCCGAACGATGATCTCATGGTGCGTCCTCGCCTGAGCATCTGCAAATGCTTGCCCACCAACATGGATAGTTCCCACGGCGGGAACCTGTGTGATAAAGGAAATCACCGCTGAATCTGGCCCGACGAGGTTCACGAGTGGCCCCTCGATCACGGTAGGTGCCACGGTAAATGGCCCTGTGCCCGTAAAGGTGATTTTGCCATCATAGAGGATGCTGCCATTGTCTGTCACGATTCGGTAGCCGAAGGTCCCGATGCCTTTGCTCGCCCAGCCCACCATGTCGTAGCGCCCTTCGAGCGCGCCTTTGATAGGAATCGAAGCCTTGCCTGCCACAATGTTGGCGGGAGTTTTGAAATAGACTGGCATCGGGTGCTTCGAATCTCCAAAAGGGATGAAGCCATAATAAAGGGTTCCATTCAGGCCCGGTAGGCCAAAATCTACCTCCAGCCCGGTGTCGGTTCCGGTAAATGCTCCACGTATCGCTTCGAGTTGAAGCGGATTGGGGTTGTCTGATTCTTCAAATTTGTAATCGGCAAATTCTGCGACCAATGCGCCTCGCTTTACGGCGATGTTCTGGTGGGTGGCTGGCACAGTGAGCTTTTGGGCGCAAGCGGGGAAAAGAGATCCCAAGACTAAGATGGCCATGGCTATGGCGTGGATGGAGCGGGTGTTTGGACGAGGAAGCATAGGCGAATAAAATAAATTCAAGAGAATGAAGCTTTGGCCTCGAATAACGGGAAAGCCTCCGGTTTTGGCAACCTTGACCTTCTCATTTTCCCAAACCTCCTTACCTTGATATTCACTTGTCAAGTTTTATATGATGCGACGTAAGCAAATATTGACTCTCTTGGTCGGGCTGTTGCTTGTTGGGTGCGGACCCGATCCTCAAGATCTTCCTCTTGAGACAATTCTTCGTGAGGCTGATGGGGTCGTGGGTAAGGTGATCAGCGATGCTGACAAATTTCATGTGCAGGTGATCCGCACGCGGATTCGTCGTGACTCGCTCGGGAAGCCTTCTTTTGAGACGGAGTTCTTCCGAAATAAGCCGGAGGAATATTTTTATCCGGCCTCCACGGTCAAGCTTCCGGTGGCGGTGTTGGCCTTGGAGCGGTGTCGCGAATTGGGAATTTCGCCCGATGCCCCCATGATCACAGATAGTGTGGAAACCTGGCAGACAGCCGCCAAACTCGATTCAACTTCACCGAGTGGTTATCCTTCTGTGGCGCAGTATATTCGCAAGATTTTTCTGGTGAGCGATAATGACGCCTTTAACAGGCTCTATGAATTTTTGGGCCCAGCCTACCTCCACCGTCGAATGACGGAGCTGGGATTTGGCGATACGCGGATCGTGCACAGATTGGCGATTTCTCTGAGCCGTCGGCAAAATCAGGTGCTGAATCCCATTTATTTTTTGGGTGAAATGGGAGATACCATCCTGGCAATTCCTGCGAGAGTTGACAGCATGCCGTCGTTGATCGAGCCATCGCCGAGGCTTGGTCTTGGCGAGATGCGCGGAGGCAAGTTGATCGATGGGCCCAAAGATTTCTCCGACAAAAACAGATTCAACCTGGCTGATCAGCAGGACTTTTTATCATTAGTTATTTTTTCTAACGGTGTTATGGGGCGTTTTCTGCGAATTACTGAGGCAGACAGGGACTTTCTGATCCAAACCATGGGCATGTTGCCCTACGAATCTGAACACCCTCGCTATGACCGGGAGGAATACTACGACAGCTACGTCAAGTTTTTCTTGTTTGGCGATAGCAAAGCGGCAATTCCAGATCACATTCGCATTTACAACAAAATCGGGATGGCCTACGGGTTTCTCACCGACAATGCCTATATCGTGGACCAACAGGGTGGGGGAGAGTACCTTCTTTCTGCGACTATTTGGGTGAATGAGAATCAAGTTTTCAATGACGATGTCTATGAATATGATGAAATTGGCCTGCCTTTTCTCGCAAAGCTGGGACAACTCTTGACGTTAAGTCCCTGACTTTTTGACCCTTGTAGTTCAGTTGTTCAACAATCCGCTATCTCACTTACTTGACTTTATGACGGACCAATTTCCTAGCCTCCATACAGAAAGACTTACCCTCGGCGAAGTACGCCTCACTGATATTCCTGCCATCGTGGCCCTGGCAGGTAGTGAGTTGATTTCTCGCACCACGCTCAATCTTCCTCATCCCTACGGCGAAAACGACGCGATCAAGTGGATCAACCTTGCACGTCAGGGATTTGTGAATCAAAACCATTTCATCTTTGGCATTCGCCTTCGTTCTACTGATGAATTTATGGGTTCGATCGGACTTGTGGTGAGTCGCCCCAACAACAAAGCCGAGATCGGCTATTGGATCGGGACGCCCTTTTGGGGCAAGGGCTTCATGACAGAAGCTACGGCAGCGATCATCCGTTTCGGATTTGAAGAACTTGCCTTCAATCGAATTTTTGCCTCTTATATTTCCGACAATGTAGCTTCCGGGAGAATCATGGAGAAATGCGGCATGATCAAAGAGGGGGAGTTTGCGGATAATATCCGCAAAAACGGGGAGTATAAATCCACGGTCCACTATCGCCTCACGCGAGCAGAGTTTGATGCGATGATGGAATCCCAATATCCGTGATGGCAGATGGAAGGTCATACTGATATGGTTCGCCTCTCTTTCTCATCGACCTTCCCCCTTGCAGACGTATCGAACCTACAACTTAGGGTTTTCTCGGTGAGTGATCTTGGAAAATTAAAGAAAACTAAGGCTATGAATAGGCTTTAGAAGCTTGAAAATCATACCCAAACTTTGTTAATTTTATATCCTGAGACCTGAAAAATCTTTGCTTAGAAATGAAAAAAAGGAAAAAAGTAGTCAAGCAAGCCCCGTTATCTATAAAACGCTATCTCAAAGAATCAGCCAGGAAGTTGCCGATTTCTCATTGCTATTGCACGGAAGGCTGGGAAGAGTCTGGGATTGCCCAAGTGCTTGTTTGCAGGAAAAAGCAGAACGGTACCTTTCTGATTGGGATCTTTCTCATTGATACCTTTTGTTTGGGAATCAAATCTGCCGATGTAAAAAATAACGAAGATTGGGAGCAAGTGGCCTTTCTTGTCAATATGATGCAGCAAAACGGCGGAAGGAAAATGGCAGAAGTGCCGTATGAGTATGCTCACAATCTGATTTATGGGGCAGAAGCCTTCGCCAGAGATATTGGATTCATGCCTGATAACGATTTTGCTCTGGCCCAGTATGTTCTTGAGGCTGATACAGAAGACATTCCGTTCATCGCATTTGAATTTGGCAAGGATGGAGAACCCTTCTACATGCAAGGCCCCTACGATTCTGTGCCCAAAATTATGCGCGTGTTGGCTGCATACAACAAGAGACAAAGCAAGGAGGATTGGTTCACGGATTATGAGGAAGTGTAGCGCTTCGGGCTGGGCACCCCAAGAGCTTTACGCTCAGTAGAATGTCGAAAGGAATAGGAGATCCTCCCGGGAATCTGCTAATTTTGCCGAATGAAGATTTCTGCCTCGCTGTATTCTCACAAAGGACAATCGCTGGAAATGTTGGTCAAAGAACTCGACCGTCATCAGGTCGATTT
>JANQTF010000131.1 GCA_030731845.1 Bacteroidia bacterium | reverse complement strand
TACCTCATACCTCATACCTTATGTCTTCCTCATCTTCTTCCGCGCAGCGGGAAACAGGATATTATTCAGAATGAGGCGATAGCCGGGTGAGTTGGGGTGGAGCGTGAGATCGGTGGGGTCTTCGCCGAGCACGTGGCGATAATCCTCGGGGTCGTGACCGCCGTAGAAGGTCCACATGCCGCGGCCGTAGTTGCCGTGGATGTAGCGCACCTCGTTGTAAGCTTTGAGCTCGCCCATGATGAGCACACCGGGTTTGATGGTTTCGCGACGAAAGGAGGTTGTTTGCCCCAAAAAGCCCTTCACGGTGCGCGTGTGGTTTTGGCAGAGCATGGTGGGCACGGGGTCCCATTTCGCCGAAAACTCAAACAAGGTGAAATAATCGAGGTTCATCGGCACCGAGCGCCGGTAGTTGGCGTCGATGGTAGAAAACTCGTAGGTGCCCGGTTGGGGCAGGAGAATGTAATCCTGAAATGCGAGGGTCTTGCTAAAATCGAGCTTCTCATTCATGTTGGGCGTCATGCCATCGTGGTCATACTCTGCGTGTACTACGTCGAGGCCTTCAGCGGAGAGGGCGATGTCGTAGGTATCGGTAGCCGAGCACATGGCGAAGAGAAAGCCGCCATTTTCGAGATATCGCTTGATTTCTTTGGCCACTTCGAGCTTCAGTTGAGACACTTTCGTGTATCCAAACTGATGGGCCATGGCTTCCTGCTGCACCACTTCTGTGCGCACCCAGGAGGCATTGGCATTGCTCGGGTGATATTTGCCAAACTGTCCGGTGAAGTCTTCGTGGTGAAGGTGAAGCCAATCATATTCGGTCAATTTGCCCTGAAGCACTTCCACATCATAGATCACATCGTAGGGAATCTCGGCATACTTGAGCGCCAGGGTCACGGCATCGTCCCAGGGTTGGGAATAGGGCGGCGAATACACGGCAATTTTGGGCGCTTTTTCCAATAGCACTGCATCCATGTTCACATCCTCAGAGGTCACGGTAGCGAGAATCTGCGAACTTTTTCCGGGCGCAACCACCTCGTAGGTAATGCCTCGCACCTGAAGCTCCGCCTCAAATATCGGTGAACGGGCAAACATGAAGCTGCCACCGCGATAGTTGAGCAACCACTGCACATCTACATCCTGCTGAAGCACCCAAAAAGACAGACCGTAGGCCTTGAGATGATCAGCCTGACTGTTGTCCATCGGAATCAGGAGGTAGTTTTGTCCCTGCATGGCGGGGAGCAACAACAGGCAGGAAATACAGAAGCTAATCAGGCGTTTCATAGGCGAATGTCATGAAAGGGTGCGTCTTGGTCGATCGCGAATCAAGGGGTATCCTTGGGGTAAGGGCCTGAATATCAGGGTATCGCGGGATCATGCTGCTGAATCACCCTTTCTTTCCGATGGCATTGAGCTTTTAGAAAAGCGGAACATCAGGTTGATTAGGTTTTCTGCTTCTTCTTGCGGGCAGCGGGAAAGAGTACATTGTTGAGAATGAGGCGGTAGCCCGGCGAATTGGGGTGGAGCGAGAGATCCGTAGGATCTTCTCCCACGTGGTGCTTGTAGTCTTCCGGATCATGCCCTCCGTAGAAGGTCCACATGCCCCTGCCGAGGTTGCCATGAATGTAGCGGGCCTCGTTATACGCTTTGAGCTCTCCCATCACGAGCACTTCGGGCTTGATGAGCGCCTTTTGGAAGGCTGTGGTTTGTCCAAAAAATCCCTTCACGGTGCGGGTATGGTTCTGGCAAAGCATGGTCGGCACGGGGTCCCATTTCGCAGAATATTCGAAGAGGGTGAAATAGTCCAGATTCTCGGGCACCTGCCGGAAGTTGGTGACATCAATGCTGGAAAACTCATATACCAGCGGATTGCGCTCTAGTTGAAAGTTTTCAAAAGCCAGGCTTTTGCTGAAATCCAGCTTGGACTGCGCACCCGGATCGGCAGCATCGCCGTCAAACATCGATTCGCAGATGTCCACGCCTTCGGCGGTTAGAGCAATGTCATAAGAGTCGGTGGCCGAGCACATGGCAAATAGGAAACCGCCATTTGTCAGGAAGCTTTTGATCTCCAGCGCCACAGCGAGTTTCATCTGACTCACCTTCGAAAATCCAAATTGTTGCGCCGTTGCTTCCTGATATTTCACCTCTTCCTGATACCATTGCTGACCGCGATAGTTGGCATAGAAGCGGCCATATTGCCCGGTAAAATCCTCGTGGTGCAGGTGCAGCCAGTCATATTCGCTGAGTTTTCCTTCAAGTACTTCCTGATCATAGACCACGTCATACGGAATTTCGGAGTAGGTCATGGCCAGGGTTACGGCATCATCCCATGGTTGCTTATTTTTGGGCGAATAGACAGCCACTTTTGGGGCTTTTTCTAGCTTCACGGCGTCCATGTTCACACTCTCGGAGGTCACGTAGGCCAGGATCTCGTTGGATCTGCCATCGGAAATTCGCTCGTAGGAAACACCCCGGATCTGCAACTCCTGCTCGAAGGTGGGGGTATATTTAAACAAAAAACTACCGCCCCGATAGTTGAGCAGCCAGTCCACGTCAATGTCGTAGGTAATCACCCAATAGGCAATGCCGTAGGCCTTGAGATGATCGGCCTGTGCATTGTCCATCGGCACGAGGAGGTAATCTGCACGCATCATCAGTGGCGCAAAGGCCATCAACAGGCTCAATAGCCAATTCTTCATCTTGATTTTCATTAATTCACTCACTTGATCTGAACGAAATAGGAAGGTACACCACTTTTTTTGCCCATTTACCCCAGCCGTCATCTATTTCAGCCTACATATAGGGCTCAGAAAGCCTTAGCGCCCTTTCCATCCACTTTCTGTGGTAGATTTGGCTAGATAATACAAAACTTCCGGAGAAAAGCAGGATATTCCCTCAAGATTTAACGTTCGCGTATTTATATCGTTGTCTTAGGACAAAAAGCCTCATGAATCCCCTACAAAGAATTTTGGAGTCGCTGCGCTTTGCCTGGCACGCCATCTGGAGCAGCAAGCAGCGCTCCATGCTTACCATGATGGGTGTCGGTACGGGCATATTTGCCATCACGGGCATCCTCACCATGGTCAATTCACTCGAAACCTCGATGACCTCGAGCCTTGCTTCGCTGGGGAATACCGTGTTTTTCGTCCACAATTGGCCCTGGGCAGAAAATAATCAGGATTGGTACAAATTTGTCAACCGGCCCAAGGTGTCGTATGACGACTATCTCACCGTGAGGCAGGGCCTCGATGGGGTAGAGGCAGTGGCATTTCAGGCATCGGCCCGAGGCCAAACCGCTCAGGCAGGTGCCAACAGTGCCTCTGGCATTGAGGTGGATGGGGTCACGGAAGACATGTTGAAAATCGGGCAATGGGACCTTCAGGAGGGGAGAACCATCACAGGGCTTGAGTTTTTTCGTGGCGCTGCGGTCGCCGTTATTGGGTCCAATGTGGCCAAAAGCCTCTATCCTTCTCAGACTGCCGTAGGGAAATTCATGCGGGTCGGAAAAAAGCGACTGCTCATCATTGGGGTATTGAACAAAAAAGGCCAAAGCCTGATGGCTTTTGGCGCGAGCGACGATGACAAGATCTACGTGCCTTATTCCCAATTTGTGAAAACCTACGATTCCAACAATCGCGGCGTGGACAAGGTGCTCATGGTTCGGGCTACCAACCACGAACTGCTGCCACAAGTGGAGCAAGAAACCATCGGCCTGATGCGAATCTCGCGCGGGCTCAATCCCCGCACCGATGATACCTTCTCCATCAACAAGCAAGAAGCCCTCATGAGCCGCTTCGACAGCGTGTTTGGCTACCTGCGCATCGGCGGGGTGGTGATTTCGATTTTCTCCATCCTCATCGGCGGCTTCAGCATCGGCAACATCATGTACATCTCTGTGCGTGAGCGCACCAACGAGATCGGCGTGCAAAAAGCACTGGGTTCTACCAGAGGCTTCGTGCTCTCACAATTCATTGTAGAGGCCCTCATGATCTGCCTCCTGGGAGGAATGCTCGGCAT
This sequence comes from Bacteroidia bacterium, assembly GCA_030731845.1. Lineage (GTDB taxonomy): Bacteria > Bacteroidota > Bacteroidia > J057 > J057 > JANQTF01. Next base: position 1,234 of record JANQTF010000131.1, on the reverse strand, counting down.
CCTCATGGTATTTTTGGTCGGGGCCCTGGCCCAAAGTGTGCTCAACACCCTCGACCTCAACCTCGCCGTGAGCTTCTCTGTGTCAGATCTACTCACCGGATTGGGCCTCGCCGCCCTCATCGGCCTGGTGGCAGGCACCTTCCCGGCCCTGCTCGCCTCTCGCCTCGATCCCGTAGAAGCCATCAGAATGTAAGGGGAAATGGTTGAATTGTTGAAGTTGTTGAGTGTTAGAATGAAGGAAGGGAAGGTCACACGGAGGCACTGAGAACATGGAGATTCACGGGGTTAGTTCGTGTTACAGGCTTAACAAAGGAAAACGAGGCGGGAGAATGGATGACTTTTGATTGAATACAGAAATTCAGATTTTCGCCCTATACTCTATACCCTTATACCTTATTCCCCCTATACCTCTATACCTCCAAACCTCCTCACCTCTTATGCATAAATTCCTCTACCTTCTCCTCCTCTCCACCTGGGCCTGCACCCCTTCTTCTTCCGAAACAGAATCTCAAGCCACCGCTGATGCGCAGCCAGAACAAGTCCAGGAGATCGACTCTACGCTCATTCGCTTTGAAGCCGAAGTGCTGAAATTTGAGCAAAGCGACAAAGTAAAACGCCCCGTCAAGGGCGTATGCCTCTTCACCGGAAGCTCGAGCGTGCGACTCTGGCGCGATCTCGAAGGTGATGTGAAGCCTCTTCCTGTGATCAATCGCGGTTTTGGTGGCTCCACTTTTCGCGAGTTGAACCACTACTTCGACCGGCTCGTGGTGCCCTATCGCCCCAAATTGGTCGTGGTCTATGAAGGCGACAATGACCTTGTGGACGGCCAAACTTCTCCCGAAGAAATCCTCGCTCAGCTCGATCTTTTTCGCCGACAAGCAGACGATAAAATCCCGTATGCCAAGCTATTCATGCTCGCGATCAAGCCTTCGCCGTCACGGCGGGTGCTGCTCGACAAAGTCGAGGAAACCAACGCCCTCTTCCGGGCTTATTGCGACACAAGCGAGCGTGTCACCTACCTCGACATCTTTTCGCCCATGATGCTGCCCGATGGCCGCATCGACGGCTCCCTCTTCGGCGGCGACAGCCTTCACATGAACGACAAAGGATACCAAGTCTGGGCCGATGTCATCGTGGAGCCTTTGTTGGAGGCCTATGCGAAGTAGTTTTGGGAAAGGTATAGGGCAATAAGGGGAGAAGGTATAAGGGGATTGCCGTACGTTTTTGGAAGGTG
>JANQTF010000130.1 GCA_030731845.1 Bacteroidia bacterium | reverse complement strand
ACATCTACAATCCATCGAATAGTCAGACTATTTGGATATTCTGTAGCAAAACTTGACATTGTGACCTGCCATGTATCGGGACTGAATTTATTTAGACAAGATACCTGAGTACTGCCCCCGGGAAGTAACAAGAACGCTGTTTTTACAGCAATCATCTTACTTTCATTCAATACAATATTTACCCATTATGAACCACCATTTTTCCCTTTCTGCAACGCTGGCGGCACTTCTTTTGATTTGCCTCCCTGGCTTATTACAGGCGCAAAATGCCTTGAACTTTGATGGTACCAACGATTTTGTCCAGACTACTTACAGTGGCGTATTGGGTTCTGCCGACAGAACCTTCGAGGCTTGGATAAATGTAGCTCCAGGTTCTGCTGCAAACAACGCCATTTTAGATTATGGTCTGAACGCAGTGGGATCGAGAAACACATTCTTAATCAATCCCAACAACCAGGTGGCATTTATTTCTGGTGGGACAAATGCGAATATTTCTTCTTCTATCAATGCCATTATACCGGGTCAATGGACGCACGTTGCTTTTGTATTGAATAGTGGAACGGGTTTTTTCTATGTGAACGGCGTTCAGGTGGGTACTGGTTCGTTGACGTCGGTCAATACACCAGGTGGAAATGCAACTCTCAGGATAGGCCAACGCGTGTCAGGCGGAAGCATCCCGTTTGAAGGGGAGATCGATGAGGTGAGGATATGGAATTATGCGAGGACCGCAGCCGAGATTATGAATGATATGAATGCTGAGTTTTGTGCCCCTCAGACGGGACTTATGGCCTATTATCAATTCAATGAGGGCGTCGCAGGCGGGACTAATACGGGTGTCACCACAGCTCCTGATTTTTCAGGAAATGGCAACAACGGCACGTTGACCAACTTTTCTCTTTCTGGAGCCAGTTCCAACTGGGTAAGTGGCGTAACCATTTGAGCTGGATCCATCCCCGTCGTATTGAACGAAACCGCTTGCTCCGACTTCACCAGCCCCAGCGGAAATTTTATCTGGACGGCTTCAGGAACCTACCTTGATACTGTGTTGACTCCTGGCGGATGTGATAGCACTTTCACAGTCAATCTGATTCTGGACCCGGTTGATGCCGATTTTTCAACCACCAGTCCCATGTCACTCTGCCCAGGCACTACTGTTTCTTTTCAGGATGCCAGTACCGGAGGCACCGCTTACACCTGGACTGCGAACATGACGCCTTTCTCTCAGACCAATCTGGCCACCTATACTTTTGCTGATACTGGCATCGTGGAAATTATGCTCGTCGTGAGTAATGCGACCTGCAGCGACACGAGCAGTATGACTTTCGCTGTCTCGGGACCGTTCATTAGTAACTCTGTGGTCACAGAAGAAAGTTGTACCGTCGGGATGGACGGAGCAATTGATATCGATATCGTCGGAGGAACTGCTCCTTTTCAGTATCTCTGGTCTACCGGGGATACCACACAGGATCTCAGCCAGCTTTTTGGCGGCAACTACAGCCTCATCATCACAGACGCCCAGGGATGTATGGCAATGGACACGTTTACCGTAGAGAATGTGCTGAATATTTCTGCTGGATTTAGCATCACCAGCGATCCTTCGCTTTGTCCGGGAGAAACCGTCATATTCACCAATACCAGTCAGATGGCAACTGCCTATGATTGGCAAATCGATGGTCAGTCCTTTGCTCAGAGTACAGATCTCACCTATACCTTCCCAGCTAGTGGACAGGTATTGATTGAGTTGATCGCCTCGGAAGGCAATTGCGAAGACAGCATCAGTTTGCTCTTTACCGTCAATGCCTCCCCGCAGGTAGTAACTACGGTCGCTGGAGAATCCTGCCCGGGAAGCCAGGATGGCGCGATCGATCTGGAATTGACAGGAGGATCTGCTCCGTTCAGTTTTGTGTGGTCCAATGCAGCTGTTACGGAGGATCTGGCAGGCCTTTCTGTGGGCAACTATGCCGTTACCATCACCGACTCAGCCAATTGTAGCATCAGCGACACGTTTGAAATCGAAACACTGGGCGGTGTACAGGCGGGATTTGCTAATTTTTCGGGACCACAGGGGATGAAATTTGTTGATGAAAGCCTCTCAGATTCCACCATCACTTCCTGGTACTGGGAGTTTGGGACAGGAGTAGCTGCTGATACCAGCAACGAGCAAAGCCCAGTGTTCGAATACTTTATTTCTGGGACGTATGAAGTCTGCCTGAAGGTGGAGGATTTGTTTGGCTGTACAGATTCTGTTTGTAAACTAATCTCCTTTTCTGTCGGGCTTGATCCGTCGTTGTACCAGGCAATTGAATTGTACCCGAATCCTAATAACGGCCAATTTTATCTTGATCTGAGTGAGATCACGGGAGAAGAAGTTCAGCTCGTGATGTTCGATGTCTTAGGAAAGCAAGTCCATGCTTCTGAATTCAGAGCCGAGGCTCAGTATGACATGAATCTCTCCGAGTTGGCAACGGGCCTCTATCATCTCCAGGTGATAACTGAGAAAGGGCAGTATCGAGCGAAAGTGATCATTGAGTAACAGTGATTTGCCTTTGAATCGGTGCCTAAGGCTCTCGAAGGCACCGATTCAAAGGCACCGATTTTATACCTTAGATGACATGAACTACAGACTCCTCCTCGCTTCCTTACCCCTTCTGCTTTTATCCTGTGGCCAGGATACAACGCGCCAAAGCACTCATGTTCAGAACATGACTGAGTTGAATACGGCCATGAGCCAGGCAAGTCCCGGCAGTGAAATCGTCCTGGCAAATGGGATATGGAAGGATGCCCACATTGAGTTTTATGGCAACGGGACAGCCTCTCAGCCGATCACGCTGCGAGCAGAAACACCTGGGGAAGTATGGATTGAGGGGGAATCTTTTTTATATCTCGGAGGAAGGCACCTGATAGTAGATGGATTGTATTTCAGGAATGGGCATTCTCCCCGGAATAGTGTCATCTCATTTCAAATTTCGGAGGATTCTACTGCTTTTCACAGCAGGGTCACCAATTGTGTGATCGAAAATTTCACGAAGCCCAGTCGCTTGATCAATGATCATTGGATTGAGTTTTTTGGTCAGCATAATACGCTCGATCATTGCTATATCTCCGGAAAATCGAATGATGGAGAAACACTCAGAGTATTTCAAACCGGGAATCAGCATAATAGCAATCACCATAAAATCGTCAACAATTACTTCGGGCCCAGGCCCAGAAAAGGAGGTCCCCGGGCGGAAACCATCCGTATTGGCGATAGCAAAACCCACATGACGCCAGGATATGTAACGGTCTCTGATAATTATTTTGAGGGCTGTAACGGAGAAGTAGAAATTATCTCTGATAAGACCAATTTCAACTCCTTCAGACGAAATATCTTTTACAAATGTGAAGGCTCGCTGGTTTTGCGTCACGGGAGCTTCGCCACAGTAGACGGGAACATATTTATCGGAGGGGATGAGTCAGGTTTTTACGGAGGAATTCGCGTAATCAATACCGGGCACTGGATCACCAACAATTACTTTTACAAGATCAACGGTGCAGAATTCAGAAGCCCATTAGCGGTGATGAATGGCATTCCGAAATCTCAATTGAATCGCTATCGGCAGGTGACCGATGTTGTGGTGGCGCACAATACCTGGGTCGATTGTCAATCGCCCTGGCAGATTGGCGTCGGGCAAAACAAAAGCAGTGCCGATGTGCTCCCGGAGGTTGAAATTCGCTCTGCTCCCCCGATTCGATCCATTATCGCCAATAATTTGATCTATAATCACGAATCCGATGATTCTCCGGTGATCAACCACGATAATATTGAGGGAATCCAGTTCTTCAATAATGTCCTGGATAATGGTGGTCTTGCGATCACAGAATTCGGAGCGCTGGCGCATCAGACAGTGCCGATGATCCAGGTGAATGACTGGTTGTTCGCTCCAGAAAATGGGCAAACTGGTTTGGTCAATGAAGTATATCAGGGATTCGATTTTGAGAAAATCGATGAAGACTTATTTGGGAGCCCACGAAGCCAGCAGAATTATGTAGGAGCAATTAGTCAATTCTCCGCAGCTGAAGCCTATGAAATAGACCAAAAGCTATATGGTCCATCCTGGTTTTCCACGGACAAGTCTCCTGGTACCCCCAATATTCTGACTGCCTCTTCGGTGGAAGGAGAATTGGCAGCCATGCTAGAACAGGCTGTTTCCGGCGACATCATTGAATTACGCGATCCCCAGTATCAAATTGTCACTTCGCTGCAGATCGACAAAGACATTACGATTCGATCTGCCGGAGATGCCAAAGTTCAGCTTGTCTTCACGGGAGAAGCTGATCGTGCTGCCTTCGACATGCGTCCAAACGGAACCCTGAAGCTGGAAAATATCTCCCTCTCTGGCCAAAACAAGCAGATCGCTTTTGCTCCGTTGGCAGAGAATATGTCAGCGGCCTACAAGCTGTTTATTGACAGCTGTGAGATCAGAAATTTTGCCTGCGTGCTGAAAGCCTCCAAAGGGTCTTTTGCGGATTCTATTGGGGTGAGCAATACGGTTATAGAGGATTGTGAGCAGGGCTTTGTTCTTGCGGCCGATGAGAAAGGAGACTACAATGCCGAGATGGTATTCTTTGAACAATGCACCTTCAGGAATGTGCGGCGCAATGTGATCCATTTCTACCGTGGCGGATATGATGAATCTACCATCGGTGGATTTTTGACAATGACCGGCAACACCTTTACCGGCTGTGGTCAGAATGAGGAGAGCGGTGTATTACTCAAAACCAGAGGGATTATCAATGTACTCCTCGCCAACAATACCTTTCGCAACAATCCGGTATCCTATGTGGCGTTGCTTTGGGGGGTGAAGAACAACCATCATCACGATAATCAAGTCGTTCAGTCTGGCCAGATCAAGGTAGAAGAGCAGCAAAAGTTGGAGATTCTGTATTAGGATCTCCAATAATATCATGCTTGAAAAACTCATGATCTGCAGTATTACAAGACTTACCAACCTGTCTATGACTCGTCTACAAAAAGGTATCGCACTTATTTTGCCAGGGATTTTCCTGCTGGGATTTAATATTGGGACGGGGAGTGTCACTGCGATGGCGAAAGCGGGAGCAACCTATGGAATGTCCCTCTTGTGGACGATCGTGGCTTCTTGCCTGGCAACATACTGTATGATAAATCTGTACAGCAGATACACCATGGTGACTGGGGAGACTGCTCAGAATGCGCTTTTATCCGATGAAATCCAGGTAATTCTGACCATTCACCAA
>JANQTF010000129.1:4912-5260 GCA_030731845.1 Bacteroidia bacterium | reverse complement strand
ATGGAGGTATAAAGGGGTTATGTCGTAGCCGGGGGTCTTGCGCCCCCGGTTCCGCGTTCGCGGGAATACGGGTTTGGAGGGGCACATAGCGATTAACCATACAAAACCGAGAATTTCGTTCCCTGAGCGGAGCCGAAGGGAACACCAGCACTCCACTTCGGCTCTGTTCAGTGCACAAGGAGAGAAGCCCTATCAGGGGATTTTTCGGTTGTTTTCCCTTGCTTGAACATTCATCGTTATCCATTTCCTTTTACATTTTCCACTTTACATTTCGCATTTTACATTTTTCCCAAAAACAAAGAATCGGGGGCGCAAGACCCGAAATAAGTAGCCGGGGGCGCAAGACCC
>JANQTF010000129.1:1186-4902 GCA_030731845.1 Bacteroidia bacterium | reverse complement strand
ATACCTCCATACCTCCATACCTCAGTCCCCATATTCCCCTCTTACCTTCTTCACCTCTTCCCTATTCCCCCTCTTCCTCCAGTTCCACGCTCACGTGAAAGAGCGCATCTCCACGGTTCACAATTGTGGAGATATTGACGCAGAAGACGTAGCAGTCGAATGGCGCTTTGACTTTCCGCTCAAATTCACCGAAGGGATCGGTAATCAGTGCCATGACTGTTTTCTTCTTGATCCAGGTACCATTTTTAACTTTAACATGCAGCATTCCGGAATGAGGTGCACGTACCCATTTCGACTTTTTGATGATGACAGAAGGTGCTGGCGGCTCGATCTCTCCTTTTTTCATCCCAAGGTGGTGCATGACATTCACTGCTCCACGCACTCCGCATTCGATTGCTTCTTCATCGAATCGCAACGATTTTCCGCCTTCAAACAGCAGCGCCGTTTTGCCACGCTTGCGGAAAGACTCGCGAATGGACTTGGGAATGTATTTGGATTGAACGATAAAGGGAGCACCAAAGGCTTTGGCCAACTCGAAGGAGTCGGTATCGCTGAGCAGACAACGGGTCTGCGCCATATTGACACGGTCGGCACCGCCCGAATGGAAGTCGATGACATAATCGACGTGGGGGGTAATTTCCCTGGTGAATTCGTAGGCAAACTGACTGGCGAGAGATCCCTTGGCAGAGCCGGGAAAAACACGGTTCAGGTCGCGTCCATCCGGAAATTTTCTCGACAGATTAATGAAGCCAAAAATATTGAATACCGGAATGCAGATAATCGTTCCACGATCTGGCTTGTTGAGCCCACGACGCAGAATTCGTCGGACGATCTCCACACCATTCATCTCATCGCCATGCACACCGCCCATGAGTAGTAGCACTGGTCCGTCTTTTTTGGCCCGTTCGATGAAGACCGGGACCTGAATATTGTTTCGGGTATGGAGCCTGGCTACATCAAAATCCAGGGAGAGACTTGCTCCCCGCTTGATCGTTGTACCGAGGAATTCAATGTGATCCCGGAACATTTTTTTCGACATATCTGATGATTTTTTGAGCGATATCCTGACCCGTAGCTTTCTCGATGCCTTCGAGGCCTGGGGAAGAATTGACTTCCAGGACAAGGGGACCATTTTTGGATTGGAGCATATCTACCCCAGCTACCCCGAGGCCCATGGCCTTGGCAGATTTGAGCGCTGTTTCGCGTTCTTCTTCTGTGAGCTCGATAATGGAGGCGCTACCGCCTCGGTGAAGGTTGGAGCGAAATTCGCCCTCTTTTCCCTGGCGCTTCATGGCGCCTACCACCTCACCGTCGACGACAAAGGCACGTACATCTGCGCCGCCAGCTTCTTTGATGAATTCCTGCACGATGATTCGGGCTTCCAGACCATTGAATGCTTCAATGACTGAATGCGCAGCATTTTGGGTTTCAGCCAATACCACCCCAAGTCCCTGGGTACCTTCCAGCAGCTTGAGCACCACCGGTGCGCCGCCGACACGGTCCACGATGTGCTGCACGTCTTTTGAGAAATTGGTGAAAAGCGTCTTGGGAAGGCCTACGCCCGCACGGGCGAGTAATTGAAGGCTCCGGAGTTTGTCCCGAGATCGCACCAGTGCCTGGGATTCCACAGCCGTGAAAATCTTCATCATCTCAAACTGCCGCACGACAGCGGTTCCATAAAAAGTGACTGATGCTCCTATTCTCGGAATCACCGCATCTACATTTTCCAGATACTCGTGGTTATAAAATACTTTGGGATTCTTTTTCGCGATTTCAATGTTACACTTCAAGTGATCTACTACCAACATCTCATGGCCCAGCTGTTCCCCGGCTTCGACGATTCTCTTCGTGGAATACAGCTGAGGTCCACGAGATAGGATAACTATTTTCTTTTTTTGAGTTGTTGGGAGTTTTGAATTTTGAGTTGATAAGAAAGGTTGGACAAATCAGAGTCCACGATGAATTTTCTACGAAGTAGCTTCCTGCCGATCAATACCGGATACCGCATTTCACCTCGCTCACTGAGAGACAATTCAATGGAATATTTTTTGCCAAACAGCACGATTTTCGTCTTGATGATATAGCGCTTTTGGGATTTGCCGTTGGAGCTTTTGACCAGCTTTTCCTTGTGGATTTTGGCCCGATACTCCTTCTTGTTGTACTGGGGATGCGATGGGTCCAGAAGGACGAACGAAATCATTCGTTCTCCATCGATCTCCTTTTCCTTGATCTTATGGCAATGAATCGCTGAGGTATAGGCACCCGTATCGATCTTGATGTCGATATCAAAGAGATCTAATTCTGGAAAATCAGCCTTGTCACTTCGGCCGATGAGTCTCTTCTTTTTCAAAGGAATAATGTAACCAGGTGAGTGGGACCGGGCACAAAGTACGAATAGTTGGCGGGGGAATGCTAATGGAAAATCAGGATCAATTCACTCATTTCCAAACCCGCTCAGCGAGCGCCCTCGTCTTTTCTATTCCTTCCCGACTGGGCAGATCATCCCCTTCATATTCGATGCCGAGATAGCCATCATTGCCAGCTGCTGATTGCCGGAATTGTCGGTACAAGCCAGAATGGGCAGTAATAAAATCGGGAGGAATCTACGGAGGGAAATCATTGGAGTAGGGTTTCGAATAGGCGAGAAGGTACAAAAGGATCTGGCAGATCTGTGCAGATGTGGCAGGTGGAGCCGGATTGGGAGGATTTGCCTCGTCTGAAAATACCTGGGAAACTACTTCGTTTTCCTGATCTTAAAAGACATATAATGAACTATGACGCAGATATTTTCGATGCAGTAGAGTTTGGATATTTTATATTCATTGGCATATAAAAATAAAGTCCGAAATAAAATTATATTTAAAAGCATATAAGCAATTGGCTGCCTTTGTGAAACAACGAAGAAAAGAGGCCGACCTCACCCAGGAAGAGTTTTCTGAACGGGCAGGCGTGGCCTTAACTGTCATCCGGAAAATAGAGCAAGGAAAGACCAACCTCAATATGGAAAAGGTCAACCTTGTGCTTCAAATGTTTGGCCACGAACTGGCACCTGTGGATAGTAAATCGTTGAAAGAATGAGACGTGGAAGGATATACTACAAGGAGATGGTAGCTGGAATCCTCACAGAGATGGATGAAGGAGAATACGTATTTCAATATGATCCTCAGTACGTAAAGGAACATCCCAGGGATTTTATCACGTTCACCATGCCGGTGAGGGATCAGCCTTATCGTGACATCAGGCTATTCGCCTTTTTTGAAGGCTTGATTCCTGAAGGATGGTTGCTGGAAATCGCTTCAGAAACCTGGAAGATTAATCGAAATGACCGGATGGGCTTATTACTGGCCTGCTGTCGGAATTGTATCGGGGCAGTAAGTGTAGAACCAATCGAAGCAGAAGATGAACAATAGGAGCGAGATGAAAACCTGTTTGTATTGCTACGAGCCAGTGAGCAATGGGGAAGACTTCCATGAAAAGTGTTCTCTCGCGTTTTTTGGTACGCCAGCACCACCAGCATTATCTTATTCGCTGGATCAAATGGGTGAATTGGCGAAAAACGTCGTAGAGCGCAGCATTGCAGTTCCTGGGGTTCAGCCAAAGCTCTCCATGTCTGTGGTGAAACAGACTACAGAGAACTCTGTTAATCGTCTTACCATCGTGGGTGCATTGGGAGGACATTATATTTTTAAGCCTCCATCGGAGAGATTCGAAGAAAT
>JANQTF010000129.1:494-1176 GCA_030731845.1 Bacteroidia bacterium | reverse complement strand
CTTCCTCTTTGATCAGGCTGGCTTCAGGAGAATTATCCTACATCACCAAGCGAATAGATCGCACAGCAGAAGGAGTAAAAATTCACATGCTCGACATGTTTCAGATTACGGAGGCAGTCGATAAGTACAAAAGCTCCATGGAAAAAGTGGGAAAAGCACTTCATAGCTTCTCTGCCAACACATTGCTGGATAAGATTTTCTTCCTGGAAATGACCCTATTCGCTTTTTTGACTGGAAACAACGACATGCACCTCAAGAATTTTTCCATGATCGAAAGTCCTTCTGGCTGGCTCCTGGCCCCAGCTTATGATCTTCTGAACGTAGCAATTGTGATCCCTGAGGATACAGAAGAGCTTGCCCTCACACTTTCAGGAAAAAAGAAGAAGTTAGCACGAAAACATTTTGAGCAACTCGGCGAAGCACTGGGTCTCACAGAGAAGCAGGTTTCCGGAATCTTCAAACGGATGATCAAAAACAAACCATCGGCGATAGACTGGATCGAGCGATCCTTTCTTTCCCAGGAGAAAAAGGAGGCATATCAGGAGGTGCTGGAGGCGAGATATAGGCTAATGGGGTTGCTTGGGTGATGGGAATCGCCTTTCCGTTGGTCACCAGTTTGTTTTTTCCAGAGCGGAAGGAAACGGAGGATAAGCCTGGGGTAGAGGAAATATTTGAAGAATGG
>JANQTF010000129.1:0-484 GCA_030731845.1 Bacteroidia bacterium | reverse complement strand
AGTTTGAACCTTGCAGTCTGGTACAAATGATATGAAGGAGGAACAGTAACATGGCAGATGTACAGTTTGCTGATGGAGAAAAATTACCGACCTCGAATGTTAATGGAAAATATTTTCCGAATAGATAGTTTTGGTGGAAAATAATTGTAAAATTATCACAAAAGACGACCCTAAGTGGAAAATAATTTACCGATTCATTTGCAGGAGGTGATCTTTGGCTCTTCGGAGCCTAAGGTCTCTAAGATGATATCGAAGCTGGAGAAGGAAGGAAAAATCAAGAAAATTGCACCCCGGCTTTACACCGGAAACCTGGAAGCTACACCAGAAGCAATTATCAGGCAGAATCTTTTTATTATTCTCGGAAGACTCTTTCCAGGTGCCGTATTGAGCCACCGGTCGGCTTTCGAATTTCAACCAACCCCAAGCAAACAAATATTCCTCACTTACAGCTATACGAGAAAGTCAACCCTTCCCGGAGTTACCC
>JANQTF010000128.1:13950-20055 GCA_030731845.1 Bacteroidia bacterium | reverse complement strand
GAAGGTGTAGAGGTATAGAGGTCAAATCCTTGCTTTTTCATTCAACCATTCAAAAACTCACCTATTCAACGATTTCTTCCTGCTCTTTTTTCACCACTAAGAAAGTAAGGGCATGAAGGTTCACTAAAGCTTCGTGATTCCTTTGTGGTCTCTGTGGCTTAGTGGTGATTTCCCTCATTCACCCATTTCCCCTCATCCTGCAAATCCTGCCATCCTGTCCCATTTCCCTCCGCTCCTTTTTCACCACTAAGAAAGTAAGGGCATGAAGGTTAACTAAGGCTTCGTGATTCCTTTGTGGCTCTCTGTGGCTTAGTGGTAAATTCCCTCATTCACCCATTCCCCCTCATCCTGCAAATCCTGCCATCCTGTCCCATTTCCCTCCGCTCATTTTTCACCACTAAGAAAGTAAGGGCATGAAGGTTCACTAAGGCTTCGTGATTCCTTTGTGGCTCTCTGTGGCTTAGTGGTAAATTCCCTCATTCACCCATTCCCCCTCATCCTGCAAATCCTGCCATCCTGAAATCCTGTCAAGACTGTCCCTCATTCAACCATTCAAATATCCCCCCTATTGCAGCTCTTCGAGCAGCCTTCCGCTGAGGCGGAGCAGCTCCACCTCGCGGATTTTCGCGTCGAGCTGGGCTTCTAGGAAGCGGGTTTCCGCGTTGATGACATTGAGCTGAATGATGCGGAAATCCACATTGGTGAGCGTGCCAAGTTCATATTGACGCTGGGCGATGGAGAGTGCCTCGTTAGCTGCTTCAATACTTTCGCGCTCCAGCGCAAGCTGGGTCACCCGGTTTTGCCAGCGCAGGTACGCGATCCGGATTGATTCTTCTACTTCGAGGCTCAGGGCACTGGTGCTGAGCTTTTCCGTCTCCAGATTAATCTCACTCACTTGCTGGGCGGTTCGGTCCTGGTATCCGGAGAATAGGTTGAACCTCACCCTGACCCCCGCCTCCGGGCCGATGCTTCGGTTTGACTGAAGAATCCCCACCTGATTTTGCTGGCGAGTAAAGGCGATATTGCCAAATACCTCCACTTGCGGTAGCAGTGCCCCTTTGCTCATCTGTAGGTTGCTCATGGCGATCAGCTCGGCAAATTGCCGTTGGCTCAGCGCTGCGTTGCTCACCCGTGCATAATCCATGAGGCCGGACAGATCAAATGAGGAGGCCAACACGATGCTATCGGTCGGGGTTATCGCTGCGGAGAGCTCGCGGTTGATCAGGCGATTAATCGAAATAGAAATCTCCTGCAAAAGAGCCTGTTGGGTGAGAACCAAAGAGCTGTCTGTATTGCGATCCACACGTGCCTGCTGCACATCGAGCAGGGTGGAAGCCCCTACTTCCAGAGCCTTTTCTTCGAAAGCCAGCCGGGCTTTCGACACGTCGAGGGACTTGCGATAGGTAGCCAGAAGTTGGGTTTGCTGCTTGAGATCGTAATAGGCAGTGGCCAGATCGGCGATGGTTTGTTCCATGAAGAAGCGGGTGTCGGCTCTGCTCAGGCCTGCAAGCTGGTCCAGCCTGTCTTTGCGGGCAAACATAGCCATGCCATCAAATACGATCCAATTGGCATCCAGAGTGGCCGAGGTCGCATTGCTTTGTGCCAGGGGCGCCCCCCGCGTTTCACCAGAGAAAAACTGCTGCTGCGTGTTGCGAACCGAAAATCGCTGTTCGGCGAGCAGATCCACTGTAGGCAACATACCTGCATTGCCCTTGGTGTTGCCGGTTTCGGCAGCGAGGGCGATGTTGCGGTAAATCCGAATGTCATAATTCTCTTGCAGCGCCATTTCGACCAACTGGCCAAGGCTCAGGTCGTCCTGTGCCGAAGCAAGGATCGGCCCGGCACAGAGAAGCAGTAGCAGCATCCATGAATGCCTGCGAGAAGGGAGACTTGACTTATGCATAGCTTTCCTGAACTTCTTCGACCAATGTCACTTTTTCCTTTTTGCTGGTCAGAATGGTATAGAGCACCGGGATCACATAGAGCGTGAGTGCCAGCGAAAACACCAACCCACCAATGATGGCCACACCCATCGGGATGCGGCTCGTAGAGGCACCACCAAGTGCCAGGGCAATGGGCAGCGCCCCCAAAATGGTGGCCATGCTCGTCATGAGAATGGGCCTGAAGCGCTGCGCCGCAGCGTCAATCGCCGCTTCCTCGATGCTCAGCCCTTGCTCCCGCCGCTGATTGGCAAATTCCACGATGAGAATGCCGTTTTTGGTCACAAGCCCCACAAGCACGATCATGCCGATTTCGCTGAAAATATTGAGGGTATGCCCAAACATCCACAAGGCGAGAACCGCCCCGCCAATGGCCAATGGGACCGTGAGCATGATGGTAAAGGGATCGCGGAAGCTTTCGAACTGGGCTGAGAGCGCCAGATACACGAGGACGAGAGCCAGCAAAAAAGCAAAGATGAGGCTGCCGGAGCTTTCTTCGAATTCCTTTGAAGTACCTGCCAGGCTTGTGGTAAAGGTTTCGTCGAGAAGGTCGTCGGCGATGGCTTGCATCTCCTCAATTCCCTGCCCGATGGTCACTCCGTCTTTGGGAGCTCCGGAGAAGGTTGCAGCAGCAAATCTATTGTAGCGGTAGAGTTGCGGCGGGCTGCTTTCAAAACTCATCGTCACGAGGTTATCGAGCTGCACGAGCTCACCGTTTGCATTGCGCACGGTGATATTGGTGAGGTCGGATGGCTCATCGCGGGCACTGCGGGCAGCTTCGCCGATCACAAAGTATTGCTTGCCATTTTTGATAAAATACCCAAAGCGCTGACCACTGTAGAGCAACTGAAGGGTCTGAGCGATGTCATCCACTTGCACACCCATTTCACGGGCTTTGTCTCGGTCGATTTCTACCTTAAGTTCTGGTTTATTGAATTTCAAATCCAGGTCAACGGCGTCAAATACAGGACTTTCGTTGAGCCGGTTGAGGAATTCCGGCACAATTTCCTTGAGCTGCTCCACGGTGCCCGCCTACACCACAAACTGCACGGGCAAGCCAGTCAAGCCTCCTCCGCCTACCTGGATGGTCTGCTCCTGCGACACAAAGGAACGGGCGAAATTGTACTTGCGCATCTGGGCATTGAGCTCTCCGGCTAGTTGCATTTGGCTCTTCTTCCGCTCCGAAGCTGGCACGAGCGTGAGCCGCACAAAACCGCTATTCACGCTATTGGAAGAGCCAAAACCGGGCGAGGTAACTGAAAGCAGAGATTCTTTTTCAGGCAGGGTATCGGTGAGGGCGACCAACTTCTCGATGTATTCATCCATCAATTCATAAGAGGTGCCCTCAGGTGCGGTTGACAGAACCCGAAGCCGGCCTTTGTCCTCCAGAGGTGCCAACTCGGAGGGAAGCAGGCTTCCAAGCCCCAGCACGAGGGCCACAGAGACCGCAATGATGACAAAGGAAATCCATTTGTGATTCATGAATCCATGAAGAGAGCGCTCATAGGCCCCAGCGAGGTTGAGCAGCCATCTGCCGATACTGTTGCCGATTCTGCTTCGTGGTTGTTCTTTTTTGAGAATGCGGGAGCTCATCATAGGCGTGAGGCTCAGGCTCACGAAAGAGGAAATGACCACACTGCCCACAACCACGACGCCAAATTCGCGGAAAAGCCTACCCGTGACCCCTTCCAGAAAGATCACGGGCAGAAAAACGGCTACCAGGGTGATTGTGGTAGAAATCACGGCAAAGAAAATCTCCCGCGACCCGGCAAAAGCTGCCTGAATCCTGTCTTGCCCTTTCTCCACCTTAGCGTAGATATTTTCCATCACCACGATGGCATCATCCACCACAAGTCCGGTGGCAAGCACGATGCCGAGCAGGGTGAGAATGTTGATGGAAAAATCGGCGATATACATGATAAAAAACGAGCCGATGAGCGAAATGGGAATCGCCAGGACCGGAATCAGGGTGGTGCGCCAGTTTCGAAGGAAAAAGAAGATCACCAATACGACCAACCCAAAGGAGATGAAGACGGTTTCTTGTACCTCTCCGATAGCTTTGCGAATGCTGGTTGTGGCATCAAGGGCGATTCCGAGCTTGATGTCTTCTGGCAGATCCCGTTGGATGATGGCCACACGGCGCTTCACCTCGTCCACGATCTCGATGTAGTTGGAGCCGGGCTGTGGCTGGATGGCAATGCCAATCATGGGAATGCCACCATTGCCTCGCAGGAGGGTGCGCTCATTTTCCGGGGCAAGCCGGGCAGTTCCTACATCTTTGAGGCGCACCAGCGAGCCTTCGCGCTCCGCTATGAGCATGTTGTTGAACTCTTCTTCGGTAGAAAGCCGCCCAAATGTGCGAATGGTGAGCTCGGTGCGATAGCCTTCGATGCGGCCTGCTGGCAGCTCCACATTTTGAGATTGGAGCGCATTGCGCACATCGAGCGGGGTGATGCTGTAGGCCGCCATGCGATCGGGGTCAAGCTGCAGGCGCATGGCAAATTTTTTCTCCCCCCAGATTCTGATGCTACTTACGCCCTCCACGTTTTGGAGTCCCTCTTTGAAAAGATTGAGACCTATGTCGGAAAGCTCCAGCAAGCTTCGCTTCTCACTCTGCACGGTGAGGGAAAAGATGGTCTGAGCATCCGCATCACTTTTCTGCACGACGGGCGGATCGGCATCGGGGGGCAGGTTTCTCACTGCCTGCGACACCTTGTCGCGAATGTCGTTGGCGGCATTGTCCATGTTGGTGCCAAGGTCAAATTCTACCTTGATGGTGCTGCGCCCGTCGGCACTGATGGAGCTCATCGTGCTGATGCCACTCACACTGTTGATCTGCTCTTCGAGCGGCTCGGTGATCTGCGACTCGATGATGTCAGCACTGGACCCTGTGTAGTTGGTCGTGACAGTCACGATGGGCGGGTCCACACTTGGGTATTCGCGGATGCCAAGATAATTGAACCCAATGACACCAAACAGCAGGATCACGATGGTGAAAACCATCGCCAAAACCGGGCGCTGTATGCTGAGCGAGGAAATGTTCATAGCCTTATTTATCCAGTAGTTGGATGCTTGTTTCTTTTCCGGGTAGCACTGGCTGGCCCACTTTTGCCTGAAGCAGGCCAGACACCATGATGGTATCCCCATCGGCGAGGCCTTGCTCAATTTGAAGCAGGCGCGGGAGCCTCACACCAGTTTTGACGCTTACTTCTGAGACTTTTCCATTCCTGATCTGGTACACCACCTGCTCGTTGAGCTTGGGCACAACTGCCTCGGTAGGAAGCAGCAAGGCCGCATGAATGCTGTCGAGGGCGAGGGTGACCTCGGCAAAGGCACCGGCCACAAGGCCTCCCTATCCGTTGGGCACATTGGCGCGCACCCGCAGGGCGCGGGTAGTCTCGGTGATCACCGGCTCGAGGGCATAGACAGTGCCAAGAAACACCGAGTCGTTGCCTGAAATAGAAAAACGCAGCAACTGCCCCTTTTTTACCTGCCCGGCATATTGCTCAGGCACGCTAAACTCAAGCTTGAGCGGATCGACCTGAACGAGCCTGGCCACAGGCGAGCCTGCGGCGAGGTAGGCACCGGGGCTCACACTCCGCAGGCCCACGAGGCCCGAAAAAGGAGCGCGAATGGCCGCGTAGTCGATCATGACATCGAGTTCTTTTTTGTCTGCCTCGATGGAGGAAATGAGCAGCGCCGCGTCATCCACCTCAGCCTGGCTAATGCCTTTGATGTCGAGGAGTTGTTGTTTGCGGGCAAGGTCTTTCTCGGCCATGGCAAGCTGGGCGTCGAGCTTTTGGCGCTGGGCGAGCCACTGCCGATCGTCGAGCTTCACGAGAAGCTGGCCCAGGGTAACCCGCTGCCCTTCTTTGAAGTAGATCTGCTTCACGAGACCCGAGGTCTGGGCGCTCAGCATGGCAGATTCGCCCGGCATGAGGGTCCCCGTGACGCTGATGTTGTTGGCAACTGATTTTGGAGACAAGACCACATAATCAGCAGACATGGCTGAACTGACCGCGGCGCCATTGCCAACAGAGGCAGATTTGCCTGCGCATCCTACCATGAGGATGGCGACAAATGGGAGTAGTATGAGATATTTATTCCTCTTCACGATTCACAAAATGAATATTGAATTTGCTCACAGACTCTTGTTGAAGGGCAG
>JANQTF010000128.1:4800-13850 GCA_030731845.1 Bacteroidia bacterium | reverse complement strand
GCAAGAACGGTCTGATTCAGGTTTCCCTCATATTGCTCAATCACCACCAAGGCATAATAGAAGCGATTGATCGGCAAATGACGAAGCCGCTCTGTGAATGCACTTGCATAGGCCTTGGCAAGCTCGCTAAAGAATTTGCCTATCGGAATGCTATTTGTCGTTTTCTCCAAATGATTAACAATGAAATAGTTAGCAATATCAACTAATGTCTAAACACGAAGATAGTCGGAAAGTTTTGAATTATTTCAAGACAAGCAACAGGGAGAGAAAATATTGACTCAACCCAACATTGCCTGCATATTCTCCACGGTAGCGAGGTTGATCTTTCTGGGCATTGGTTGGCAAATAATCAGGGCGGATGATGAGGAAACAAGCTTTCATTTTTATCTTGTATGCGAGTGCTTTGTCAAGTACCTAATGACGGGAGATCGCCGCAGATTTTGCCGCCATTTTTCACTTGAAACAGCACTAGTAGGCGAAACGATTCCCGCTATGCATTTTCCCAAACAAGTAACTCAACACCCCATGAAATTCCTCTGCCTTATTTTCAGCCTATGTCTGGTCTATCCTTCTTCTTTCGCCCAATCGCAAGACGACATAGTGAAGGAAGGATTTCTTCTGTATTACACGGAGATGGCCTCCTGGACCGGTACAGATATGCTGCTCGAATCCTTTCCGGAGAAAAGAGACCAGGTAGGCGGCTATTTTTCTTATTCACAGGACCATGTACACACCTGCCTCTTCTTTGACAAAGGCAGCCCCGCCCGTGTGTTGGTTAGCTTTGCTTTTGACGACAGATTTAGCCATCAGAGCGCAAAGACAGACACCGTTGGCAGGCTTTTTACCAGCTATGAGCAGGATCTCTACACCATTCGGCAACTTGCCCTGGAGGAACTGAATCGCGACACGCTGTTTAAGTCCTATAATAACAGCAACCTGAACCTGATACCGGTGATTCAGGAAAACCAAAAAAAGGTATTTGTATTGACCGGACCTTCAGTTGGTGGGGTCATCATTTTTGGCAATGATTATTTGCTCACCTTTGGCTCCAACAATAAGCTCAAAACGAAAAAGGCTTTACACAAAAACATTCTGACCCTTCCCTACAATGAAGAAACCCAGGGAGCGACAGGCTTTCATAATCATCAGCCTTCCACAGGGGATCTCATTACCTCCACAGATATCTGCACCCTGCTCTTATATGAAAAAGCAGCAGGATTGAAACAGTACATTGTGATGTCTGAAAAAAAGGTCAGCATTTGGTCTTGCGAGGCGGATAATCTGCTGGTCCTGGATCGAAAAGCCTGGGACAAAATCGGTAACCATGGGAAAGACTAGCCTGAGTATCAGCCTCACTTGCCTGGAATTGGCAAACAAAATCGATGGCCGTTGATGGATGACAGGTGAGTTAACACATGAAGAAATCTATGTTATCTCATTGGAATCTCATTCGTTCCTGCGTAGATTTCAATCAAACAGTTCGTGCAAGGTTTCAATTCTAAGCCATGAAATATTCCTTTCCCCCTGGCAGATACCATATCTGACGTCTTTTGCGAACCGATGGCGATCATCGGTATGATAACATAGCAGTTTCAAAGCAAAACCAGCCTTATTCTCAATCATCTCTGGTAACATAGGCTCATGGATTTGCTGAATAACGTACCCGACCGTTCAGAAAACGAGGAAAATGCCGACAAGCATTTCCGGGTGGTGGGTTTTGGTGCTTCATCGGGCGGGTTGGAGGCATTCCAACAGGTACTCGGAGCCATTTCTCCAGACTCCGGCATGGCCTATGTGCTGGTGCAGCACCTTGATCCCAGCCACCATAGCCTCCTCACCGAAATCCTCCACAAAGCCACGAGTCTCCAGATTGGCGAGATCACCAATGATGTGCTGCTAAAACCGAATCATATCTATGTGATTCCCAATAACCGGATTGTGAAGGCAGAAGGCACTGTTTTGAAGTTGGCCATTCGCCCCAAAAAAGACAACCCAGAATACAGATTCCCGATCGACTACTTTTTCAAGTCTTTGGCCGAAGTATATGGAAGATTGGCGGTGGGGGTTGTGCTATCGGGCAACGGCAAAGATGGCACCCTTGGGCTAGAGGCCATCCAAGAACTGGGCGGAAGCACCTTTGCACAGGACGAGAATACGGCTGCCAACCCCGAAATGCCACGCAACGCCCGAGAAGCAGGGGTGGTAGATTATGTATTGCCGCCAGAGTCGATTCCAGCCAAATTATTGGAACTGTGGGGAGCACCCCAAATCCCGGATAATGAGCTGGATTTGTCTCATGTCGAGATAGAAAAAGCCTTCAGGCAAATCATTCATACCCTATTCGTGCGCGAAGGGACTGATTTCACCCACTACAAGCAAACCACGATTCGCAGGAGGGTGTTGCGAAGAATCGCCATTAATAAGAATTCATCTGTAGCAGAGTATCTACATTTCCTGAATAGCGACAGGCAAGAGCAGGAACTGCTTTATCAGGACCTGCTGATTCAGGTGACGAATTTTTTCCGCGATCCGGAGGTCTTTGAACACTTGAGTAGCAGCATTTTGCCTTCGATACTGAAGTCTGTGCTTTCGAAAGAGGGCAACGAAGCCAGTATTAGGGTGTGGGTGGCGGGCTGTAGCTCCGGAGAGGAGGCCTATTCGCTTGCGATCTGCCTGACCGAATTACTCGATACCACGATTCTCGAAGGCAAAGAGATCCTGATTCAAATATTTGCCACAGACCTGAGCGAACCCGCCATTATCAAAGCAAGAAGAGGCATCTACAGCAAAGCCGAGATCAGCACGGTATCAGAGCAGCGCCTCCAAACCTATTTCACCCAGACAAAAAATGGATATGAGGTAAAAAAAGAGATCCGGGCCCTGTGTGTTTTTGCCCATCACAATTTCCTCAAAGATCCACCATTCAGCAGAATGGACCTGATCAGTTGCCGCAATGTGCTCATTTACCTGGAGCCCTACCTCCAAAAGAAAGCATTGACTACCTTTCATTATGCATTAAACCCGAAGGGATTCTTGCTACTTGGCAGATCGGAGAGTACCAGTGGTGTCCTCGACCACTACACGCTTTCTGCGAAGCAGGAAAAAATTTATACCCGCAAAGATGTACCCGGCAGATTTGTGCAGATCACCCCTCTTCATACTCAACGAAGCCGACCTGATATCGAATTCAATCCTATGCGAGAGAACCCACGTTCCGATTTTCAAAAAATAGCTGATGATATTTTGCTCAGCAAATACTCTCCGGCAGGGGTAATCATCAATGATAGCCTGGATATCGTGCAGTTTCGGGGCAGCACCAGCCCTTATCTTGAGCAAGGACCCGGAAAACCAAGCCACAATCTCATCTCCATGGCGCGGCAGGGGCTCGCATTTGAGTTGCGCAACCTGGTGCACAAGGTAAGAAAAACGAAAGCTGCGGTTTCTAAAGATAATATTCCTGTATCGGTAGGAGGAAAGCTGAAAAACGTATCGATAGAGGCTATTCCCTTGCCCAATACCATCGATCCTCATTATCTCATTCTCTTTCTCGACCATGTTATTGAGCTTCCTGAAGTTTCTGCACATCCCATAAATGAAGCTTCCGATACGGGGAAAAAAGATGCGAGAATCAAACTCCTGGAAGAAGAACTTGCCCAAACACGGGAGGATATGCGCAGCATCACCGAAGATCAGGAGGCTGCAAATGAAGAATTACAAAGCACCAATGAAGAGCTGCTGAGCAGCAGTGAAGAGCTCCAAAGTCTCAATGAGGAGCTGGAAACCAGCAAGGAGGAGCTCAACAGCACCAACGAAAAACTGACCCTGCTCAACTATGAATTACAGGAACTGAATGACGAACTAGAAAGCTCGAAGAATTTTTCGGAGTCCATTGTGGCCAATATTCGAGAGCCCTTGCTGGTGTTGGACCAGAGCTTCCGGGTAAAAAAGGTCAACGATGCATTTTTCCGGGTATTCGGTACCCCTCTGAACCAAACAGGGGATGAAATCATATATTCCCTTGAAAAAGGACAATGGGATGTGCCCGCACTGAGGACATTGCTAGAAGAGCTTCTCCCTCAAGCATCCATTGTGACTGACTTCGAAATCACGCACTCCTTTCCCCGAGTCGGGAAATTGATCCTGCTCATCAATGCCCGGGAAATTGTCTCCATGAACTCATCGGAGAAATTGATTCTTCTCTCTATCAGGGACATCACTGCACAGAAAATCCAGGAAATCACTCAGAAGGAGCTAGTTAGCAGGTTTCAGAACCTGATTAAGCAAACGCCATCTCCGATTTGCATATTTAAGGGAGAAGAGTTGATTCTCGAAGTGGCCAATGACGCTGCCCTGAAGATTTGGGGAAAAGGAGAAGAGGTGATCGGGCAGCCCTTCCTACAGTTCACGCCAGAAATGAAAGATCAGCCTTTTGTTGGCTATCTGCTTGAAGTCCTTCGCACGGGGGTCAGTTGCTACAAAGAAGAAGAAAGTGCCTATTTCATCAACCAGGATGGGGAACAAGAGGATTACTATTTTAGCTTTGTTTATCAACCTTTTCGAGAGTCGGACGGAACCCTATCGGGCGTAATGACCCATGCCAATGATATCAGCAATCAGGTGCGCGCCCGCAACAAGCTAAAGGTACTACAAGAAGAACACACCAAGGAGCTTGAGGCCATCATCCAAGACCGAACCAAAGCCCTCATCGTAGCCAATGAGGAGCTTCAGAAAAAAAACAAGGACCTCCTGAACATGAATCAGGATCTGGAAACATTTGCCCACATCTCCAGCCACGACCTTCAGGAACCCCTTCGGAAGATTCAAACCCTCACCGGAAGGATTCTGGATAAGGAAAAACAGGCTTTGTCAGACAAGGGTCTGGCCTATTTTGACATGATGCAAAAGGAGGCAAGCAGGATGCAAGCTCTGATTGGAGATTTACTCACCTTTACACAACTCTCCACTGCGGATCAACGGCATGAAAACATCAGTATTCGGGCTGTATTAGACGAAGTCCTCATCACCTATTGGGAAGTCATGGAGGCTAGCGGTGCCAGCCTGGAGCTACATGGGCAAGACATGGTATGGGTGATCCCGTTTCAATTTCGACAACTGATTCAGAACCTGATCAGCAATTCGCTCAAATATGCCAAGGCCGACCATCCTGCCCTGATCGTCATCCAAAACAAAGTCATACCCGGATCCGAATCACCACAAGGGCTGTTGATAGCCGATAAATCTTACACTCATATATCTGTGACAGACAACGGAATTGGGTTTGAGGCAGAATTCAGCGAGAAAATTTTTACTGTGTTTCAGAGACTACACACCAAAGATGAATACCCCGGCACTGGCATCGGTCTTGCCATCGTGAAGAAAATCGTAGACAACCACCAAGGGGTAATCTGTGCCAGCAGCGTGCCCGGCCAAGGTTCTACTTTCGACATCTACCTACCCATCCAGAATCCAACATGAGTACTACCCTGACCCGAATCCTGATCGTAGATGACGACTTTGCAGACAGGCTCCTGTTTCAAGAAGCAATGGAGGAATTGGACCTCGCTACAAGTATTCAAACTGCGGTCAATGGGGAAAATCTCATGGAACTTCTACACATGCCAGATACCGAGCTGCCACAACTGATCTTCCTTGATCTCAATATGCCTCGAAAAAATGGCATCGAGTGCCTCAAAGAAATCAGACATAATCAGGCATTTAATGACATTGTCATCATCATATTCTCAACTTCTACCCTCGAAAAAGACATAAACAATAGTTTTGACAGCGGTGCTACAAGATATATGGCAAAGCCATCCGACTTCAACATCCTCAAGCAACTCCTTGGCAGCACCCTGGCTTCATATCCCTTCGACCATCCTATTTACCCCGATCGGGAATCTTTTGAAATCCTTCCATCTTCTTGATGATCTTATATCATTCTTCCGATCCTAATTTTTGTTTGGCAGATCTCATCGAAAAAAGTAGCAGATGCTTTATTTTGCATCTTTCACGTAATCCCATTTCAATATGGACGAATACATCAGCCAGTTTCCGACAGAGGTGCAGGAACTTCTGAGGCAGATCTGCGAGAAAATCAGGGAAGTGGCCCCAGCCGCAAGCGAAAAAATGAGCTATGGGATGCCCACGTTTTACCTTCATGGCAACCTCGTGCATGTGGCGGCTTACAAAAACCACATCGGCTTCTACCCTGCCCCATCGGCCATCAAAGCCTTTCAGAGCGAAATTTCAGGCTTCAAAAACTCCAAAGGAGCCGTTCAATTTCCGCTCGGTCAGCCTTTGCCCTTTGACCTGATCGCCCGCATGACCGCCTTTCGGGTAGAGGAGAATATCGCGAAACATCAGGCCAGGATTTCTCCTCCTACCAAATCCTAAGCCGCCCGATAGGGGGTGAATGAAACAAAATGGGCCACAATCCTGGACCAATGAGGAAATATTAAGGGGAAAGAAGGCTCAAGTTGGGAAGGAAATAAAATTGGATGCGGAGGGATGCTCGAAACGAAGAGCGCAACCTTCCCCTGGTCAAACTCGGATTAGCTCATAAAAAGAAGCGTGAGTCATCCCGAAAACTCGGAATGACTCACGCTATATATTAGTTCGATCGCTAAGATCTAGCGAAAGATCACTTTCTGGGTAGCACGCTCGCCCTTGCGGTTGCTCAGGGTGATGAAGTAGATCCCAGCAGGAAGCTCGGCACGCTGAAGCGTTACAGATGATCCGGTAGCTACTTCCTGACGAACAACAGCACCAGTGATGGTGGTGAGGGTCATAGAGAAAGTCTCTGTGCTAGCCTTGTTGAAGGACACAGTAACTGCATCAGTAGCAGGGTTAGGAGACACGGTCATAGACACGCTGTTGGCGAATCCACGATCGATGGAAGTAACCTGGATGGTAGAGAAGGTACAAGAGTCATACTTGAACGGTCCTACAACTGTATCGATGTTGGTAGGAGCGTTGGTGAGGTCAAGGGTACGGTTGAAACCGCCGTTTCCATCATCAGTCCCACAATCGCGCAGGCCACCACCTTCGTTGTTGCCCCATGCATTGCCATTCACATACTTGTAGAGGTAAGTGGTAGCAGGAAGGCGAAGCCTGATGGTCCAAACGCCATCGCCATCGGTATCGGAAAGCACGGTGCAACCGGGGTTCCATTCACTGCAGGAAGACCCTGCATAGTTGTCCTGGATGGTTCCAGCCACACTAACGCCGTCAGTAGAAACAGAAGAAACACCATTCATATCAACAGCAAACACAACGTTTACTGAATCTTGCGCTGAAAGACCAAGTGCAAAAAGCATGGCAACAGCTAACGTGTAAAGATTTTTCATCAAAAAAGTAGATTTGGTTTGGTTTAAAAAAATCGAAAAGAACGAGTTTGTTTGGTAAAATTACGTTCGATGCCGGACTTAGCAAAAAGCGAAATCATAATTTATTGTCTCACTGCCTCAAATCTCTGTATCTTCCTCTGATTCAAGGATGATTGTATCGAGAAAGAGCTCATGGATTTTTTACAGGTATCCTCTGCATCAATGTACCGTTTTTTACCGCTTAAGATTTTATTCAAAAACGACTTTCACCTATGAAGCGCTGCCTGATTTTCTTCACTTTTTTTTTAGTGGCCATTTCTGTCCATGCACAGGGCCTTTATGGTGGGCTACACATCGGTGGCAATGTGAGCCAGGTAGATGGGGACTTCTACGCAGGATTTAGCCAGGTGGGCCTCAGCCTTGGCGGGTTTGTGCTCTACAACATTTCTGACCCCATGGATTTTCAGGTAGAATTTCTCTTCGAGCAGCTAGGCAGTGCCAGGCAGGGCGTGCTGATTCTACGCACCAACCAAATCAGCCTCCCCATATTGCTACGCTATAAGCTACCCATTACACTTTCAGATGGCAACCATACCCTGGATGTGCAGGCGGGTCTCTCGCCAGGCTATCTTTTTTCTGCCAAAAGCGAGTTCAACGATGTCACCGATCAACTTGATCGATATGACCTCCGCGCCATCGCAGGGGTTGAGTATCGCTTTTCAGACCGCGGGTCGGTGCTCATGCGCTATGGCTATTCCGTCATTTCCTTTCTCAACACCTCCCCTTCCCTTGCCAGCAATCTCCTGGGGCCGGGCAAGGTGGGCCTGGCTCATCACTACCTCACCCTGGCCTACCGCGTGTGGCTCACTGGCCGATGACCGGCCTGAGCTTGGCGGCCTCCTGCCATCCCATAGATCGCCAATACACCACCCAATAGCCAGCTTGCTGCGCCATGATTTGCGCTGGAATCTCCAGGGTTTGGACACCCGCTTGTGCTGCCTGGGTGTACACCTCCCTGCCCATGAGGTCCACAAGCACGATCTCACCTGGGTTTTCGGCATGGAGGGTAATCACAAGTGGCCTCCCAGCCTCCCGAGCCAATACCAGCATTTCTTGCCTGTTGGTTTGCTTACGCACCACCACCTCCACCGCTGCGCCAGGAGACTGGTCTCCCAGCCTCCATCGGTAGCGCCATCTGCCGGCCAACAACGAAGCCTCCATATCCTCCAGTTCGTTGACCGATTCCCCATTGATCCACTTATAAAGTGGATAGAACAGACCGTTCTCGTAGGCTCGCTCCAACCACAACTCGGCGGGAGCCGTTTCCACTTCAGACCAGAAAAGCCGGATCCGATTCTGAAAATGGGTAACACGCAATGCTGGGTAGGCCCTGGAAAGAAGGACCGGCCCAATGCAGTCATCCAGAATTTCGATAACCACGATGCCCGTATCACACAGGGCACCGCCATCCAAGAGGGAAGTATTATCACAAATCGAATAGGAGAAACTCATCGTGGAGAGGTCACCATCGCTGGGAAACACACTGACATAGGCGCCATCTTCCCGATAGAGAAACTGAGAAGGGGCATGGGACTGATCAAACAGCGTGACACTACCCGGGTCCAGCTCATTGTCTCTGTCGAAATCGTTGAGGAGAATTTCTATATTAATCGGAATGGAGGGCCGACTACAGGTAGAATCAGTCACCGCAATGGGTGGACAAAG
>JANQTF010000128.1:0-4700 GCA_030731845.1 Bacteroidia bacterium | reverse complement strand
CTGAAGGGGAAATACACATCCCGGGTTCCTTCTTCATAGGTGCCATTGCCAGTGAGGTCGATATACACGTTGATCTCGCCCACCTTGGTGGTGTGCACCGTAATGCAAAAACTGCTGTCTATCTGGCAGCCGTCAATGTCTAAGTACTCCACCATACCGGGCGTGCCCGTGGGATAGACGTCCTCATCAGGTTCATTGAGAAATACCTTGTATTCGGGCAAACTCAGGGTCACTGAGCTCGAGGACTTCCTGTCAAGGGCGATGTCGCCCGTTTGGCTCACCCCAAAACTATTGAAGGACACCGTGTAGCCAAATGGCCGGATGCCATTCATATCCATCATGACCACGAGGCTATCGGGGGTCCAGGTATAAAAATTCATGCACGCCTCCTTGGAAGCACCTGTGGTGTTGAGATGCCAGCGATAGGCAAACAATCGGCCCTTGATGGGACTCATGGTGCTTTTGCGCGCTACCGTCACATCAAAGGGGTGAATGTAATACTTGGTCTCACTCGGTGTGGGTTCAGAGGCATTATTCACATTGAAGCGAATGGCGTAGTCACCAGCCATTTCGGGCTGACACTCGATGGCTGTATAGCCCGCAAGGCTGCCCAACTGAGCCGGCCCTGCATAAGCGGCTATCCCATTATCAGCAATAAACCCCGGATCACTGCTACTTTGGGCTACCCTGCCGGAGCACACCACCAACCCATTCGGATCCAGGATCTGATAGTATATCGGCTTGTTGGTGGGAAGCTTTCGCGTGAATCCATAGTAAATGGTCTCGGTCAGTGGATTGCTGATGTGAACATAGATATACTCCGTGGCCGCTTGGTGATAGCTCGGCCCCATTTTTCCAGCTCCATCATTGCCCTGTACATAGGAAATACAGGAAGAGGACGACCCCGAAGGGATCAATTCCGCAGTACCTTCTGCAAGCACCATGCTGGGGGACATGATGAGCATCGGGAATAACACGCCAAAAAAGTGTCGTAGAAAACTCCTCATACACTTATACGATTTTTCGAAAATTAGGCTTTACAAGAACAATATCCCGTTGAATTTTCATCGATTCTAACAGCAGGAGAATAATTGGGAAAAATGAATAGCAGGAATCCTCTTGTGCTTTCGTTTTTTAAGCCCGCGTTTCGTTTATTTGGTTTTCCAATGATGATTGTAAGCCAACAAGTGGCGTAAAAGCAGCATTCCTTTCTCTCAATTCCATGACAGTCAGAATCTTCGCAACAGGCGGCACATTTGATAAAACCTACGACTTTATTCGTGGAGAGCTGTTTTTTGAGGATTCGCAAGTTCCAGAAATGCTGCGACTCGGTCGCAATACCGTGGACGTGAGGCTACGCACCCTGATGATGATCGACAGCCTCGACATGTCTGATGAAGACAGAAAGATGATTGTGCACAATTGCAAAAGCTGTGAAGAAAATCACATCATCATCACCCATGGTACCGATACCATGGTGGAAACAGCCAAAGCCATTGCCAGCGAAATCACCAACAAGACCATTGTCGTAACCGGGGCTATGATCCCTTATCGCTTTGGTTCCTCCGATGGATTTTTTAACCTCGGTTCCTCCCTCGCCTTTGTCCAAACTCTGCCCCATGGCGTGTATATTGCCATGAATGGCCGCTACTACAACTGGGACAACGTGCGAAAAAACAGACAAACCGGCTTCTTTGAAGAGCTGAAAAAATAGCCTTCCCCTTCTTTCCTTCTCCTTGAAGCCGCTGCATAAAGAAGGCGGGTACCCATAGCTGTTAGCTACGAATACCCGCCTGAATCGATCAGGAGATGCTGTTTGCTTACTTAAGCAATATCACCTTCTTGGTAGTGGATTGATTGTCGATGGTAAATCGAACCACATAGATCCCGTCTGCATAGGAAGACAAATCGATTTGACGGTTCACCTGATTGGTATTTGTCTCAACGAAGGATTCAACCAATACCCCTACGATGGAGTAAATGGAAATGCCCACTTCAGCGTTTTGCGATAATTGCAGGTCAATCCTCGCTATGCCGTTGGTGGGATTAGGGGAAATAGCCAGGTTCGTTACATAGTCGAGATCTGAGATACTCACCACATTATCAAGCACCACACTGGCAGAATCGATACAGCCATTTGCATCGGTAACGGTTACCACATAGGTTCCCATCATCAGACCTGTTATATCAGCTGCCCCTGCGGTTCCATTCCATGAATAGGCATAAGGAGCAGTTCCACCGCTCACAGTCACTGAGGCAGAACCTACCCCGGCATTGGCAGTGTCGTTAACACTCGTGATGGCAAGGGCCAATGCTGATGGTTCGTCAACCAAAACGCTATCTCTGTATAGACAGCCATTTCCATCTGTGATGGTGAAGCCGTAAACACCAGCGACCAATCCAGCCACATCTTCTGTGGTGTCAGCGGTGCTCCAGCTAAAGCGATATGCAGGTACACCTGCTACAACAGTCAGGTCAATGGCACCATCACTCCCGCCATTACAAGAAACATTGATTACCGTGCTTGTGACAGTGGTGGTAGAAGCGGCAGAACAAATCGTAGAAAAAGCATAAGGCCCTGCATAACCACTGGTTGACGAGGTGTCGCATACTGCCTCCACATACAAGTCATAAGAAGTAGAAGCCGCGAGCAGGATGGTAGTTGCGGTGGTGGTGGTAGTCGTTCCAGAATCCACGGCAGTGCTATTCACAGCAGCACCAGCCAACACAATGCGCCAGTTGTAGGAGGAGGCGGTAGAGTCGCTCCAGCTCAGGTCGGCAGAGGTGTCAGTGATATTCGATGCGCTCAAAGCGGTAGGTTCGCCACAGTCAGCAACCGCTGGAGCAAACACAAACTGGATATTTGCCCGCTCACTGCTTAAGTCGCTGATCGTGCTCGAAGGTGCAGAGCTAGCCGTTCTCTTTGCCACCAAAAAGTCTGGGGCGGTAGATTGCCAACGCCATTTGATAGACCCATCGCCCGAGAAGGCCGGGGTAGATACCTGCGAACAATCCCAATCTACGGCAATCTCAAGCGCGCCACCTGTGTAGATGAATGGCGTTGTAAAAGTAAAGGGCATCCAGCCATTTGCACCAGGGAAGTTGTTGGTGGTATTGTAGATATTATCCACAACCAAATCTGAACCAGCGATCAGGTTCACCCAGGTATCTGAGATGGCAGCGGTAGCGGCAGAATTTTTCACATAGACCTTTAGGGTTGCATCTCCACTCCCGATCATGATATTGGAGGAGGCCAATTCCCAGTTGAGAGCGGTAATCGCTACGCCCGTTGGGAGGCCCGCCGCAGCTAGTTCTGAAGCTGTATAGGTGTGAACAAATCTGGAGAAGACCGTAGTGGAGTTGGTATCTGCGCGCTGAAAGGGCCCTCGGGTACTGGAAGAAGAGGTGCCGGTTCCAATTGTAATCGGAGACTGTACGGTAGTTGGAGCCAACGTCGTGAAACTAAACGGCCCGGCATAGTCGCTGGTGTCGGTACCGCAGTCAGAAGCCACATAGAAATCATAGTCTGTCATCGCAGCCAATGCCGTGCTTGTCACCATGCTGTTGGTGGTGTTTCCCGCATCCACGGCAGTACCACTCACCCCAGCACCACTGAGTACAACCAGCCAATTGTAAGAAGTTGCAGTGGAATCGCTCCAGCTTAGGTCGGCAGAAGTTTCAGTGATATTCATGGCATTCAGGCTGCCAGGGGCATCACAGGCAGCGGCAGCGGCGGCATACACAATTTGGATATTCGCCCGCTCACTGCTTAAGTCGCTGATGGTGCTGGAAGGTGCAGAGCTAGCCGTTCTCTTCGCCACCAAAAAGTCTGGGGCGGTTGATTGCCAACGCCACTTGATGGCACCATCGCCAGAAAAGGCAGGGGTAGATACCTGCGAACAATCCCAATCTACGGCAATCTCAAGCGCACCACCTGTGTAGATGAATGGCGTAGAAAAAGTAAACGGCATCCAGCCATTGGCACCGGGGAAGTTGTTGGTGGTGTTGTAGCTATTGTCCACGACCAAACTCGAACCTGCGATCAGGTTCACCCAGGTATCTGAGATGGCAGCGGTAGAAGCAGAATTTTTCACATAGATCTTCAGGGTCGCATCTCCACTCCCAATCATGATATTGGAGGAGGCCAATTCCCAATTGAGGGCGGTAATAGAAACCCCGCTCGAAATCCCTGCCGCAGCCAATTCTGATGCCGTGTAGGTCTGAACAAATCTCGAAAATACCGTCGAAGAGAGGGTATCTGCGCGCTGAAATGGTCCTCTGGTACTGGAAGAAGAGGTACCTGTTCCGATGGTCACAGTAGTCTGGGCAAACGCGATATCACTGGCAATCAAAAACAGGACAATCGCGAATAAGGAGAGTAATCGTAGAAATCTCATTTGGCATGTTTATTAGAAGCGAGTCCGCATCAAAAAAGAATACTCAAATCCCATAAGTAATTTCATTTTGCCTACAAGGAAATTGGTAAACCAATTTGCGGTTGACCAAAAAAACGCAAAAACTTCTGCTTTTCAAATTCTAGCCTCAAATATTCGGTTCATGGCCAACAATGAGATGGTTTAGCCTACCAATTATTGCGGAGCTGCTTGTGCCATGTGTTTGAAAATACCTACCCAGGGCTTGTATGAGCCGCTTTTATCGAACAATCAGAACAGGGAATTTCTCCTATTGAAAAGTGTTCA
>JANQTF010000127.1:2645-5299 GCA_030731845.1 Bacteroidia bacterium | reverse complement strand
GATTTGCGCTGCCTACACTTTGGGCACAGCGCACAGTCTCAGGTACTGTATCGGATGCTGCGAATGGTGAACCCATTGAAGGGGTCGCAGTAATCGTCAAAGGCACCACAACTGGAATGTTTACCGATGCTAGTGGAGGCTATAGCCTTCAGGTTCCTGAAAGTGGAAAAGTTCTGGTATTCAGCTATGTAGGTTATGTCACGATCGAGACAGAAATTACTGGATCTCGTGTCAATATGTCTTTGCAAGAAGACGCCTTCGAGCTGGAAGAAGTGGTAGTAACCGGATTCGGTACTACGAAAAGAAAAGACCTAACGGGGGCTGTTTCTTCTATTTCAGGCGATGCCCTGGTTGATGTGCCTGATGTTGGCATTCAGAATGCGCTTCAGGGACGTGCTTCTGGTGTGCAGGTAACCAAAAACTCTGGTACGCCAGGTGGGGGTATCGACGTGCGGGTGCGTGGATCCACCTCTATTTCTGCGAGCAACCAGCCACTTTTTGTTATTGATGGAGTTCCCCTCATCGCCGGATCCTTTTCTCAAAATGGAGTAGGTGGTGCTGGAACCAATGCTCTTGCAGACATTAACCCCAACGACATTGAGTCAATCGAAGTGCTCAAAGATGCTTCTACTGCGGCAATCTATGGATCTCGTGGTGCAAATGGAGTAGTGTTGATTACGACAAAAAAAGGTACTCGTGGAACAACCAAGGTGACCCTGAATACCAATTATGGTGTTCAAGAAGCCTGGAAAACCATTCCTATGCTCAATGCTCAGCAATATTATGGCTATATATTCGCTACATTGGGAGACTCTGCAGCTCTTGGTCAGACTGATGCAAGTGTAAACTGGCAAGATGAGATTTTCCAACAGGGAAATATCACCGACAACACGCTTGCTATCTCTGGAGGTGATCTAAAGACTCGTTTTTACACTTCCCTTACCTATTCCAACAACAATGGAATTGTAAAAGGTTCTAGCTTTCAGCGCATTAGCGGTCGTGTAAATCTTGATCACACCGTGTCCGATCGCTTTAAAGTTGGGATGAGCATGAACTACGTCACTTCTGACGCAGGCCGTATTCAAAATGACAACAACATTTATGGGGCTGTTTCTTCCGCTATCTTGAATGCTCCTGATATACCGATCTTCAACCCAGATGGAAGCTTTGGATCACGCTACGGATTGGAAAATCCAGTTGCAGCTACGACAATTTACCGTAACAATGCTGTGACCAATCGCTTGATCGGAAACTTCTTCGGGGAATATGAATTGCTCCCAGGACTTTCTGCCAAAGCCAGCCTAGGAGTAGATAACCTCAGCTTCCGCGAAGAGATCTATGAGCCTGTGCAGCTTGTTTCAGCTCGTGGATCAAACGGATATGGATTTGTGGGCCAATCACTTAACTCACGTTGGGTAACCGACTATACCCTCAACTTGAACAAAGCCTTTGGCAAAAGCAGCATTTCCGCTGTTGCTGGATTTGGAATGCAGGAAGATAAGCTTGAGCAGGTGTCTGCTGAAGTAACCGACTTCCCAACTTCTGACTTCACTACGCTGAATGCTGGTGCTTCGGTGCAAGGTGCATCTGCCAACTATACTATCGATGGGCTTACCTCTTATTTCGGAAATGCTCGTTATAGCTTTGACGACAAGTATATCCTGCAGGCAACTTTCCGCGCCGATGGTTCCAGCCGATTTGGTCCAGAGAATAAGTTTGGATATTTCCCTGGGGTTTCTGCCGCATGGCGACTTTCCAGCGAAAGCTTCATGAGCGGTGCTTCTTTCATCAATGACATGAAGATCCGTGCTAGCTGGGGTGTTACTGGTAATAACAGCATCGGTAATTTTTCTGCCTTGCAGCTGTACTCTGGTGGTGCCAACTACCTCGATCAGCCTGGTATCTCTCCTACTCAGCTCGGAAACCCAGCTCTGCGTTGGGAGTCAACAGCTCAGACAAACGTAGGACTTGACTTTACCATCGTAAACAACCGCATTTCTGGTAACATCGATTACTTCAGTAAGCTCACCACTGATCTCTTGCTGAACCGTCCGATTCCTACCACTTCTGGATTTACCTCTGTGTTGGAAAACATTGGGTCAGTAAAGAACTCCGGATTTGAATTCCAGATCAACACCCGCAACGTTGTGGGAGCATTCTCATGGGAAACCGGCTTCAACTTCGCTCGCATTCGCAATGAAGTGCTCGAACTCTACAATGACAATCCGATCGACGTAGGGTTTGCCAGCCGCATTGCTGAAGGCCAATCTCTCGGTGTTTTCTACGGGTATGTAACAGATGGAATCTTCCAGACTCAGGAAGAAATCGATAACTCTGCTACTCAGTCTAGCAGAACTGCTCCTGGCGACATCAAGTTCAAAGACCTCAACGAAGACGGAATCATTAACGACGATGACCGCGAATACATTGGCTCGGCTCAGCCTGATTTCGTAGGTGGTTTGACTAACCGCTTCACTTGGAATGGGTTTGCGTTGGATTTCTTCTTCCAATTCTCTTATGGAAACGAGATCTATAACAACAACACTGTATTTGCTGAAGGCATGAACTCTGTATTCAACCAGACTGAGCGTATCTACACTGAGCGCTGGATTGCCGGAGAGAATGAGCACAATGATACACGTTACCCACGTGCT
>JANQTF010000127.1:837-2635 GCA_030731845.1 Bacteroidia bacterium | reverse complement strand
CCTATACCCTGCCTTCCGCAGTGACCAACGCTCTTGGTGTGAGCAATGTCCGGTTCTACTATTCTGGACAAAACCTCCTCACATTTACTGAGTATAGCTGGTTCGACCCTGAAGTCAACACCTTCGACGGTAGCAATACTGCCTTGGGAACTGACTTCCTTACCTATCCGCAAGCTCGCGTTCACTCCGGTGGTTTGAGCATTACTTTCTAAGGAAGGACGAAGAATACCAGGCGGAAAAGAGATTCTCTCATCTTCTGCACCATTTCTTTTTTCCTTTCCCATTATTAACAAGAAAGAACTGTCATGAAAAATATTCTGGCATATACGCTTCCGGTAATTGCGGGACTTCTCATCAGTGGTTGCGCCAAACTGGAGTACTCTCCTAAAGACTCTGTTCCTTCCGCTACTGCAATCAATAACTTGGCTTCTGCCAAGGCTGCAGTATTTGGGGTGTACAGCGAAGTACAGGATTCGGATCTGGCCTTCGATGGCTGGCTTTCCAATAACCAGTACTTTTCCGATGAGGCTGCCTTCACCGGCACCTTTCCTACCCGTCTGGAATTCAGCCAATTCAACGTTTTCCCTGCGAATACTACGATGGCAGCCGTATTCTCCGACTTCTATGATGTGATCAATGAAGCCAATAATGTGATCGAAGCACTGGAGGCAGGTGGCTTTGATGACGTAGGCCTTACGCCTGCAGTCATCAACTCTTTCCTCGGTGAGGTTCGCTTTATTCGTGCTTACTGCTACTGGTATTTGACCAACAACTGGGGCAGTGTGCCTCTCATCACCACGCCAACCCGCGAAGTGACCGATGAGGCTCTCCAGGTGCCAAACTCTAGCCGCAGCGCGATCCTGGATCAGATTGTGGCAGACCTGACCTTTGCCGAGGCCAACCTGACTACGGCAGGTCCAAGTCGTGTAACTGCTGCCGCAGCTACTGCGATGTTAGCTCGTGCATACCTCACTGCCGGGGATTATGCTACAGCGCTTACCAAGGCCACCGCGGTTATCAATAGCGGTGCTTACGCGCTTGAGTCTGACTACGCTAGTGGATTCAGCAACAGCAGCAGCGAGGCGATCTGGTATCTCAACTTCACCAATGTTGACAACAACAGTCTGGCGTTTTTCTACTTCCCATCAGGATTAGGTGGACGTTTGTCTATCTCTCCTTCTGCGAAGTTGATGAGCTCCTTTGATGCTGCCGATTTGCGCTTTGATGCTACGATCGATACATCTTCAGTTCCAGGAACTCCTTTTGGGATCAAATACTCGAGGATTTCTAATGGTACTGACCCCCTTTACTTCATCCGCCTTGCGGAGATGTATCTGATCGCTGCTGAGGCTGCTGCCGAAGCTGGTGATTTTGGCGCTGCCAATGGCTATATCAACACCGTTCGTACACGCGCTGGTCTGGCTGATGTGGCACTGGATGCTAACAACTACGTAGATCTTATCCTGACTGAAAAGTACAAGGAGCTCGCCTTCGAAGGAGGACAGCGCCTGTGGGATCTTCGTCGTCGTGGCTTGGCTACTTCTGTTCTCGGACCATTAGGATATGAGGCTCCAATCGATGACTTGTGGCCATTTCCACAGCGTGATATTGACCGGAACACCAATCTGGTACAGAACGCTGGATACTAATTCGTTTTGAAATTAAAAGCCCTCCTTTGCAGGAGGGCTTTTTTATGTATCTTTCCTTCGTGAAGTCGATCAAAAGCTATCTTACTTTCTGGCTGCCACTGCTCCTGCTTGGTGGCTGTGGTCTCCCCGATGTGTCACCTTCCCTCGAT
>JANQTF010000127.1:0-827 GCA_030731845.1 Bacteroidia bacterium | reverse complement strand
ATCCAGCCTCAGAGATTTCCTTCACTGTGGATATGCTCGTGCCTGAAGGAGAAGCCACACCTGGGCTACGGATTGAAAAATCCTACAACAGCGCCGATTTTGTTCCCCATGAATCCCTGAGCAACTGGCCCGCTCGACCATCTTATAGCCTCATCGATCTCGTCCAAGATTGGCCAGGTCTCAGCCTTGATAAGCTTCGAAAAGGAGATGAAATCCGGCTCAGGGCGATGCCTGTTGGAGCGACAGATTTCAGGATAGGCGAGCCGATCTCCACTACACTTGTTTGTCCGTCGGATATCGCTGGAACCTATCTCTCTACCACGGTGGGTAGCGCCGGGCCAGGTGGTGGTGGTGTTTTCGACTCTTTGTATTATGAGCTATTTCTCGCTTATCTAGGAAATGGTGATTATGAGATTTCTGAAATTTCTGGAGGAATGTATCCACTCGTATGGAATGGAAAGCCTCAATCTGCTATCCTAAAGGACTCATGTCTTCAAATCGTCATCCCTTCCCAATCTGATCAGTGGGGTGACAAAATTTCCGGAAGTGGAAGGATCCTTGGTGATGGTCGGATATACTATCAGTGGGTGAATACCTATGGTGATAAAGGCCAGACATGGCTGAAGAAGAATTAGGAAATATTCTATATGCGGAAGATTTTTTCAGAACCGTTAATCCTCCTCTCAAGGTTTTGTACGGGGAAGGCGCTGAAATTTGTCGAAAAAAAAGAATCAAGCCAAAGCCTCCTTTTTCCCAAAATATTCGTTTCTCACAACAAAGATTTATTTGGCAGAATTGACCATTCTGCTTAATATAGTATCTTGTGA
>JANQTF010000126.1 GCA_030731845.1 Bacteroidia bacterium | reverse complement strand
TGCTAAAGCGGAGGAAATACACATTGCGTCGATTGTAAGCATTGTAAGCCGAGATGGTGAGATCTGACTCCCCCCATTTGGGGAAAAACCGGATCACAAACCCCAGATCGAGTCGGTGATAGGGTGCCACACGCAAGCTGTTGCGATCTCCAAAGATCGGGATGAGTGTTGGAGAGCCTCCGCCAGGCCCGAGGTTCCAGGCAGCGCCGAGGGGCGGTGTAGTGAGCGTGCCCGAGAGGTAGGTCCAGGCTGCACTTGCGCTAAATCGTTTATTGATCTCATAGATCCCCACGACTGTCACGGTGTGGCGAGAGTCATTGCGCGGGTGAAATTTGCGGCCCTCATTGATCGCATCTTCTTCGATGTACTCACCTGTGCGGTAGGTTCCGTCAAATCGGCGCCAGGACCAGCCGAGCGTGTAGCCGATCCAGCCTGTGAGCTTACCCTGAAGCTTCTCGATGTAGAACTCATTGCCGTAGGCAAAGCCATTTCCAAAGACAAACTCCGATTCCAGATCATCGTTGACAAAGAGGTTGGCACCATCGCGAAAGTCGATCTGGTTGTGAAGCCATTTGTAATACAATTCATTGCTCACCAGATATTTTTCTCCCAACCCAAAGGTAATCCCCAGGGCAACCTGATCAGAAAGCTGTGGCTTCACATTCGCAGTAGAAGGATACCAGACATCCGTGGGCAGAGAGGTGCCACTGTTGGCCACAAGGTGGAGATACTGCGCCATCCGGGCATAGCTCAGCTTGAGCGCTACGTTCGGAGCCAGGGTGAATTTGGAGGCAAATCTGGGTTCCAGATTCCAATAGGTAGTCGAATCGGAGACAAAACCAGAGACACGAAGACCAAAATTGAGTGTGAGGCGGCTATTCACCTCCCAATCATCAGAGATGTAAGCGCCAAGCTCGGTTCCAAAGTATTTATCTCCGGCATCAAAGCTGAAGGTGCTGTCAGAAGATCCGGCGTTGAGCCTGCCCACAATGAAGGTGTGATAAATGCCCGAAGCGCCGAATTTCACGCTGTGGTTATTCGTGGGGGTCCAGGAGAAATCTACCCGGCTGCCCCAATCGGTGATCTGAGAGCCCAATTCAAAGGAAAACAGATCAAATTGGTTCTGGATCTTGTATTGGTAGTCGGTGAAGAATGCCGACACATTCATGAACAGGTTTTGGCTGAACAGGTGGTTCCAGCGAAGCGTGGCATTGGTATTTCCCCAGTCGAAGTTGAAATTGAAATCACTATCGTCGAACTTAAACCTGTCGCGACCGATGTATCCGCTCAGGAAAATCTGGTCTTTGGGACTGATTTCATAATTCACCTTGGCATTGAAGTCGTAGAAAAAGTAATCGGGAATCTGGAGAAAATTTGGATTGTCTTTCTGCGATTCATTGATCGCCGAGGTAATGATGTCCACGTAGGTTCTGCGGCCTGACACGACGAAAGAGGCTTTGTCTTTCACGATCGGGCCTTCGAGGGTGAGTCGGGAAGAAATCAGCCCGAGGCCACCTGTTCCGGCAAATTTTTTCCGGTTTCCTTCATTCATTTTCACATCAATCACCGAGGAAAGCCTGCCGCCATATTGCGCCGGGAAGCCGCCTTTGTAGAGCTGCACATCCTTCACGGCATCGGAGTTGAAGGTGGAGAAAAAGCCAAAGAGGTGAGAAGGGTTGTACAGCACGGTGTTGTCGAGCAACACGAGGTTTTGGTCGGGACCACCACCGCGCACAAAGATGCCGGAGCTGCCTTCGCTACCCGTAGAAACCCCCGGCTTGAGCTGTAGCGTCTTGATGATGTCCACCTCGCCCATAAAGGCTGGTAAAGCCTTGGCCTCTTTCATCGAGACACGGGTCACACTCATCTGACTGGAATTCACCTGCTCCGAAACTGAGTTGGCCGAGATCACCACTTCGTTGAGCGACTGATAGGCCATTTCTATCTTCAGAACCATGTCAGCTTGTGGCAGCACCATGGTTGACTGCCTGGTATAGCCAGCATAGGAATACACCACCTCGATGGAGTCGCTGCGCTGTGGCAGGCTCAGCGAGAAGTATCCATATTCGTTGGTAAAAGTGCCCTGCTTGAGCTCGGGGAGTGCCACCGCCGCGCCAATGAGCGTCTCGCCCGACTCTGCGTCGCGCACATAGCCCGAGAGCGTAACCGTGGACTGAGACAATAGGAGGAGGGGAAACAAAAAGACAAAAAACAGAATAGATCGTGTCATGAAAATGAGGTCATGAGAGAGGGTACTGGATGAAAAAATGCGCAAGAGGAGTAGGTCCAGTAGCAGATGCCTGTGAGCATGCAATGGTAAGACGGTTCTTGCCCCCCAAACGTTTGCCAGGGGAGCAACAAAATCTCAAACGGATGGACCCCCATCTTTGTTAAGCCGAAGAAGGCATTTTCACAACATTTGCTAAACAATGTTCAGTGAATGAACGAAGGGCCACCTCAGTCTCCTGAGATGGCCCTTTGGGTGGACAATTTCTTGTTATCGATTACTCGACTACCTGCACTTTGATGCGGCTCATATATCCGCTATCGGTTCTCATCACCACGTGATAGACACCAGCGGCTACGCGGCCTCCAGCTTCTCCGTTGGTATTCCACTCCAGATCATGACGCCCGGCCACGAAGAGTCCTTGATAGACTTTCACGGGTTGTCCGATCATGTTGTAGATGGTGAGGCTCACTTCGGCAGTTTCTGGCAACTCAAACGACAGGGTGGTAGATCCTGCGAATGGGTTGGGATAGTTCTGCTTGAGATCGTATCCGTAGAATGGGCTCTCAGGACCAACAGCAGTAGTATTGTTGAAGGCACCACCACCATTCTGATTTCCAGCAGGAGCTACGATGGGCTCTTCTCCAGAAACCATGGCTCCTTCAGGTGTTGCGATCTGAATAATCTCGATACCGTTGATCAGCGGATCGCTCACCACCCGACCAAAGTCGATGTCAAGGTTGCCATCGGTTACCGTAGCAAAGATGGTCACCATGCCTGCTACCTTGTGTCCGAATGTGGGGATGATATCGAAGTTGTCGAGTTCTACAACTCCTTCTACCAACACATCGAAGACCCGCTTGCCTACTGTGGAAGTTCCGTTGAAGCTGTTCATGAAGAAGAGATGAACTTCGTAGGTGCCATTGGCCACGGGGAAGTCCCACTGCATGTCGGGTGCGCTACCCGTATCCCAGCGCTCCTGAGCAAACAAGCCCAGAGGCACATAAGCAGGCAGGGAAGCGTGAGTCGAGGTCAGGGAAGCACTTGATACATTGCTGCTCTGGTTGCGGTATGGAGAGGCGTAGCCGCCTTGTCCGTCACCGGCCCAGCCCATGTTGGGAGCGTCCAGTGCATTTTGTGCACTTCCACCAGCGTTGATTCGGTACATGACCACGCCTGCATTCGGATCTGTCACGAGGAAGGTCACCGAGTCTCCGGCACCTGCATTCATGTACATGTTGTGAGCATAATCTGCCACGTGCACGCGGATGGTGTGGCTACCGATAGACAACCCTGTGAAGGTGTAGGAAGTTCCTGGCTGAATCACAGAAGTGTGTGGCAATCCGTCGATGGATACATGCACATGATCCAAAGGGTTCAAGTTGGCACTAGCCCAGGTGACAGTCACGTCGCTCGAGGCAATCGTAGCTCCGGCAATGGGGCTTGTGATGTCGATCGTAGGCACTGGCAACTCCGTGGTGAAGGTCACCATATCCATCGCCTCTGGATTGGTGTAGGTTGTATGCGTGTAGTCAGCTACATGCACCATCACCGTGTGTGTACCAGGAGCCAGACCAGTGAAGGCCAGTGAGTTTCCAGGTTGAATGACAGAGGTGTGTGGCTGTCCGTCGATTGATACATGGATGTGGTCCAGCGCATCGAGATTCGAGTAGGCAAATGTCACCATCACCGAGTCTCCTACGATTACCTGACCAGCAGTTGGGCTCGTGATCGTCACCGTCTGAACTGGCAGCTGCACATCAAACGTAACCTGATCGATGGCACCTGGATACATAGTGTGAGCATAATCTTCGATCTGCACGCTTACGGTGTGGGTGCCACTGGTTAGTCCATAGATGGTGTAGGAAGTTCCTGGCTGAACCACTTCGATTCCACCGATGGCAGAGCCATCTACCACTACATCGTAGTGATCGGCAGGATTGAGGTTGAATGCATTCCAGGTAATGACCACACTATCCGTCGTAATGACTTGTCCGTCTGAAGGTGAAGTAATCGCGATGCCTGGTCCTGCGGGACCGGTTCCTACTTTCAGGATTTCGATACCATTAATGAGCGGATCACCGATCACTCTTGGGAAATTGATGTCCAGATTGCCATCAGAAACCGTCACTTGATAGCTCACCATCCCGGCTACTTTGTGTCCGAATGTTGGAATGATATCGAAGTTGTCAAATGCGATCAGCCCTTCTACTTCAATATCAAATACCCGCTTTCCAGGAGTAGATGTTCCATTAAAGCTGTTGAGGAAGTAGAAACGAATCTCGTAGATCCCTGCCTCTGCGATGGGGAAGTCCCACTGCATATCGGGTGCGCTACCAGTATCCCAGCGCTCAGTGCTGAAGATAGCCAGCGGCGTGTATGCAGGAACAGAAGCATCCACACTGTTGTAAGATGCACTGGAGATATTACTTCCGCCGTTTCTGTATGGGGAGGCTCCTCCACCATTCACATCGGCAGCCCAGTTCATATTCGGCGCATCCAATGCAGCTTGAGAAGCACCAGCTGTATTGATTCTGTACACCCACTCGTAAGCAGGAGTCGGTGGCAATGAATCAATCGCTGTTCCTTCGACAACCACATACTCAGGGCTGGTATTCAGACCGTCGTGTGTAAAGGCAATAGAAGCAGACTTGTATCCGGCTGTAGTCGGAGCAAATGACACATTCACAGTCGTGGATGCACCAGCGGCAATCACTACCGGGGTCGTCATGTCCTGGGTAAAGGAACTTGCAGCTGCGCCAGCCAATACTGCGCTAACCGTAAGGTTTGCATTGCCATTGTTGGTAAGAGTGATCACCTGAGGTCCGTCAACTGTATTCTTTACAATTGTAGGGAAGCTCAGCGTATTGACATTTACTTCCAGAATTCCGCCGACAGATACACCAACCCCTGTGAGAGAAATCTGCATAGGAGATCCATTGTATCCATCATGGCCAATTTCCAGCGTTGCGTCCTTGGTTCCGAAAGAGGTCGGAGAGAAGGTCACATTCACATTGGCGCTGCTGCCTGGCTCAATGTAATAGAGTGCGCCGAAGTTGAGTGAATACTCAGAAGCTGCGGCACCTGC
>JANQTF010000125.1 GCA_030731845.1 Bacteroidia bacterium | reverse complement strand
AGGTTTCTCACGGTCATTATCGACAGCAGATCAAGCTGATGATCCGCGAGTAGCGTATTTGACAAACATTTCCCCCAACTTCCCTTTTGTCATGGGGAGGTTGGGGGAATTTTTTATGCCCATAGCCGATCCAAAGAAGGAGCTGACTTGCAGGGGGACTTCGCATACGCCATGGAACGCTCATTTTCTCAAATCAGTGCCACCGATCATAATTGGCAACCGGCCTTCCTCAGAGGTCCTTTTCCCCTTCCTCCAACCCAAAGTAGGCCACAATCTGGTCCACGACGGCCTCAGGGCTAAGGACAGAATTATCGATGCGCAGGTAGTTGGGTTCGGTTATCTGCCCTGGCGTGGCGTTCATTTGGTACTTCTCCTCCATGCCAAACAGGCCTTTTCTCCTTAACTCGGGATCCTGTTTGCTGGGTTTCTGAGCAAGGCGATGTGGGTCTTCATTTCGATCTGCACGTACCTCGAGTGGGGCGAACAACTCCAGCAGATAAAATTCCCAGCCCTTTTCCTGAAAACGTGCTTTCAAATCAGCCACATAGTCCCAGTCGTCTTGCCTATCAAAAGCCCAAACCAAGGTGAAAATAAACCCCTTCAGTTGCTCACTTTCTGCGGCAGTCCGAAACATCAGTTGACGAATGCCCTCATTGAGAGCCCCAAATTCGGGTGAACCGAAAGAGAAAAAACTCAGGGCAAACTCAATCGAATGGTGATTGTGAAACAACACATAGTCCATGCGCTGTGCCAACGCTTGTCCAACGCTCATTTTTCCCACGGCAGGCGGGCCTGTGATCAGGAAAAATTTTGGGGAAGAGACAGCCATCGCTTGTGAGAACGTGTGTTGGTTGAAGGTCAATTAAAGGTAGCTGAATCTGCCTTTGCAGAAAAATCCCTTTCTCGCCAGGTCATTCCGCTCTCTTCCCATACGCCAAAGCCAAAGGTTGGATCATAATGCACCAACAACGCCTCCAACAGCGAAGTCTTCCCCACATTGTTATCTCCTACAATCAGATTGAACTGACCAATGTTGTCCAGCGCAAGACTTTTGAATTGCTTGAAATTTGTGAGTTTGAAAGAAGAAATATGCTGAATCTTATCCATAATGTTCCGTTACTGCCCTAAGATAATGATTCTCCAGACAAAGAATGACCAATTTCCTCCTCCTATCCCTTGCCTCAAAAACCAAAACCGCAGGCACCTCTGACAAGGCGCCTGCGATTTTTCTTTTTTACTCCAGTCCACTCCCCTACTCCGCCAGCCAACGATCGAGCCAGTCGAAGAATACGCGATGCCAGAGCAGGCCATTTTGTGGGCCCATCACCCAGTGGCCTTCGTTGGGAAAGTACAGAAAGCGTGAGGGCACGCCTTGCAATTGGGCTGCCTGAAAGGCCTGAATGCCTTCGCCAATCGGCACACGAAAATCCTTTTCGCCATGAATCACCAAAATCGGGGCGTCCCAGTTGCCTACATATTTATGCGGCGAATGGATCTGATAACTCGTGTTTGTGTTGCGATTGAGATCCCAATACGCCCCGCCCACGTCCTGATTGGCAAAGAAAAGTTCTTCTGTGCTGCCATACCAGCTTTCGAGGTTGAACAAGCCGCAATGTGAAATCAGGGCCTTGAAGCGCTTCTCATGATTGCCCGCCAGCCAATAGACCGAATAGCCGCCAAAACTTGCTCCTACCGCCCCGAGGCGGTTTTCATCCACATACGGCTCTTGCTTCACATCATCAATGGCGGAGAGCAGGTCATCCATGGCCTGCCCACCCCAATCGAGGGAGATGTCTTCGTTCCACTGCTGCCCAAAAGAAGGCAAGCCGCGACGGTTTGGCGCCACCACGATGTAGCCTTTGGCAGCCATGAGCTGAAAATTCCAGCGATAAGAGAAAAACTGACTCACCGTGGACTGAGGTCCGCCCTGGCAATAGAGCAAGGCAGGATATTCTTTCGATTCATCAAAATCTGGCGGATAAATCACCCAGGTGAGGATCTCTTCGCCATCAGTAGCCTTCACCATGCGCTTCTCCACTTTTCCCATGGCAATGGGCGCGAGGATGGATTCATTGGTGGTGGTGATGGCTTCGAGCTTGCCTTTGCTGTCCAATTTGTAGAGTTCTGCGGGCGAACTGATGCTTACTTTTTCTACCACAAAGCCCTTCTTCGTTTGCTCAAAGGCATTGATGTTGTGCGCTCCATCTGTGATTTGACGGTATTTCTCCTCTCCGACCGTCATGGCACAGAGCTGAATTGTTCCCTGGATTTCGCTGGTAAAGTATAGCTCTTTACCGTCTTCACTCCACACAGGCGTGTTGGCATTTTGGTCGAGGCCGGCGGTCACTTCATGGCGGTCAGCCTTGCCTGGCTCGGCGAGAAAGATGCGGTTGCGGTCTGATTCGTAGCCAGCTTTTTCCATGCTATTCCACACGATGAATTTGCTATCGGGCGAAAAAGCGGGGTTCATGTCGTAGCCGGGCATGCCTTCGGTGAGGTTGGTGGTTTTCTCAGCCTGAAGATCGTAGAGGTAAATGTCAGAATTGGTGGAGACAGCGTAATCAGCGCCTGTGAGCTTTTTGCAAGTATAAGCCACCAAAAATCCGTTGGGGCTCCAGGCAATCTGTTCCATGCCTCCAAATGGCTTGAGCGGAGCGTCAAATCGCTCGCCTTTCATGATGTCGAGAG
The DNA here is from genome assembly GCA_030731845.1 of Bacteroidia bacterium. Lineage (GTDB taxonomy): Bacteria > Bacteroidota > Bacteroidia > J057 > J057 > JANQTF01. The sequence goes on along the minus strand of JANQTF010000125.1, from coordinate 2,652 downwards.
GCTCCCCTTTAATTGCACCATTATCATACTCCACCAGGAAAATATGGCTGTAGTAGCCGTCTTCCCACTCATTCCAGTGCCGGTACATCAGGTCGTCGATGATGCGGGCGTCGGCTTTGGGCAAATCAGGATACAGCTCCGTGAGGGTGGCATCGATCTTCACCTCTTGGGTGAAAAGCAGTTTGTCGCCTGCGGGGGAGTAGTAGAATCCTGTGATTCCGCCTTCGATGTTGGTGACTTGCTTCATGTCGGAGCCATCTGGGTTCATTTCCCAAAGTTGGGCAGAGCCAGATTCACCGGAGATAAACCCGATGCGTTTTCCATCTGGGCGAAATTTTCCATTGTATTCACTGCCTTCGAACGCCGTGATTTTGCGCACCTGTCCGCCATCAGCCGGGATAATGAACAGATCGCGATTGCCCCGGTTGGCTTCGAGGTTGTAGCGTGTCACGCCGTAGAGCACCGACTCTCCGTCTGGAGAAACCGCATCAATAGACACTCGACCAAGCTGCCAGAGTTTTTCTGGCGTGAGGCGGCCTGTCTGCGCGATAGCCGAAAACGTGGCGAGGATACCGGCAACGAATAATAATTTCTTCTTCATGTTTTCAAATTAGGATCAGAACAATGAACAGGGAAATTGGCAATAAAGAAGGACAAGGGCAATTAATCAGGAAAAGGGCGATAGAAATTTTTCTCCTTATCTTGTGACTCAAGGTTCGCAAGCCTCCAATTTATCCCCAAAATACTCTTCATGGTCATCTTTGACGGAAAAATATACCAACAGACTGAGCTGCCGTCAGCGATGTGGAATCGCAGTTTCCGCTATGGTGATGGCTTGTTTGAGACCATCCGGGTGTATCAGGGTGGTCCTATTTTGTTACAAGATCACTTTGAGCGCCTGATGCGCGGCATGGCATTGCTTGGGTATCAGGTAAATTGGGAAGAGTGGGAATATTCTATCAGATCATCCATACATGAGCTACTGGAAAAACAGGAAGTAGCGGGCGCGGGCAGATTGCGCCTGCATGTGTGGCGAAGTGGTGGTGGCACCTACAGACCGGAACAAGATACCCCCCATTATTTGCTGGAGCACGGATGGCTATCCCAGGAATTTTTCAGAGAACCGATAATAGCTAGCCTGGCAGACTATCATGGCAGTGCTGTATATCCGAGCGCTTTGTCGAGCATCAAAACGGCCTCTGCCCTGCCCTACGTGCTCGCAGCGCGCCACGCGCGAGAAGCAGGAACAAGTGACGCAGTGATCTACAACCACAAGGGGCAAATCGTCGAAACATCCGCTTCAAACATTTTCATCGTCAAAGGCACCACGATTACCACGCCGCCTATTGGGTCTGGCTGTTTGGACGGGGTAATGCGAAAAAACATCCTCAGAATCCTCGAATCACTGCCCTATCAGGTAGAAGAATCAGCTATTCCTGTGAAGAAAATGATCCAGGCGGATGCAGTATTTCTGACCAACTCCATCCGGGGAATTCAGGCAGTTTCTGAATTTAAGGGGCGAAAATGGGAGCAAGAGGATTGGAAACACGTACTTTTTTTACAAAAAACATGGTTGAACCGAGTCGAATTTATACAAAAGCCCTGGAGATGAGCAGGTAAGGTTTTCGCAAAAGGAAATTGCCCTCGATTACGCTATTAATCAAATTTGCCCTTTTCCTCATCCTCTTGAAGGTAAGGTTTCTAATTTTTCAGATTTTAGCAGCTACATTCGTAGGGCTGATTGTGTAATAATTCCATCAAAAATCACCGAGAAATCGTAGCTTTAGCTTAACTTGTGGGTCATGGCAAAAGGAAAATCTTCGAAAGGTGGAATCGTATTTTCAACCAACCCGGACTACATGTCGGCGAGGCAGGATTCCCATTTCCAGCCAACCGTGCCCCCTCAACAGCAAAACCTGAGAATACATTTGGATCGCCTTAAAGGCAACAAACTCGCAACCAGAATCGCCGGATTTACCGGGAGTGACGATGACCTGAAAGACCTTGGCAAAACCCTCAAAAGCCAGTGTGGTGTGGGGGGAACTGCCAAAGATGGCATCATCATTCTGCAGGGAGACGTGAGGCCAAAAGCCGAAGCCTATCTCACTGCCAATGGTTACAAACATAAACGCTCAGGTGGCTGATTCCACCCCATCTTAACACGTGATTTCCCGATTGTTTCAACTCTTGCTTATGAAACGAATGCTACCTCAATTCGGAATTGTGCTCGCCCTGATCTGTTGCCTTGGCTTTGGCAGTCAGCAGGCAGCGGCACAGGTTACCGTGACTTCAGGGTCTCCCTACAGCCAGTATGCACAGAACCTTGCTGGTCTTGGAGTGACCATTAGTAACGTCAACATTGCCTGTGATACGCTCCCAGGCACACCGCCTCCTGCAATGGGCGGGTTCAATGCAGCCCTGACCACCATTGGGCTCACCTCTGGGATGCTCATTACTTCAGGCTCCATTGAAAACGCCCTTACCACAGGGGGAATTGGAGCAGCCAACAACTTTCCCGGAAGCCCTCTACTCACAGCCCTTGTGGGGGGAAATACCAATGATGCCTGTAGAGTTACCTTCGACTTCGAAGCTTCCTGCACACAGGTCACCTTCAAGTTCGTTTTTGGTTCCAATGAGTACCCAACTTTCGTA
>JANQTF010000124.1:1979-5359 GCA_030731845.1 Bacteroidia bacterium | reverse complement strand
GCTACACACCTGTGTTTGCGGATACGCCACCTGTACAATCGCTTAGAACAAGCCTGAACCTCAATCAGGATTGGCAATACATAGAATCGCAGGTTGCCAGCCCTGATTTGCTTCCCGGCCCAACCGACAAGCAGTGGCACAGCCTCTCACTCCCCCATTCATGGAATAGCCTCGACGCCACAGACGCCGTTCCGGGCTACCGTCGGGATGTGAGCTGGTACCTCAAGACCCTCGATATTGCAGTGGACAAATCCAGACAATCTGTGCTCTATTTTGAAGGATCAAACCTGATCACCACTGTATTTGTCAACGGCAAGCAGGCCGGACATCATGTGGGCGGCTACGTGGGGTTTCGGGTGGATATCGGTGAATATCTCATAAGCGACCATCCCAATATTATCGCCATCCGGGTGGACAACAGTCACAACATTCATCTAATTCCCTCTCACAAGTCCGATTTTTTCATTTTTGGAGGAATCACCCGTGATTTGTGGTTGGAAACCTATCCCAGCACACATCTCACAGAGGTTTTCATTCAACCTACCCATGTCGAAAAGGAAAAAGCAGACACTGAAGTAAGGCTTCGTATTCACCACCCCAAAGCCAGCACCTACAAAATTCATGCGCAGCTATTTGCGCCAGGCAGCGACAGCCCGATCTTGAGCAAGGAAGTTAAGTGGTCTGACAAACATGGAGAAGCGCTCTTGTCCTTTTCATTTCCATCCCTCAAAAATCCCCTCCTGTGGTCGCCTGCCAGCCCCAACCTTTACACCGTGGTGACCCAGCTCTGGGAAGACAATGTGCTAATCGACGAAAGCACCCAAAAAATCGGTTATCGCTGGTTCAGCTTTGAGCCCTATGGCCCGTTTTATCTGAATGGAGAACGGCTTCTCATCCGTGGCACACACCGCCACGAAGATCATGCTGGGTATGGCGCAGCCATGCCCAACGAACTTCACCGCAAAGACATGGAAATGATCAAGGAAATGGGCGCCAACTTTGTGCGGTTGGCTCATTATCCACAAGACCCTGAGGTGTATAAAGCCTGCGATGAGCTTGGCTTGTTGGTGTGGGACGAGCTGCCATGGTGCCGCGCAGGCGTAGGAGACAGCCTTTGGCAAGCCACGGCCATCTCCCTTCTCCATCAGCAGATTCATCAAAATTATCACCACCCCAGCATCATCATCTGGTCTATGGGCAACGAAGTAGATTGGGAACCCGACTTTCCCGGAGGAGGAAGTCCCGAGGTTATCAATCCCTTTCTCGCCAAGATCAACGCCCTCTCTCATGAGTGGGACCCGCAGCGGCTCACAGCCATCCGCAAATATTATGACGGCGCCGATCTGGTAGATGTCTTTTCTCCCTCGATTTGGTCGGGATGGTATGCTGGGGTGTACACCAACTATGGAAACACCCTCAACGATCAACGCAAAGAGTACCCACAATTCCTCCACATGGAATACGGTGGCTCCAGCCATGTGGGTCGGCATACCGAGCACCCCATCACCGGAGAAGGCATTTTGAGAGAGGACCAATGGGCGGAGGTGTCCAATCAGGTAAACATTCAAAACATTGCAAAAAGCGGCGATTGGAGCGAAAACTACATCGTGGACCTCTTTGACTGGTATCTCCACGTCACCGAAAACCAACCTTGGTTTGGGGGCAATGCACAGTGGGCAATCAAAGACTTCGCAACACCACTTCGACCCGAAAATGCCATCCCCTACATGAATCAAAAAGGGCTGTTTGACCGAAGTGGAAATCCAAAAGATGCCTACTATGTCTTTAAGAGCTACTGGAGTGAGGTACCATTTGCCTACATCGAATCTCATACCTGGACCCTGCGAGCCGGGCCTGCAGACAAAGAGCATGAGTTCAATGTATTTAGCAATGCCCCATACCTGGAGCTATTTCGAGATCAGGTGAGTTTGGGGGAAAAACATCGAAACATCGAAGATTTTCCCGCTTCAGGATACCACTGGCAGAGCACGATGCAACAAGGAGACAACCTCTTTATTGCTGTGGGAAAAAATGCCGCAGGTGAAATTATCTGCACAGACAGCCTCACCATTCACTACGACACCCAACTCCCTGGCAAGCCACACCATATCAGCCTCTATGCAGAGGCACAGCAAGGCGGAGCATATCTGATAGAAGCCATCATGGAAGATGAAGCAGGCATGCGTTGCCTGGACTTCGAAGACAGAGTGTATTTTGGGCACAGTGGCACGGGCGATCTTGACCAAAGCCTTGGCACCCCTACTGGCAGCCGGAGCATCTCTATGGCCAATGGCCGGGCAGCTATCTTGTTTCACCCTTCTCCACAAGGGCGAGGCACCGTTGAGGTCAGGTCACAAAACTTCAAAGGAAGCTTTTTGATTTTCCAGCAAGGGATTCCGGCAGAGAATGAGAAGGCGAAAGCCCAAAATTCTCATTAGCACCAGGTCAAGTGACAAATGGCGGGTAGCGGTAGCAGATGTTGTCGCAGATCCAGGCGAAGAAAGGCAGCGATCTCCATCATCAAATACTTGCTAAAGCATGAGGTAGATTGATTGGTTTGTGGATAAGAGGCGCTCAATGGGGCGTCTCTCTTTTTTTGTTTCAAATAATATTGATACAAATTGGGGATAGACCCGATAAATCCGGTAATTAGATAGACTACTACATCGCTTGTAAATTATTCATTCAATGAGGACGCTTGGGTTCATTTTCGGGTTTCTTCTGTGTTTACATTCTGTCTGGGGACAGGACAATCAAATTTTCAGACATTTATCCCTCGATCAGGGGATGCCGGATGTTTCTGTGTTTGACATCGTAAAAGGGCCAGGAGGGTTTATGTGGTTCGCCACCAAAAATGGATTGGTAAAATACGATGGCGTTGAGTTTGTCACCTACCTCCACAACCCCGAAGACTCCACTTCCCTGCCCGAGAGCAGCATCCGGTCTCTGTATAGCGACAAGCGCGGCAATCTATGGATCGGAACCAGAAAAGGCCTTAGCAGGTACTGCCCCAACAAGGATCATTTTGAGCGAATTGGCCTGCACGAGCTCAGTGGCGAGGATCTCTACATCAGAGACATGAGCGAGGATGCAAGTGGTCGGCTTTGGCTCGCTACTTCCCGTGGCATCCTCTTGTTTAACCCTGAAAATAACGCAACTCCTGTTTTATTGGGAACCAAAGACGGACTCAATCATGAGCAGGTGAATGTACTATACACTAGCCGGAGCGGCCATATCTGGATTGGTACTACTACAGGATTGAACCGCGCCAGCGTCACAGAAAGCGGGATCGAAATCATCACCTGCCAGACGGGCGAAAACGCTGCTGATCCCTACTGGATCCAGAGCATCCAGGAGGATCACACGGGTAAGCTCTGGCT
>JANQTF010000124.1:0-1969 GCA_030731845.1 Bacteroidia bacterium | reverse complement strand
CACTAAACCAAAGCCAGATCATAAAAAAAGAAAACATGGGTAAGCTCTGGCTCGGCACGCGAAAACATGGCCTCATCAGCGTATCCAAAGATGGCGATCTACTCACAGACAACGCGGGTAGCGCCGCTCTTATCAAACAACTACAAGGCCACGATATCCGCGATATTTGCCTCCGCAAGGATGGTAATATGTGGATCGCAGCATACGGTGGGTTGACTTTTTTCAACCAGCAAACTGGGCAGATTACCTCCTTCCAGCACCAGGATTTCGTTCCGACAAGCCTTAGCAACAATGCCCTCAAATCCCTGTTTCTCGATGAATCCGAGACCCTTTGGATTGGCACCTATTACGGTGGCGTGAATGTGCTCAGCAAAGGCTACAATCTGTTTCCTCATTTTGAGCACGAGACATCAACCAACAGCCTCAACTACAATGTCGTCAGTTCATTTGCCGAAGATCGGCGAGGCAATGTATGGATCGGAACCGAAGGTGGTGGTCTCAACTTCTGGGACAGAAGCCTGGGGCAGTTTCAGGCGTTTCAGTTTGAGGAGGTCCTTCTGTCGCAGAGCAACAACATCAAGGCCCTCGCAATGGGTACCAACCAGACACTTTGGCTGGGCACCTTCCAAAAAGGATTATTCTCCTTTAACACAGAAACAAAAGCCTTCAAGGCCCATCCATTTTTAGCCCAACAAGGCGAATCAGAAGAAGAAAGGCTTCAGAGCGTGTATGCGCTGCTTGCCGAAGAAGATACCGTCTGGATCGGAACCTATGGTCAAGGCCTTTGGTTCATGGATTTAACAACAGAAAAAGAGCCACAAAAAATAGCAACCACCCCCCATTCCACTGCCCAGCCCGAATCAGACAATGTGCGGATCATTCTCAAAGATCATGCACAGCGCCTCTGGGTTGGCACAGGCTCTGGCCTGTACCAACTTCGCAGGAAGCAGACATTCAAACTCGATCAGGTGCTGGATAACATGGAAGTGTTTTCGATGAATGAAGACAAGGAAGGCAACTTGTGGATCGGCACCTTTGAGCATGGATTGATCAGATATAACCCCGAAACCAGAGAAATTCGGCAGTTTACCATGAAACAAGGCCTCCCAAACCAGTCGATCTATGGGGTGCTGAGTGATGCCGAGGGGGGAATTTGGATCAGCAGCCCTACAGGGATTGCAGGCATGAGAGCAGGTGACAGCACCTTCCAAACCTACTCCATGGGTGAAGAACTCCCTCATTCTGCCTATAACCTTCATGCCTATCTCAAACTCAGCAACGGAAATCTTCTCTTCGGCGGGATACAAGGCTTCACCATGTTTGACCCCGTAGAGGTGAACAGGTATGCCATGAACGATGCTGTGCCCCTTGTGCTCACGGGTCTCACAGTTCGGAATCACAAAATCCACGTAGGAGACGAAACGGGCATTCTGAGCCAGACACTCGATCTGATCGAGACCCTGGAATTTGCCTACAATGAAGCGAGTTTCACCATTGACTTCACCCTGCTCAACTTTGTGAACCCCGGCAAACATCAGTATGCCTATAAACTTGAGGGCCTCGACAACCATTGGAACCTTGTCTCAGGCAGGGGGAAAGCCACCTACACGATCCAGAATCCCGGCACCTATACCCTGTGGATAAAGGGGAGCACAGGCCAGGGCAGCATGGAGCACGAGCGCTCCATCAAGATCGTCGTGAATCCACCCATCTGGAAGACAAGCTGGGCATATCTGGGCTATTTTTGCATCTCTCTGCTCCTCTTTGTGGCCATTTATCACGTACTGAGAGAGAGAATTCGCCTCAAGCAGCAACTTTTTAAAGATCAGGTAGAGATTCAAAAGCAGGAGGAGCTAACCCGCACAAGACAGACCTTCTTCACCAATGTGACCCACGAATTTCGCACGCCCCTTACCCTGATTCTGGGTATTCTGGAAGAAATGATGCTTGGAAAACCCGATCAGGAAGC
>JANQTF010000123.1 GCA_030731845.1 Bacteroidia bacterium | reverse complement strand
CCGGATTTCCAATAGGCATAGGCCATGGTGAGTTGATACAAATCAGTGAGCAAAGCAGAAGGGGCACCTGTATTCATAGGCTGAATTGATTTTGCCAGAAAACTAGGGAATTCGCTCCAGAAAGGAAATCCAGATTAGCGCTTTACCACCTTTTGTTGCCACCGGCCGCGATTGGTCGCCAATTCCAGCACATAGAGCCCCGCGGGCAAGTCGCTCAGATCCCAACTTCTGAAGAACTCACCTGGCTTGAGGTCTCTCATGCCTGAACTTACCACACTTCCCTGGATGTTGATCCATTTCCAATGAAGTTCTGTCGGCTGATTGATCAGCAAAGAAACCGAAACGACGTCTGCTACAGGATTGGGATACACACTTGCCGCGGCAATCTCGGGAATCTCGGAGAGAGAGGCGGTGAGATTTTCTGGAAAAAGGCTGTTGGTGGTGTAAACATAGTCGCCCTGCCGGTTTCCGTTGTTATTGGCAGCGACAAATGCGGCATAAAAGCTGACATCGCCGGTTCCTTTGTCTGGAGCTACCCAATCAAAACTCCAGGTGGTGGAGTCGGTGGCATTGGAGCCAGCCGAGTTTTGTTCTACATAAGTATTGCCTCCCGAGCCAATGGTTCTGGTGCGATCGGTATCGGTGAGGACGACTTGCCCCACACCGCCGGGCTTGGAGGCGGCGTATGCGAGGGCTTGGAAGCCAAAGGCTGACATTCCGGCATCAAGCGCCTTGAGGGTAACGGTATAGGTCTCTCCTGGCACAAATCCCGATTCGGGGATATTGGTGGTGATGCCCACCACACCGTCGCCAGAATTCACGGCAAAGGAATTATGGCAGCCTGCTGTGGCGCAGGTGTTGTTGCCAGGGGCGCCTGCATTGCCCGGAGGAGGGCCCGAGGAATAGGAAATGGCTTGCGTGGCGAGCACGAGTGCGCCAACTACGAGGGGAGCAGTCAGATGAATGCGAAGAGGCATAGGAAAAGCAGTGAAAGATGAATGATTAAATCCGAACACTCCCCTCCAAAAAATGTTTGAAAGAGTCCAGATTTACGGATTGTGGCATTTTGGGGTCACAATAACGCCTGTAGCTGGCATAGCCTGCTCATTCCTATCATCCTTCCATTCTTATTACACTTTCTGCCCTGGATTCCCTACTTCCTTTAATCCCACTGCGGCGCAAAATCAGGATTCACGATTCGACCATCTGGTCTGGCGAGCCCGTCGAGAATCTTGTGATGCTCTTTGGTGAGCCTCATCGTGGCAATCTGAAGGTTTTCCCTCAGGTGATCTCCCCGGCTGGATTTGGGGATGGCGATCACGTTGCCCTGGTCAAGAAGCCAGCGAAGCACCACTTGTGAGGGCGTTTTGCCGAGGTCCTCGGCAATGTCGAGGATTTTGGAATCCTTCATGATTTTGCCCTGTGCCAAAGGGCTGTAGGCTGTGAGGGCCATCCCGCGAGCCCGCAGCCACTCCCGCATTTCCGATTGGTCGAGGTAGGGGTGATATTCCACCTGATTGGTGACGATGTTGACGCCGTATTCTACCAATTCTTCCACCATGCTGAGGGGAAAATTGCTCACACCTACAAAGCGGGTATAATCTTTTTCCTGGGCAGCTATGAGGCTATTCACCATCTCTTCCATGGAGACTTCCGGGCTCGGCCAGTGGATGAGCACCATGTCGAGATAGCCGCAGCCCAACTTACGCAGGCTTTCTTCTACGGAAAGGAGAAAGTTTTTCTTTTTGAGGTTGGTGTGCCACACCTTGGTGGTGATCCAGACATCCTCCCGCTCAATGCTGGTTCCGTTCAATCCGGACCCTACTTCTGCCTCATTTTCATAGATAGAAGCTGTGTCGATGTGGCGATAGCCCATGGCCAAGGCGCGCTGCACCACCTCTCGTGCTTCACGGCCTATCAACTGATAGGTACCCAGACCCAGCGCCGGGATTTGCGCGTGCTGAACTTGAATGTATTCCATGTTAAATCTGCAAAAGTCTTTATTGCGTGCGGCAAAGATAAGAAGGAATGGAGGGAAAACAGAATCTTCCCTCTCAAAACAATGCTATTCTTCGCTCAATTGATACCCAGTTTCGAGTCCTTTTTTCACGGCGGGCACCCCTTCTGTCATCCAGACTGGCGCAGGCTGATCCATGAGATAATGATCAAAAAACTGGTGCATTCTGATGGTGAGATCCATCCTGTTGGGCCAACGGGTAAGATTGTGTTCTTCGCCGTTATATACGAGCAGCCAAACTGGCTTGCTCAGGCGGCGCAGCGCCATGAAATACTCAATGCCTTGATACCAGGGCACAGCGCCGTCGGCATCGTTGTGCATCATGAGCAGGGGCGTAGTCACCTGATCAGCAAAAAAGATGGGCGAATTGGCGATGTAGCGTTCGCGATCTTCCCACAGTGTGGTTCCCAGGCGGCTCTGGGTACGCTCATACTGGAACATTCGGCTCAGACCCGACCCCCAGCGGATGCCGCCGTAGGCGGAGGTCATGTTGCTCACCGGTGCGCCAGCCATGGCGCAGGCATAGAGGTTGGTGCGTGTCACGAGGTAGGCGGTTTGGTAGCCGCCCCAGCTCTGGCCTTGCAGCGCCATTTTGGTGGAGTCGATCCACGGAAATTGCTTCACCATGGCTTCAGTACCAGACACAATGCAGTTGTAGGCATCGGGGCCGGGCTGCCCGGTGCTATACACGATGTCGGGCATGAAAATGGCGTAGCCGTTGCTGGCATAGTAGGAGGGCGAAATGATTGACCTGCTCGGCGAGGGCATAGCGTAGCTATTCAGGCGGTCGGAGACCAATTCGTAGAAATACACCAGCAAGGGATACTTATTCGAAGGATCCAGGTTTTCAGGCGAATAGAGCAGGCCGCTCAATTGTGTGCCATCATAGGCTTTCCACGACACGAGTCTCACATTGCCCCAGGCATAGTCTGCCGTTTGGGGATTGGCATCTGAGAGGCGTTTTGGTTGGGTAAAATCCAGGGTACTGGTCCACAGATCGGGGTATTCCCGATAGCTTTCTTTGCGCCAAAGAATGCGATCGGCATTTTTTGCCTTCATGAGGGAGCCAAAGCGATGGTCGGAGAGCATCAAGGCCGTGGGTTCCTGCTTGTTGATGGAGGAAATGGCGTAATATCCTTCTGCCTTGGTGGTTTCATTCATGGAAGAAAGCAGCAGTTCGGGCGAGAAGTACAATTCTTCGTAGTCGAGGGTCACAGCGCGCAGTCGTGTGAGGTTTTTGCGGCCCCAGCCTTTGCTGAGGTTCACAGGCTTGGCCGATCCGTCGAGGCTGATTTTCCACAGGTCATAGCGGTCATAAAACAAGCCTTCGGATTCGCCTTCATAAAATCCTTCAAAGCCATAGGCATAGGGATCATGGGGAGAATCATGGTCTTCATCAAAGAAGTTGACCTTGAGGTCACCGGTAAGATTGGTCACCTTGCCAGTGGAGGTTTCGATGCTCTGCCAGGCCAGGGCCTTCTCGTCCCAATACACAGCAAATGTGCCTTTGGGGGCGAGGGTCAGGCCATAGCCTGCGCCTGCCAGGAGTGGCGATGATTTTCCTGTGGCGATATCTACGAGGTAAATATCCTCCTGCCAGGGATAGGCCCAGGAGCGCGAAATAGCATAGGCGGTGTCTTGTCTTCCGAGTGCGAAGGGGCCATCGCGGTCTGCGATAGGCGACACCTCGGGAAGGGTTTCATGGCCCAGTTGCACCATTCGGGCGTCTTGCCACAACCAAACGGCCAGGTAGCTTCGCTTGCGTTCACTGTCGGCATCGAGGAGTTGCTCGGGCTGCACAGCGGCATCTTGCCAGGTCCACACGTCGAGGCTGGCTTTTTCCTCGTCGAGGAGGGTATCTTCTGGTTCGGGTTGAGGGATGACAGCCGTTCCAAAAAAGAGGCGATTGCCACTTTGGGAGAAATAGAGATCGCCGTTGGGGCTCACGCACCAGCCTTTTGGCATGGTGGAGGTGGCAGTATCTACAAGCTTGCGAGCTTGGGCTTCTTCCATTTGGTAGCCAAAGAGGCTGTACACCTTCACGTCTCCGGTGTCGCGGGTGGCCACAAAAGCCAGCCGTTTTCCGCTGCGGTCAAAGGTGAGGGATTCGGCATAGCCCGGCCCTTCATAAATCAGCCGCAGCTGCTTGCGCAGGGGGGTGAAGACGTGCACCTGCACCGAGTCGATGCTGTCGCCAGACACAGTAATGAGGGCCATGAGCCTACCCGAATCCGATACGGCATAGCTCTGGACTTCCCGCACCGAGATTTTTTCACCTGAAGGCGGGTGAAAGAGGACAAGCGGCGTCTCTTTATCTTTGGGCGCTTTTTCTTTTTTTGCAGAATCAGTTTTTGCAGAATCCTGCTTGGTGCTGTCTTTGGGGGTAGGGAGGGCTTTTTCCTCGTGATATGCCATCCAGCTTCCCTGATATTTGGGCACAGCGAATGATTTGACCCGCGGGATTTTTACTAACTCTTTGGCGTCGAGCATCCAGATGGCAAGGCTGTCTTTGGGGCGCTTGTCTTTGGCCACCTCGTCGAGTTTAGCTTTGCGCGTGGAGTCGAATTGTGGGGAAATGAGGAAGGCGAGGTAGGAGAGATCGCCGGCAAAAGAGGCTGAACCGCCACGCTCAAAGCGCGTGGGTGTGCCATCGGGCAAGGCTGCGAGAAGCAAGGCTCCATCGCCATATTGCTGCGCATTTTCCTCCCAGGTGGCATAAGCACCGTTGTGTGAAAGCTGCTGTGCCTGGAGCACTTTCCAGGAGGCAAAATCACCAGGAGAGAGTGCCTTTTTGGGCAACTCCTGGGCTTGGATCCAGCTGGGTGTGAACCAAAGGAGGAGCAGCAAATAGCGATATAGAGGATTCATACGTAAGGGAAAAAAGTTATGGCAAGAATACATTGGCGAGAATACCAGCCACCACAAGTGCAATCGCGGTGATCATTCTCTCCATTTCTGATCGGTTTCTCAGGAGGTGTCCGGTTAGCAGGCCTACAACGAGGGCAATGCCCCCAGCCCAGGCACTTCGCCAGATTTCATTTCCGCGGGGGAAATTCATCGCTTCAAAGAGAAATCGGAGGGAGAAAAACACGATGGCTATCATCACTCCATACCAGATGGTCGAGGAATTGTTTCGAAACATAAGGGTATATTCTGAACTGGAAACTTACTGAAAAACATTCATTCAAGTAAGTGGTCCTGGTAATTGAAATCGATTTGTGGCCTTGGGGTAATGAATCGGTCATTTGTCATACGTACCTTTATCAAGCCAAAACCTAAATTATGAAACAACCTAATCCTTCAACCTGTTTATTGCTATTGGCCCTCCTCGCAATGCTGATGGTCAACTTTTCAGCTTTTGCTCAAAGCTCTCCTTTGGAGTCGCAG
>JANQTF010000122.1 GCA_030731845.1 Bacteroidia bacterium | reverse complement strand
GTGCTCAGCACACCGATGAAAACGCTGGAAGCTCACTTGGGCACGGAGTCCTTCGTGCGTAGCCACCGCTCTTTTGTGGTGAATGTAACCGCGATCGAAAGCTATGACGAGTTTTACCTCTACCTGGGCGATCAGCCTATTCCGCTCGGCAAGTCATTTAAGGAGGAGGTGATGAGGCGGTTGAGGCGGGTGTGAGGAGAGATTTTGTTGTTTCTAGTTGTTCCTGGTTGTTTCTCACAAAGGTCTCGAAGGGATGCGCAATGGTCACGAAGGGTCTTGAGAGGTCAGATGGTTAGGGGTCAGAGGTCAGACGGAGAAGAAGAGAGGCGAGATGTTGAGACCGCTTCGCTTTGATCCCGCAAGCGGGACTTCGCTGCGCTCAGGAGGGTGAGACTGGAGCACGTTATTTCTTAAGCCCCTCCTTGTGGGTTGGCCTGTGCATGGGCCGAAGGAGGGGTTTGGGGAGGATGTTTCTTTTCGAGTGCGTTGGGAAACGCTGACAACTTGGGGGAAACGCTGGCGACTTGGGGCGAGCTCCTTTGCGCTTGGATGTGTAAATATCCGCAAAGGATTGATTTATAGTCGTGGGTCAACGTCTTCGCTTTCTAAGGCTAAGACACCGAAAACACTTTCATGAATTCGCCTTAGGGGTTCCTTTTTCACAAACCGCTCCAGTCCTTCGATACCCAGTGCAAATTCTCTGATTGCTAAGGATTGTTTTCTCGAAAGTCCGCGATTTTTAAGTCTTGCGATGTTCTCGGGAAGGTCGTATTCAGGGCCATAAATGATCCTCAAATATTCACTTCCCCGGCATTTTACAGCTGGTTGCAAAAGCTCTTCTTTCCCATGCGAAATAAAGTCGTATGGCTTTACCACCATTCCTTCTCCGCCGTTTTGGGTGAGTTGCATCCACCAATTTACGGCTTCGTCGTAGCTTGTCTGGTCATTGAGGGTGACAACTTTGTATGGAGTGGCCATAAAAAGCTTGGGGTCGCCCTGGCAGATTTCGGCAATGTTTTCCATGTGCCATTCATTCGTTTTGTCAACGTGAACCTGTCCTTCTGTGGCCAAAATATGAAACGGAGCCAATTTATAGTCGTCAATCGTGTTGACTGTCCAGCAATAATTCTGATACGCTTTCACATACTTTGAAATGGCGTTATTCTTCACTGAAAATTTTTCCAAAGACGGCAAGGCATCTGTTATTCCTCTGTCAAAGGCTAATTGCAGGGCTTTTTCAACTTCCGGTAGCGCTCCACCAGCTGCTGCGCCGACTGCTGCATATTGGTCTTTGAGCAATGCTTGTGCTTTTGCCGACCAAGGCATTAGTTCTGCGTCGAGACACACCCAGTCTGTGGAGAATTTTTCCCAGAAATTTGTTTTGGTTAAGCATTGATTTACCCTGTCGAGAAATTCCTTTTCCAGGCTCGTGTCACTGAAAAAGTTTCTTCCCGTGCGGGTATAACATACCCCGATCCCTTCATTTTCGACACCAAAACGTTTTGTTGCAGCTTCCTGGTCTTTACACATCACCAATACCGCCCGGGAACCCATGTGCTTTTCTTCACAAACGACTTTTTCTACGCCTCTCTTTTTGTAATAATTGAGGGCCTGGGCAGGATGTTCCAGGTATTCAGGAAGATCGCTTGTCGCGCAGGGCGACATAGTCGGAGGAAGATAAATCAACCATTTCGGATTAATGGCAAAACGGCTCATCACCTCCAGCGCAGCGATGGAGTTTTCCTCTCGAATGGTGATGTTATGTCTCAGCCTTGTTTGCACAATGCGCTTTCCAATGACATCTTCAATGTTCAACAAGTCGTCGTAGGCTTGTTGTGAGCTAAGTTTGTTTTGATCTTCCTGACGCTGGATTGGCCTTACCGGCTCAGAGTAAACCATCTTGGCGTTGACAGAAACCACTTCCTCTTCTGGATAGCGCAGGGCAGTCAACTTGCCGCCAAACACACACCCAGTATCAATGTCGATGGTTTTATTGAGCCATTCCGCTTCGGGCACCGGTGTGTGCCCATACACAACTTTCGCTTTTCCGCGATATTCCTTTGCCCAATTATGCCGTACCGGCAAGCCAAACTCATCAATTTCTCCTGTGGTTTCGCCATACATGCAGAATGACCGAACTGCCCCTGAGCCACGGCCTTGCATTTCCTCTTTTAGCCCAGCATGAGCAACGACCAATTTCCCATTATCGAAGACATAATGGCTAATTAAGCCATACAGGAATTTCTCCAGAGTTCGTTTAAACTGCGCTGTCTCAGATTCGAGCTGCTTTGCAGTGACCTCCAGCCCATGTTTTAATTGGACATTTTTTCCGCTCAGGTATTTTTGAAGTTTAAAATCGTGATTCCCGGGAACGCAATAGGCAACGCCAGCATTCACCATACTCATCACCAAGCGCAACACACTCGGGGAGTCGGGACCACGGTCAACCAAGTCTCCTACGAAAACTGCTTTTCTGCCTTCGGGAGCGATGACATTAACCCCAAAATTCTGCTCCGTTTCGCCAACCCGGTTGATGGTGTACCCCAATTTTGTCAGTAGCTCCTGCAACTCGTCGATACATCCGTGTACATCGCCAATGATGTCGAAGGGGCCTTTTTCATCTTTTTTGTCGTTGTAAAGCTTCTCTCTTTTAATTTCCAGGACTGCTTCAACTTCTTCGAGTGATTTGAGCACGTAAATATGTCTGAAGCCTTCCTTCTTGAGCCCTTTTATTGATTTTTTCAAATGTTGACTTTGTTGGCGAATTACGTGCACGCCAAAGTTCCGGTCAGACCTATTCTGATTGCGTTCCTGACACACTTGTTCGGGCAAATCAAGAACAATAGCCACAGGCAAACAATGATGCGATTTTGCTAATTCGACAAGTCCCTGACGCGATTCTTTCTGAACATTGGTCGCATCCACAACCGTCATCAGACCGTTTTTCAATCTTTTGCCGGCGATATAATACAAAACATCAAAAGCATCGGTAGTTGCCGATTGACTGTTTTCATCGTCCGAAACCAGTGCGCGGCATTCATCAGAAGATAAAATCTCTGTCCGTTTAAAGTGCTTCTTGGCGAAACTGCTCTTTCCAGAGCCCGAAACACCGATTAACACCACAAGCGATAATTCTGGAACCTTAATTTCCATACGTAAATACTGCCATTTGTGAAGGAGCCCCTATGTTTTCAACCTCATCGCCGATAGGGAATAGCGCTACTGTGTAATTGTATGTCTCTCCAACGTTAGTTGCCCATGCTGAAAACTCTTCCCTTGTCCATTCAAAACGATGGTCGTCATGTCGCATATCGTCTGCATCCAATGTATCCCACATGACATTAAATTCCTGATTGGGGGTTGTCAAAACAACGGTTTTAGGTTTTGCAAACTCAAATAAAACACGCTCAAATGCTTTAAGACGATTCACGTCTAAATGTTCTATTACTTCCACTACCGCTGCTGCATCAAACCCTTCCAGTCGCTGGTCTTTGTAGGTTAATGAGCCTTGAAACAACGTAATCCTTTCTTTTTGCTTCGGTGACATTTCTTCCACCCGCAATCTTTCTTTCGCCTTCATTAATTCGCGATACGAAACATCCATCCCGGCTATTTCAGAAAATTGCTTCTTGGGTAATAATTGCCTGATCAATTTTCCTTCTCCACAACCCAAATCCAACACGCGTTCTGCGCCTGATTCCAGTATTTTTTCAGCAACCAGTTTTATTCGCTTGTCATGCAGGGTTTCCTTTCGCTTCTGCTTCTCTGTTTGCTCAGCCAATTCATCATCAATTTCGTCCATTTCTTCCCCTTCGCTCAGCCTTTTCAATGCCAACCGCGACAAGGAATTAAGATTGATCAAGTAACGTCTGATGATTTGTTCTTTTTCAGGATGATCATTGAGCCATCCTTCCCCTTTTTGCAACAGTTTTTCAATTTCACTTTCGCTGACAAAATAATGCTTGTCATTGTCCAGGGTTGGAATCAGAACATAGAGGTGAGAAAGCAACTCCTTTGTGGTAATGGTATGCGTTAATTTCAGGGTGTAATACTTACTCTCGCCCCACTCCGGAAATTTCGTATCCAGCTGATGTCTTGTCAAGTCAACCTGATAGCCAAGTGGTTCAAAGAGTTTTCGAATGAGAATTTCCCCGCCTTTCGGCGCAGGAATGATAGCAATGGTAACTTCAAATGGAAGTTTTACCTCAACCAATTCGGGTTTGTCCTTGCATTTTCCGTTCATGGCAGATGAAAATGCTTTTGACAAAGCAACACTCATAAACGAAGACGCAACGTAAGGGCGATCGTTCACATACTGACCGAGGGCAAAGCCGTCACCGCCCAAATTCCTTGCTCCGCGAACCATGTCTATTGGGTCAATGTCGAGCAAAAGGCTGATCGTGGTTTTTGCTTCGCTTTTTTCAGGATAGAATATGTGAGCTTTCCCGACAGATAACTCCAGGGTCTGAAATTTATCGGGATGTTTATGAAGCAAATACCCTAAGTCAGTTGCTGGGTTGTGCGTGGTCGAAATTTGTAGAATCATGTTCTCACTATTGGCGATATTACCTTTTCATCCCACAGGGTGTATGAAATACTAAGGTAGCGACATTTCTGTAACTGCCACCTCCACAAGCCCTGTTCTTTTTTCGATATTGCACCTGTGTAAGGCCGAATGGCTGTTGATCAACGAATCTTATCAAGATGGAAGAGAAAATTCAGGGCTACCTGACCCAGATAGAGGCAGAGCAAGGCATCACCATTCTGCTGGCTTGCGAAACCGGCTCCCGCGCCTGGGGATTCCCCTCCGTGGATAGCGACTACGATGTGCGCTTGATATATCGTCATGAGCTGGATTGGTATCTTTCCCTTTCAGAAAAAAAGGACATCATCGAGGCCATGCTCGAGGACAGAGAGCTGGATATTGTGGGGTGGGATATCCGAAAATGTCTGCGGCTGCTGTGGAAATCGAATGCCGCGATTCTGGAGCGGATTCAATCGCCGATCATCTATCGACAAGCCCCTTCTTTTGTGGCGGAGATCAATGAACTTGCGCCCTTGTACTACTCCCGCATCGCGACTATGCACCACTACCTGAGCATGGCCAAGGGGATGTTTGGGGAAGTAGAAGGACAGGAGACCTATAAGCTGAAAAAGCTGTTTTATGCCCTGCGCACAGCTGTCGCGAGCCGATGGATCATGCTGCGAGAGGACATTCCACCCATTCGTTTCGACCTGATGATCAAGGGATTGGATCTACCCGCCGGACTTGTTGCCCACATTGAGGAACTGATTGCCTTTAAAGCCACGACCAACGAATCCTATCTCCACAGCGGCGAGCTAGAGCTCATCGCCTTTATCAAGACCTGTATCTCCCTGGCCGAAGGAGCCGGTTCCTCTTTGCC
>JANQTF010000121.1:5547-20369 GCA_030731845.1 Bacteroidia bacterium | reverse complement strand
TGGCAGGATTTGCAGGATGAGGAAGTTGGTGAATGGTTGAATGGTTGAATGAAAAAGCAAGGATTTTATCCTACATCCTCATACCTCTATACCCATCCCAAACCCTCATACCTCTATACCCTTCTCAATCCCTCATACCTCTATACCCCTCCCAAACCCTTATACCTCTATACCTTTCTCAATCTCCCGCGCAAGCGTGTCGATATCCGATTCCTCCAAAAAGTAATGCACAGAAGCCCTCAGCATCGTTGTGATGCCTCGCTGCGGCATATCGAGCCAGGCGGTGCCTTCTCGGTTAACCGAAAGTTGTAATTTCTGCTTCATGAGTTCACCATGCATCTCGTCCGGGTCGTGGCCGTCAATGGTGAAAGTCACGATGCCGCCAAGCACGCGCCCTTTGTCACGCACGATGACACCGGGAATCGCAGCTAGCTTCTCGCGCAGCAAGGCCGCCAACTGCTGAATCCTATCCCAAATGGCCTCGGGGCCCACTTCAAGGTAGTAGCGGGCAGCCTCGCCCAGCCCAAGGCGCAGGGCGCGACTAAACTCAAAATTTTCGAAGCGCCGGGCCCCCGGCAGCCACTCATAGGCCTGTGGTCCCACCCACTTGGCCGACCACAAGTCTGGTCTCGGCGGATGCAATTGGTCCAATATTTCCGGACGCACATACAGAAACCCTGTGCCTCGCGGCCCGCGCATAAACTTGCGCCCCGTAGCCGCCAAAAAATCGCATTGCAATGCCGCCACGTCCAGCGGCTTCTGCCCCACGGTCTGACAGGCGTCTAGCAGGTAAATCAAGCCGTGCTTTCGTGCAATGGCCCCCACCTCTTCGGCAGGATTCACCAGGCCGCCGTTGGTGGGCATGTGGCTCAGGGCAATGAGCCGACTGCTAGAGGTGATCGAATTTTCCAGATGAATCAGATCTATTTCACCAAATTCATTGTCCTCGACCAAGCGGGTTTCAACCCCAAACTTTTCCTTAAGGGCCAGATATCCGAGATAATTAGCGCCATACTCCGCCCGCGACATGAGAATTTCGTCGCCATCCTTCCACGCAATGCTATGCAAGGCCCGGTACCAACCGTCAGTTGCGCTTTCGCACAGCGCGATGTCCTCAGGTTGCGCCCCGATCATGTTCGCCACAAGGCCATAGACCGCCTCCAGGTCTGCGTTTCTGGACATCATGAGCTCGTAGCCGCCCTGCTCCGCTTCTTGCTGCAGATAGGTGATGCTCGCAGCCATTACCGAAGCAGGTGGCAAGCTCGATCCCGCAGAATTGAAGTGAATCACGCCAGGGATTCCGGGCGTTTCGGTTCGGATGCGAGCAAGTTGTTCAGGAGAAATCATGGACATAGTGAGAGAATGAAAGGCGAGATAACAAAGGAACAAATTAAGGAAGCGGAGAAAAATAACCTCCCGATTTTGCTTAGAGATCTTGTGCCAAGACAAGGAAGGAAAACCGAGTTTGGCGAGCCAAATGAGGATTTTTCTGACGCAGGATTGGTGCAAGAGATCAAGCCAAAAGCGGATATTACTTTTTGACGCTTCCTAAGCAATCAACAGATCGGCGGCTTCGCGCCCCAACAACGTGCCGAGGGCCACGCCCATGCCCCCCAGCCGAACGGCGACAACGACATTGGGAGCGACCTCTTCCAAAATGGGTTCGCGGCTCTCCCCTACCCCCAGAATTCCGCTCCAGCGATCTGTGATCTCACATGGCGTATCGGGCAGGATCACTTCCTTGAGAAAGGATTCCAGGCGATCTTGAATGCTGTCGGTCAGACCAAATTGGTCGGTTTCCTCGGCTTCGCCTCCCAGGTTTCGAAAGCCACCAATCAGGATTCGTTGACCCACATTCCGAAAATAAACGTAGCCGCGGTCATAGTGAAACACCCCTTTCCAACTGAGGGCAGGAATGGGGGCGGTGATGAGCACCTGATTGCGCACCGGGCGCAAGGCAAGTTCTGGCAACAATTGTCTGGCGAAGCCATTGGTGGCAATGATAAGGCGGGAGGCTGTGATAGCACCCATTCCCGCCACTTCCAGCTCCACGCCCTTGCCGGTGGCAGTATAGTGATTCACCTGCCAACCTGTTCTCAGCTCCACGCCGAGCTTTGCTGCCTGTGCCAGCAGCTTGCGCATCATGGCGCCAGGATCGAGCTGCCCTTCGGCGGTGCAGGCTATTCCCGATTGAATGTCGCCAAAGCCAAAGTCCTGCGTCATGATCTCAAAGGCACGGTCGATTCCGGCAAAGTCTCTGAAGGCCGCATTCGCGGTTTCTATGATGGCTTCGGCAGAAGCAGAGAGTGCCTTATCCTGGCTGCGAAATAACTCAAATCCTCCACAGGGTTGATAGCCAAGGGCTGCTTCCCCGAGCTGCTCGCGCAGGAGGCGAAAGCCCCGATAGCGTCGCTCTATGAGCGCGAACGTGCGGTCAGGGCCGATGTTGGCGAGATCCTCGGCAATCTCTGTTGGACTGCCGTAGCAGGCAAAGCCTGCATTTTTGGTGGAAGCACCCGAGGGCAACATGCCCCGCTCCAGCACCGTGACCGACCAGGCAGGGTGCAGGGTCTTGGCATGGATCGCAGCCTGAATTCCCGTGAGACCAGAGCCGATTATCACCACATCCTGATGCGCAAGCCAGTGCTTTTTTTCCCAGAAACTAATAGACATGAAACTCAATGATTACCTCAATACCCAGCTGCTTGCCCGTCTTTCCGGGATTCAGAAGCGCCAAAATACACTTTGCGGTCTTTGTCCCACATGATGGCCTGATAGCCGCCATATCCACCAATGGAATAGCCGATGGTATGTCCCATCATTCTCAATTTTCGGATCACTTCGTAGTCGATGCCTGATTCGAGGTTGAGGGTTCCGCCGTCGCTCATGGCGGGCTCGTTGTATTCGTCGCCGCCCACATGATAGATTCTCGGGGCATCGCCAGCTTCCTGCACATTCATCCCGAAGTCGATCATGTTGATCACGATCTGAGCGTGGCCTTGCGGCTGCATTCCCCCTCCCATGACCCCAAAACTCATGAATGGTTCTCCGTCTTTGGTGATGAATGCGGGAATAATGGTGTGAAAAGGACGCTTTCCTGGCTCATAGACGTTGGCATGACCTTCTTCTAATGAGAAGAGCTCGCCACGATCCTGGAGCATAAATCCCAGATCACCGGGCACCACGCCCGAGCCCATGCCGCGATAATTGGACTGGATGAGCGAGACCATGTTACCGTCTTCGTCTGCCACGGTGAGGTAGATGGTGTCCCCATCTTTGAGTTGACCGGCGGGCACGCTGCGCATGGCTCTGTTTTGATTGATCATGGCGCGGCGCTCCGCGGCATAGTCATCCGAAATGAGCCAATCTACCGGAACATCCGCAAAATCCATGTCGGCATAAAATTTCAGGCGGTCAGCGAAGGCGAGTTTTTTGGCTTCGGTGAAAGTGTGAATGTATTCAGCGGACCCAAATCCCATCGCGGCAATGTCGTACCCTTCCAGAATTTGCAGCATTTGCAAAGCGGCTATCCCTTGGCCATTCGGCGGCAATTCCCAGACATCGTATCCCCGATAATTCACCGACACAGGATCTACCCACTCCGAGGTATGAGCGGCGAGGTCTTCTTTGGAGAGAAATCCGTCGATGCTTTTCATGTGCGCATCAATTTTGTCAGCGATAACGCCTTTGTAAAAGGCATCTCTCCCGCCATTGGCAATGAGCTCCAGGGTGTTGGCGAGTCTGGGGTTGGCAAATACATCGCCCTTGGCGGGTGCTTGTCCGCCGGGCATCCAGGTATCCGCAAAGTTGGGCCAGGTTTTGTAGATTCGGGCGCTGCCCTGGAGGTAGTAGGCAATAAGCTCGCTCACCGGAAATCCTTCTCGGGCGTAGCCAATAGCAGGCGCAAGCAGCTCGGTCATGGGGAGCTTTCCAAATTTTCCATGCAACTCAAACCAACCATCTACGGCTCCCGGCACTGAAACGGGTAGCGGACCGGAGGCAGGAATCGAGGTGTAGCCATTTTCTAGAAAATAGCTCAGCGTTAAGGATTTAGGCGAACGGCCAGAGGCATTTAAGCCGTAGAGCTGCTTGGTATTGGCGTCCCACACGATGGCGAACAAATCTCCGCCGACTCCGTTTCCAGTGGGCTCTACAAGACCAAGCATGGCATTGGCTGCGATGGCTGCATCAACAGCGCTGCCGCCTTTTTTCAAGATATCGAGGGCCACCTGTGTGGCGAGGGGCTGGCTTGTGGCGGCCATGCCGTGGCGGGCAATCACCTCTGAGCGCGTGGCAAAAGGAAGCCCCGTCACGCGATCCTGGGCCTTGAGCCCACAAAAAGAGACGGTTAACATCACCAAAAGGCAACAGGCGAGCGTAGATTTCATTTCAATTCTGTATGTTCGTTGGATAACAAAAGGTCAACATGGAAAAGTGGAAAGAGTTCTGGGAAACCTACAAAGAGTACATCCGGTTGGATTTTCTCATGTATGTATTTATGTTTTTGGCCATCATCATCTTCGCCCTGGTCAAATTTGTTTTCTGATTTTTTGAATCCAATGCCACGAAAAGCAGTAGATTTGCGTTGTAACCAGAACAACAAGATACAAAACTGATATGCAGCTTTTTCGCATTTTATTCCTCATTACGCTCGGCTTCGCTTTGGCAGGATGTGACAATCAAATCACCTTCGATGAGCAATTGGAGCTCGACAAATCCCTGATTGCTGACTATGTTGCAGCCAATAATCTTGTGGGAGAATACACAAGCGGCGGAGTGTTTTATGGATTCACCAAGGAAGGGAACACTACCTACCCCACAACCGCGAATACGGTGGAAGTAATTTACACAGGAAAACTTTTGGACGGAACCGTCTTCGATTCCTCACAAGGATTCCCCATTTCCTTCTCGCTCTTTCAGGTGATTGCTGGGTGGCAGCAAGGCATGGTCAATTTTAGCGAAGGTTCCATCGGTTATCTTCTCATTCCATCCAGCCTAGCCTATGGCCGCAATGGATCAGGGATTATCCCGCCAAATTCAGTCCTGTATTTCGACATTGAGCTACTTGATGTGAGATAAGAAAAGACACGCTCTTCTCGTCTTCAGAACAAATCTGACGGGCATGAATCTCTACCGAGAGCTTCATGCCCGTCTTTTTATTAGGAGATAAACTTCATGAGCTCAGCACAAATAATGGCACCGTAGGTGCCGAGTGCATATCCAAGTACGGCGAGCAGCACCCCAACCGGCGCCAATGCCGGACTGAAAGCCGATGCTACCACAGGTGCTGAGGCTGCGCCTCCCACATTCGCCTGACTTCCCACCGCCACAAAGAAAAACGGCGCCTTGATCAACTTGGCTACCACCAACAACAAGGTCACGTGGATTAACATCCACACGATCCCGATCGCAAAGGCATCGAGGTTATGAAACACCTCTCCGAGGTTCATCTTCATGCCGATAGAGGCCACCAACAAGTAAATGAACACAGAGCCAATCTTGGAGGCACCTGCCCCTTCGAGCTGCCGGGCCTTGGTGAAGGACACCGCTACGCCAAAGGTAGTCGCGAAGACAATGAGCCAGAAAAAAGAAGAGGACAGAGAACTCAGACCGATGTCTTCGAGATACGCCTCATGACTCACGAAAAACGGTGTGACCAGGTCTGCCAGCCAGTGAGACAAGCCCGTGCCACCGAATGCCACAGCAAGGATCTTGAAATAGTCGGTTAAGGTGGGGTTTTTCGCGATGCTCGCACTATAAGATTCCACCCGAGCCTTGAGATCATCGATGGCAGAGGTATCTGCTTTGAGCCACTTGTCAACCTTGGTCGTGATACTCGCGCCGTAGAGCAAAAATCCCATCCAGATATTCGCCACCACAATATCCACCACGAGCATGGACCCAAACAGGCTGTCGCTCACTTCGTAGATCTCCTTCATCGCTGCCTGATTGGCACCACCCCCGATCCAGCTTCCCGCCACGGTGGACAAGCCAGTCCAGAGCGGTTCACCCGCAGAGGTTTCCAGAATGCCAGGAGCAACCCAGCTGATGAGCAACAGGGCAATGGGGCCCCCAATGACGATGCCGATGGTAGCCGTAAAAAACATGATCAACGCCTTAGGGCCCAGGCCAATGATGCCCTTGAGGTCAATGCTAATACAGAGCAAAATCAAGCTCGCAGGCAGCAGATAGCGACTTGTGACCGGATTATACAAGCTCGAAGCTTCTCCGTCAATCAGGCCCAGGGGCCAGGTGAGCAAAGCAGGTAAAAAATAGCACAGCAACAGCGGCGGGACGAACCGATAGAACTTCTGCCAGCCGGGTTTAGAGCTACCAGACGTGATGAAAACAAATGCCAGCACGAGGCATAGCAAGCCAAGCACGATGGCGTCGTTGGTAAAGAAGGGAGTTTCGTTCATCTGCCAGAGTTTTTGAGTAATTTTCCTGAAATAACGAAAAATCTAGTACTCCTTCCCATGGCAACTCCCATTCGATGGGGCATTCTTGGCCCCGGTAAAATCGCCCACAAATTTGCACAAGGCCTTCAAACCCTCCCAGACGCTGTCATTCAAGCAGTTGCGTCACGCGACAAGGCAAGATCTCAGGAATTTGCAGCGGAATATGGCATCATCAATGCCTACGACAGCTACGAAGCTCTCGTGGCCGATCCCGAAGTGGACATTGTGTATGTGGCCACGCCGCACACTTTTCACTACGACCTCACGATGATGTGCATCGAGGCAGGCAAGCACGTGCTGTGCGAAAAGCCCATGGGCATCAATGCCCGGCAGGTTCAGGACATGATTTGTGCTGCCAGAGAAAAGCAGGTGTATCTGATGGAAGGATTGTGGACCTATTTTCTACCTGTTTGGAAGCGGATCAGAGAATGGCTCGACGCAGGCCTGATCGGCGATGTTCGCCTGTTTCAGGCAGATTTTAGCTTTCTCGGCACTGACGATCTGGACAGCCGACTCTACAACCCCGGGCTAGCAGGCGGTGCCTTGCTCGACATTGGGATCTATCCCATCGTGATGTCTTACTGGCTTTTTGGCCGCAATCCCATTGAGGTAGCAAGCCTCGCCACGCTCTCCTCTACTGGCGTGGATGCCTCCTCGGCGTATCTCTTCAAGTATGACGGTGGCGAAATGGCGGTGCTCAACAGCAGTTTTCAGGTGCACGGGCCAAAAGAAGCCGTGATCAACGGCACCAAGGGCCGCATTCGGGTGCCGCTATTCTGGAAGACAGAAGAAGCCTTCTTGGAAATAGAGGACGAGGTAGCCGAGCACTTCAGAGCACCCCACACGGCCACAGGCCTGGAGTATGAAGCGGCCGCTGCCATGGGCGATCTCCGTGCTGGCAGGTTGGAATCGGAGATTTTCCGACAGGCAGATTCGTTGAGACTTGTGTCGATGCTTGACCGACTCAGAGCCGATTGGGGCGTAATCTATCCAGGAGAATAAGTCTGCACTTTTTCTAATGACATGATCACCTCATTTACCATCTCTTGAGTGATGTCGAGGTGGGTGACCATGCGCACGTAGTTGCGGTCGAAGGTACTCACGAGGATATGCTTGCTTTTGAGGAGTTCTACCAGGTTTGGCGTCGTGATTTTTGCCTGATCTGGCTTGAAGATCACGATGTTGGTAGAAACGGGATAGCACTCAGCTAGCCAGGGCAGTGAGGCGACGGCCTCGCCAAGCTGCCGGGCATGTCTATGGTCTTCTTGAAGGCGGTCAATGTTGTGCTCCATGGCATAAATACCCGCGGCCGCCAGAAATCCAGCCTGCCTCATGCCGCCACCCATCATTTTGCGCACGCGCCGCGCAAACTTGATGTCCTCCTTACTTCCAACCAATACTGATCCCACCGGTGTTCCCAGACCTTTGGAAAGACAAAACGAAATGGTGTTGAAATATTTCCCATACTCGCGAGGGTCTTCTCTGGTCTCAGAAAGGGCATTGAACACACGCGCCCCATCAAGGTGCATGCGAAGTCCATTTCGCTTGGCTACCGCAGAGATAGCTGCAATTTGCGACAGGGTGTAGTAGCTACCTCCGCCTTTGTTGTTGGTGTTTTCAAGGCAAACGAGGCTTGTGCGCGGAAAATGCTGATCCTCAGGATTGATGCCATCTTCCACCATTTCTGGAGTCATGATCATGTGCTGCCCTTCAACGAGGCGCACACTCGCCAGCGAATTGGCGGCTATGCCCCCACCTTCGTAGAGATACACGTGAGCTCTTTTTTCACAAATCACCTGGTCCTGTGGCTGCGTAGAAATGCGGATGGCAATCTGGTTGCACATGGTGCCGCTGGGGCAAAAGAGCGCGTCTTCCATGCCAAACATGGCGGCAGAGCGAGCCTGCAACTCATTCACGGTGGGGTCTTCGCCGTACACATCGTCGCCAACGCGGGCGTGCATCATAGCGTCCATCATGCCTTTGCTGGGACGGGTCACGGTATCGGATCGAAGATCAATCATACAAGAAAAATATTAGCCTTACCCAGCTTGGGTGGGCAGAAGTACAGCGTGGTATTTGACTGGGCAAAACAAATGCAGCGGGCAAACATAGGATTCCGCAGGAATTTATTCAACCCAGGCCACCATAAAAAGGGAAGTAGGATCAAAGAGGCTTGACGGGTTCTATTTGCCCCGTCCTTCGATGATCACAATCACGGTATAAAGAAGGATTTTGATATCAAGAGCGAGAGAAATATTCTCCATATAGAGAATATCAAATTTGAGTCGCTCCACCATTTGCTCCACCGTGGAAGCATAGCCATATTTCACCTGTCCCCATGAGGTGATACCGGGCCTGATTTTGTGGAGATGGCGATAATGGGGAGCCACTTTCATGATTTTATCGATAAAAAACTGTCGCTCAGGCCTTGGTCCAACGATGCTCATATCGCCTCTGAGAACGTTCCAAAACTGTGGCAACTCATCGAGTCGCAGCTTTCTGAGCCAGCGGCCAGCGGGTGTGACCCGTGGATCTTCGTCACTGGAGAGAGCGGGTCCCATTTTTTCTGCATCGATAAACATTGTGCGGAATTTGATGATGGTAAAAGGAATCCCCCCTTTGCCAATTCTCTCCTGCTTAAAAAATATGGGGCCAGGCGAATCCATTCTTACCGCTACGGCAATGGCTGCCATCAGCGGCCAGATAATCAACAGCGCAAGGGCCGAACTCACAATATCGAAGGCACGCTTGCCCGCACGCTCCCAGGAGCGCATCACGTGCGGAAAAATCTCGATGAGCGGAGCACCAAGAATATGACTCACCTTCACGCTGCCCGTGATATAATCATACACACCAGGCACGACTTTGATCAGTGCCGGAGTTTGCTCACAGATGTCAATGACTTCTCCCACCTGCTTGATCTCCTCAGGCTCCAGGGCGATGATCACCTCCTCAATTCCTCTGGATTTGATGCAATCTTCCAGGCGATCGAGGTCTCCAAAGTGCTTAAGGCGGCCAGAAAGCTGACTATCTTTTGAGCCTTCGAGCGAAATAAACCCTTTGAATTCATAGCCAAGAGAGCGCTTCATTCGCTCCAATTCGCTGTATATTTTGACTGCTTGCTCCTGAGAGCCGACCAATAAGGTAGGGAACCCAAGTTTCCGCTGATGGATTTTGATATTCGTCCGGGTGGTGATGATCATGTGCACGAGCATCATGCCGCCGAACTGCATGCCAAAATAGGTGGCCAACAAAATCCGCTGGATCGAACTGTCCTTTTCTTCGGGGAGGGGATCGTCGAGAAAAATAAGGAAGAAAATGATCAGAACGCCGATGAGCGTTGTTCTGAATAACTGGGTCATTTCCTGCACCCGCGAGCGGCGAAAAGGCTGCACAAAGAGGCCTGTGAGTGAATATAGGAGCATCCAATAGCTCGTTACCACAGTGGCGTTTACATACTGTTGCGGAAAGTCGAGGTATCCATGCCCTTCAAGGGTTTCGCGGCGAAGCACCACAAAAATGAGCCAGATGACATAGGTGACCAAGATATCGAATGCGACATAGAGCAGGCGCTGCATCCAGCGACGATTGATCGGCGACCAACCCAGACGGTTGGTGGAGAGAGATACAGTAGTTGGAAGGACCTCTGCCATGCAGATCGGGTTATCATCTTCGATTGGGAGAGCAAAAGAAGAGAAATATGATGGAAGGAGAAAGCAGGAAACTCAAGATTTGAAATGAATCAGGCGAATATGATCCAAAAAGAGATATCCATCGCGCCCTTGTTGGAGCTGTGTATCGTAGGAACTAGCCCGAAAAACGAGCTTAAACGCTGCGCCATTGCTCAGCGATCTCGCCAAATCATTGAGGTGGATATAAACCGTGTTCCACCCGTCGGGAGATCCAAACACCACATTGGTGGGCAATTCTTGCTCAAAAACGCTACCGGGAGCAAGCCCTACCAGTAGCACCGAAAAAGGAATGTCATTTTTGTAGGTGACTTCGCACCAAATGTCGTTGAATCCTGACTGAGGCAAGCTCAGAAGTGGAGAGCTCAGCTCCATGATGTAACGATCGGGAGAAAAAACCACCTTTCCGGAAAATTGGCCGACAAATCGGTCCTCCGTGCTAGGGTCGATGCGTGTATGCTTCACCGTAGGCTGCTGGCTTTGTAGAATCACCGAAGCACCTTCAAATCCCTCTTCGAAGGCATAAATGAGAACGGAGTCCCGCTCAAAATACCGAAACCGGGGCCTTACTACGAGGGTATCGAGTGGCTCAATGCCCGCAAGGGATACATTTACGTCGTCCCAAAAGGGATACTCAAGCCGAAAACTAGATAGGCCGGTTTCAAACACCCCGCCTCCGATCCGGAGGGAATCAACGCCTTCATTCAGCAAAATGGGAAAGGTGGAAGGCATTTGAAATACCCCAACCATCTGATTTTGCTGAAAAACCCAGCCATCTTTGATCCCAAGTGTTGACCATGTTTGCCGTTGTTCATCAACCAGCACACGAGCGTCCTTCACTTCGACATATATGGGAAGCTGCTCTTCTGGATTTATCAGATCGCAACCTGACAAGCATCCCAACACAAGCAGATAGCAGCAGATGTTACTTTTCATGAAGCATTCTCTTTTTCGGCGAATATAGCACAATGTCCTTTCGGATAGAATTCCCTATTGTGTAGGCTTATCAACGCAAACAAGCCCGCCAACGTGGCGGGCTTGTTCAAAACTCATTCATTCGCGTGTGACTCCGTACGCGTTAGTGTAGCTCTACATCTTGCTCGACGATGGTGCCGCTTCGCACTTCCACAATCTTGAAAGCAGGATTGGGCTGTATCGCTGTAGGGCCCTGAGCAGAAAACATCAGCTGATAACGCCCGTCTGCAAGACCCTCAAAATGGAACCCTTCCTGGCGATTCAGCGTTTGGCTGTTCACCAATTCCCGACCATCACCGAGGCGATAAAGATACACCCTAAAAATACTTGCCGTGCTACGTGCTGGCCCTACCGGCATGCCTTTGATCGCTCCCATTCCAATCGGAATGGCGACGCCATCAGCATTGGCCATGAGAGGAGCACGGGAGGCGCTTACCTTTTGGTAGCGGCTCTGAGTGGTGGCTCCAGACTCATCCCTTACAAGTTCCAGGATGGATTCCCGCATATCAAAGTCATAGGAAACGCCGTTGTCATTGGCGACCAAATGACCATTTGAAGGAACAAGGGTGATCCAATGTGATGGCTCATGCAGAAAACGGAACATCAGTTGATCTCCAGATATCGCGATTTCAATTCGGTGACTCTGCGTAGAAAGCTGATCCCATTCTCCAACAAAAAACTGAAGATCGGAACCGCTTGCTGAAGAGGTAATAGGAAAGATAAGACTGACAAGGAGGGTGAGGGCTGTAGCAAACATGGTATTACACAAAAAAGGGCGAAGGATTACTTCCTTCATATCCAAGAACTGTTCCAAAAAGCGGAACTTTGAAAAAAATACGCTTTAGACTCTTCTTCGTTGGTTATGACTTGACGAATGAAAAGGCCAAATTGCATGGATTAAACAGTGTGGTTCATTCTGGGATTTTCAAGAGAGGTACTGTCAAGATACGAACCAAATAGTCCGATGGATCAAACTGAATGGGAAATTGCTAGTCAATGGCTTTGATTTGAGCACGAACTACTGATCCAATCGCTTTAACGGTTTGGGAGATTTGACCAAAATCGCCTGCATTTGGTTGGCTTTTCTATTTTCCAGTTATCTTTTACCCCAAGAATTGGTTTAGCCGCCCGCCATGTCAGCCATAGAGCAATTACAACAAGCCCTGCTGCGCTACGCAGACAAACTGCTTCCAACAGGACAACAGCTGCTGATCGCGTGTAGCGGAGGGAGCGACTCTGTGAGCCTAGCCGCCACGGCACATTCCTTGAATCTACCCTTTGCCATGGCCCACGTGAATTATGGCCTCAGAGGCGCAGCCTCAGATCTTGATCAGGCCTTGGTAGCGCAACTCGCGCACAAGTGGCAAGTCGATCTTCATCTGAGAATTGTGCAACCATCGGAGTGGAATCACAATGCATCTACCCAAGCGCAGGCGCGCGACATTCGCTATGCATTTTTCCAGGACCTGATGAGCAAGCATGGTTTTGGCACCTGCTTGCTCGCCCACCATCAGGAAGATCAGGCTGAGACCATTTTGCTCTCCCTTCTGCGAGGCAACGGGTATGCTCTTTTATCCGGAATGCCCGAGGAGCGACCCGGATTTCTCAGGCCCTTTTTGACTTTATCCAAACACAGCTGCCAAGAAGCACTAGAGGCATGGGGCATTTCCTGGCGTGAAGATGCGACCAACGCTGAAAGCAAATATTTACGAAACCTCATTCGCAATGAGGCTATGTCCATTCTCCGGCAAGTGAATCCCGCAGTGACCGAGCAACTCACAGAGCGCGCAAGGTGGTATGAGGCACAGCTTTCTCTGTTGGGTGATCTTCTGGATGAAGTGCTCACAGGTCGTGTCACATCCAACAAAGGCGTCTGTACCTTTTCGTGGGAAGGCATGGCTGATGGCCTGCTCCACACACATTTGCAGACCATGGTGACTCACGTGCTATACCAATGGGGCTGGCATGGCCACGATCTGTGGCAGGGGGCTGCCCTCGCCCATGCAGATCCAGGAAAACGTCACATGTTTCAGGGAATGCTCGTGAGAGGCCGATCGCAGATTCAATGGCTTTCTCAAGACCTGCTTCTTCCTTCGGAGGTGCAAATTTCACTCGAAGATCTGCCGCAGACATTTTCTCTCCATGGCCGCACAGTTTACCTGACCCTGACCTCACCTCCCTCAACTTTTCCGCGTGATGGCCTCACGCATTACCTCGATCTCGATCGGATTCAATTTCCTTTGCAGCTTTCCTCTATGCAAGAAGGAGACAGAATGCAGCCCTTTGGCATGAAAGGCAGCAAATTGCTGAGCGATATCATGATCGATGAGCGCTTCCGGCCCGCACAGAAACACAGGTCGATCGTCCTGCGTGATCAGCATCAGATCGTAGCCATGGCAGATTTTCGGGTCACTGATTCGGTGAAAGTCACCAAGGAAACCACACGGGTAATTTCCCTCGTCATCGAAGCTGCGGATTGACCTTTTCCAACTCGTTTGGGCTGCGTAGATTTGCACCATGAAGATTCGATTCATTGCCATGGTCCTTCTTGGGCTCATTGGTTGCAAGCAAGCAGCAACAGATCGTAATTCGACCAGAGAGTCTGCCGACTCTACCACCGTCGTGAATACGATTGAGTCCCCCGAAGAGGCCATTGCACGTCTCACCAAGCTGATCAAGGACAATCCGAAGGATTATGGGCTCTTGCAGGAGCGCGCGCTCACACAATATGCCCGCGACAGCTTCTCACTTGCCATCCGAGACATTGATCTGGCGCTAAAGATGTACCCACAAAGCCCGGATCTGCATTATTTGAAGGGGGTATTCACCAAAACAACCGGAGATTCCACCACTGCTATTGAGGAATTTCAGCAATCTGTGGCCATGGGAACGCAAAACCCTGAAGCACACTATGAGCTAGGGCAGCAGTTTTTTTTCAGGCAAAACTATGACGCTGCACTCAAGGCATATCAAACAGCTGCAAGCCTGAATAAGCAAGAGCCTCTGTATGTGTTTGCACAGGCCTTTCTCGAAGAAAGCAGAGGAAAGCCCAGCAAGGCACTCAATCTGTATCGGCAGACACTGGAGGTGGATTCCCTTTTCGTGAAAGCGCTCACACAGATTCATGATGTATATTTCCAAACGTTCAAGTCTCCCAAAGATGCGAAGATCTATAATGACAGGCTGCTCGCATATTTTCCCTCCCATCCGCTTGGACAGTTTCAACGTGGCACGCGGCAGCTCTCTATCGCGACCATGACCGACCGCGAAGCAGAAGAACAACGCTTTGCCGAGGCCATCAACGGAGCTGTGGAAGCATTTACCATTGCCATCAACAGCGACCCCAATTATTTTGACGCATACTTTAGCCGGGGATTCAGCTACATCCTCGGTGGACAACGAATAGATCTGGCAACCAGTGACTTCGAAAAATGCCTCGCGTTGAATCCCAACCACGCCCAAACGCATTTTTGGCTAGGTTCTATTCAGGAAAAATATCAGGATTTTGCCTCCGCCCTCAGCTATTACGAGACCGCCCTCAGGCTTTCTCCCGGCGAGCAGGACTTTATCGATGCAGTGAATGAGCTGAAAGGAAAGGTGAGATAAATCGCAAGACCCGTCGCGGGTGCAAGACCCGTCGCGGGCGCAAGACCCGTCGCGGGCGCAAGACCCGTCGCGGGCGCAAGACCCGTCGCGGGCG
>JANQTF010000121.1:0-5447 GCA_030731845.1 Bacteroidia bacterium | reverse complement strand
CCCGTCGCGGGCGCAAGACCCGTCGCGGGCGCAAGACCCGCGGCTACGCCTCTCTTATCTCAACCTCTCGCTTCTCAATATCCCGCCTCTCGAAGCTGCGCTTTTCCTGTCTGTCCACTGACTTCTGACCCCTCTCATCTCTCCAAGTTAGAAAGGCCAAGTTTCTGCTTTCGAAGGATGCGACAAAATGAACTACTTGGTGCCTAGCATCTGGGACATCATCATTGCCCAGCGTGACCAATTTCTTCGGTATGAGTGTGACCATTCGTCTGCCATTTCTCCCGCTTCTTTGTATTTCTTTCCTTTTGTCAGCTTGTGCAATCGACGAAACCATCGATGTGGATCAGGACAGCATATTCACCGAATATCAGCTCGTGTATGATGCCAGTAAGAATAGCACCATGGCAAGCGCCATTTTCCGTTTCGAGGGGCAGCAAGGCACCGTTCTCGAGCTAAGCGACCCTGCTGAAGTGACGGTTAAGCAGGAGCCCATGACCTGGAAGGCAGCCAAAGGCCAGTACGAACGTGAGTGGGATGGTAAAGACAGCCTCAGCATATTTGCCTATCATGATTTAAATAACAATACCTTTTCCAATACGGTCTTGATGGCCGCCGACATAGCCGTTCCACAAAGCCTGCTTAACATCTCCAAAGCCGAGGAGCTTATGCTGGAATGGGAAGGGAAGGAGCTCGCAACCAATGAAAGTGTAGTTGTGACAATCTTTGGAGCCGGGCAAAACAATGGAAAAGTCTTTACCCAAACCAGTCCAGCCGCTACAAGCATCACGCTTGATCAAGGTAAGCTAAAGGACCTCGCCGAGGGAGAGGGAAGCATCTTGATCGAGAGATGGGCTGTGCAAGTGCAGGAAGAAGGAAGCCGGGTAGGAGGCGCTACCTCTAGCCGCTACCTCGCCAAACCAGTGAGGGTGATGATTGGGCAGTAATCGGGGAAGGTGGATGATAATATACCCAGGTGAAGGCTTTTCCGCCTCTATGATTTCCTCTCTCAGTTAAGAATTATGTAGCTTTGGAACAGGACTCCTGAACTACTATTACTTCGCATGACATCTCGCTGGATCAAATATTCGCTTGCCATTCTATTGGTGGCTGTTGCGGCGCTTACTGCTACCTATTTCCTTCGCTATAAGCCCATGCTCACCATGATGGACAAGGAGCTAAAGCCGGAGAATTTCCGAAATATGGTGTCCATTTTCCCTCATAATGACATTGAGGAGTCGGAAAATCCTTATCGCATCGCGAGGAGCAACGCGCCATTTTCCTTTATTTTCCAATCAAAGAATGGCCCGATCGCCCTCGAAGCCAAACTAGATAGCCTCGCCAGCACAGGGTTTCTGATCATCAGAAACGACACGATCCTCTATGAAAAATACCTCATGGGAGCCAGCGAAGAATCCCGGTTCACCTCCTTTTCTGTCTCCAAATCCATCACTTCTCTCCTGATCGGAATCGCCATCGATGAGGGGAAAATAGGCAGCATTCAAGATCCTGTGGATCAATATCTTCCATATCTCAAAGGCTCTGGCTGGGAAGGGATCTCTATTGAGAATGTGCTTCAAATGGCCTCTGGCATCAAGTTTTCTGAAGTTTATGCCGATCCTGATGCAGACATCAATCAGATGATGTTTGAGCAATTTGTGTATTTCAAGCCGCTTTCAGAGTGGATTGCAGGGTTTGAAGCCGAAAAGCCAGCCGGTGAGACCTTTCACTACCAAAGCATCAACACGGTGATGCTTTCCCTGATTCTCGCTGAGGTTTATGGCAAAACCACATCTGAGCTTCTTCAAGAAAAAATCTGGCAGCCCATGGGTGCGGAGTACTCCGCAAGCTGGAGCACCGACGAATATGGCTCCGAAATGTCTTTCGGCTTTCTCAACGCTGCGCTGCGAGACTATGCCAAAATAGGCCTGATGATGCTCCATCAAGGAAAGATCAACGGCACTCAAATCGTGCCCTCAGATTGGGTAGATCAGGTGACACATATCAGCGACGCGGCACATCACCCTGCAAAAGAAGGGGATACCGACTATCAACTTCATTGGTGGCTGCCCAAGGGAGACGAAGGCGAATTCATGGCTTCGGGCTACATGGGCCAATGTATCTATGTGAATCCTGCTCGCCATGTGGTGATTGTGAAAACGGGCATTGAGGAATCGAAACACCTCCCCTTGATGCAAGCCATCGCCCAAAAAATCAGCCCACTTGCCCAACCCGACTCCGTATTGGAGTTGATTTCAGTGAATTAAGTAATAAACTGCTATCGAGGAGCGACTCATCCACCAAACAATTGCCCCTATGAGCAGACCGAGTGAATGTAAGCAGTGTAAATCGAGCAAGGTGGTGGTACTTCAGGATGCCAATCAGCACGCCCTCATGTGGCCCAAAACCTTGAGGTCATTCGGCACCACAGTGTATGTGTGCGTGGATTGCGGCTATACAGAAAGCTGGATCAGGGAGAAAGACATGGAAAAATTGCAGGCCTTGTGGCAAAAAAAGCTCGGTCCCAAGGGCCCGATCATCAGGTAATGGGAACGATTGTTCCAGCTTCATGGGTTGCATGGAGGGCATGGTCCTGCCGAATGAGCTGGGCGAGGGAGTCGATCAGGCGCTCCCTTGCATAATGCGGCAGGGTCACAAGGCTCACCTCGCGTACTGGCGCAGGTGGCTGAAATTTTTTCAATCGCCTTTTTTCTTCCGTCGAAAAATCTTTGACTGCCAACTCTGGCAAAATCGTTACTCCTTGATTTTGATCCACGAGCCGCTTGAGTGTCTCAATGCTGCCCGCTTCATACTCAAATCGTGGTGAGATTTTCCGCCGCAATTCACACAGATTCAGGATCTGCGAGCGAAAGCAATGGCCTTCTTCGAGTAACCACAATTCAGTCGGGTCAATTTCTTCGGGAAGAATAAATTCCTTGTCGAAATCGTGGGAGGAATACACAAAAAATTCTTCGTAGAACAGCGGGACTACGCGCATCGCCACCTCCGGAACCGGAGTAACAAGGATCCCCATATCGAGGTCTCCATTTTGCATTCGCTTCACGATCTCTTCTGTGACAAGCTCAGATACACGCAGCTTGAGATAAGGCAACTCTTTGGCCACTACTTTGAGAAAGGCAGGGAGCAAAAAAGGGGCCAAGGTGGGAATGATCCCGATCTTGAGATCGCCAGAAAGATTCACACGTGCGTCCATCGCCATATCTTTCAAAAATCTGGCCTCTTGGAGCACACGCCCCGCCTGCTGGATGATGCGCTTTCCGATGTCGGTGGGCACTACAGGCTTGCTGCTTCGATCAAAAATGAGAACCCCAAGCTCCTCTTCGAGTTTGCGAAGCTGCATACTCAGGGTAGGCTGCGTCACATGACAAGACTCTGCAGCCCGGGCAAAGTGCCTGTGCTGATCCACCGCGATGATGTACTCAAGGTCCTGGAGGGTCATAAATAGAATGGAATCTTGGGATAAATGGGAAGTACGGCCCACAGAATTTGAGAGAGTACTTACAAGCTGTCATTCCCCAAATATAGATACTCCCTATCAAATCAATCGCAAAATCAATATATTCTATGAAATTATTTTCCTCTTACCCACGACAGGAACCACTGCAAAACCAGCAAAAGAGGCTATTACGATATCGTAACAGCCTCTTTTGCAAAGTATAACAGGATAAATTATGCTTGTGTATCAGAAGAACAGCAACGAAAGTGCCATCAACCCCAGACACAACCAACCGAGGGCTGACATAGGTACCTCTACGGATGGGTACTTAAGCAGAAAATTTTTGTGTAGATACATGGAGAAAGAACTAATGTGGAAAGAATTTGTTGCGAAAAAATCACAAACAAATATTATTGTATTATCCGATTTCCCATACTGAATGACACATCTGATCTTACATCCTTTCCAAAAAAGGCTCCATTAATCTACTGGATCAGCCCTCATAAGTTTTTCCAAGAGTAGCAGTCGGCTTTCCAGTTCATCGTTCCGCTGTTTCTGAGCATCTAGCTCCGCCTGAAGTTGTTGGATCTGGGTTTGCTGCTCCTGAATGCCTTTCAGGGCAATGACACTCAATCCAGCATAATCTACTGTGTAGAGAACCTGGTCATCGCCACCGTAATAGACAAACTCGGGAAACAGCGTTTCCAATTCCTGGGCGATCACCCCGGTGTAGCGCCTCTGGGTGGAATCACTGAGGTAATGATATTGGCTTGGTTTGAGCTGAAGAACACGTGACATCACCTCTCCCAAAGGACGAACGTCTCCCTTCAGTCGTGCATCAGAAATAGCCGTGTAAGCACCTGTCACATCATCGATTGTGGCACGCTTGATCCCGCGGTAGAAGAACTCAAACTGCCCTGTGGTATTAGAGGTGTACAGGTTCCAATAGTGGTTATTCGAGCCTTCATTTTGAATTCGTATCCCATCATTTGAGCCCCCAAAGTTGGTATGCCGCACATGAAGCTCAGCCCGGGGAGGAGACCCTGCGGCAATATTGATTCCTATACGTGGCTCGCGCATGACCTCAAATTCAATGGCCCATTTGCCCATATGTTGGCTATAGATCCCAATGATAGAGTCAGGCTCAGCCATCCCGATGAAAGCACGATCAAAGTTATTATTCAAGCTACTGAACCAAATTCCCGGAGAATTACTGATGCTCCCTGTTGACCGCAGACGCATACGACCGAGTATATCCAACGGAAAGGCAGGGTCTTCAATGCCGATACCCACGTGCCCGGTGTTTAGTTCAAAAGCAACATGTCTGATATTATTATTTCGGATAAACATCACATCCGTAGTATCTCGATATTGCAAGCCCCAAGTAGGAAAACTAGGGGAATGCGCGACTACCATACGGTCGGCGTTTTGTGTTCCGGTGGAAAACATCTGGATCATGGGCGCTGATGCCGAAGTCACAGCAGGGAAACGAATAGAAGCCTGCGGATCGGTGAAGAGCACATCGCCATCGGCTCCCACAACCTGAAATTTGTCTCCATTTCCCACAGTTAGGGTCGCGGCAGGCGTGGCATCTCCAATCCCGACATTGCCAGCGGTATAGTGAATGTTTGCTCCGGCAGTGGTCCATTGCGAAGGTGTGCCCGTCGGTAAGGCCACCGAACCACCATTGGTCAGGCTCAGGGTGTTGCCCGAAAGTGAGAGGGTTTGAATCTCATTGGACGGGCTGACGTCAAGCGCTGAGAAAGTGGTGCCTGTGAGAGCGAGACCTGAGCCTGCGCTGTAAGTGGTGCCAGCAGGAAGCGATACCGATCCACCGCCATTGCTCAGGCTGAGGTTGCTGCCCGAGAGCGATAGGGTTTGGATCTCGTTGGTGGGGCTGGCATCGAGGGCAGAAAATGTACTTCCCGTCAAAGATAAACCCGCGCCAGCGGAGTAGATCGTTCCCGCAGGAAGCGATACCGATCCACCGCCA
>JANQTF010000120.1:19181-20447 GCA_030731845.1 Bacteroidia bacterium | reverse complement strand
ACAGGACTGACCGAAGAAGAGGTTCTCGCTATCATCCAACAAGAGCACGGAGACGTCTGATCTTCTTTTCAAAGGGGCGTAGCATTTTCTCAAAATCCCCTACCTTGCAGTACATGAACCCACTTGGACTCCGATCGGTCAATGTCACCCGGTATGTGGAACCGCTCCGCGAAGGAGGATCCCTTCCCGCCATCGTCGAGGCAGACGATGATTTTTCTTATGTGATTAAGTTTTGGGGAGCAGGCCAGGGCAAGAAGGCCCTGATTGCCGAGCTGATCGGAGGGGAACTCGCCCGTGCCATGGGCCTGCGTGTGCCCGAGCTTGTCTTCATGACCCTCGATGACAGTTTCGGCAGAATGGAAGCCGACGAGGAGATCCAAGACTTGCTCAAATTCAGCGTGGGGCTAAATCTCGGCCTCCACTACCTGCCGGGCTCGATCACCTACGACCCTGTGGTGTCGGTGGCAGAGCCGCTGGAGTCCTCCAAAGTGGTAGTGCTCGATTCACTGATCACCAACATTGACCGCACGGCTCGCAACACCAATTTACTCAATTGGAACAAGGAGCTTTGGCTCATCGACCACGGCGCAAGCATCTACTTTCATCACTCCTGGGACAATTGGCAAGAGCACGCCACGCGATCATTCCCTGCCATCAAAGACCATGTGCTGCTGCCTAGAGCCACTGAACTCCACAAGGCTGCGGCTACCATCCAGGAAACCATCTCTGACTCCATGCTGAAGGACATCGTGGATACCATCCCTGATATCTGGCTCAGCGATGATGCTCATGAGGTGACTGCGGAGGAGAGAAGAAGGGTCTATCTCGAATTTTTACGCATACGGCTTTCACAATTGGATTCACTGGTAACACAAGCAGATGATGCAAGGAAAGCAAGTATTTGAGTATGCGATCGTCCGTGTTGTGCCGAGGGTAGAGCGTGGAGAGTGTATCAACGTGGGGGTAATGGTATTTTGCAAACGAACCCGTTTTCTGGAAATGAAATACCAGCTCGACGAGCCGCGCCTCCGTGCTTTTTCTGCTCAGCTAGATCTGGAAGAACTTGCCGGCTACCTCCACGGCTGGGACCTGATTTGTCAGGGTCGCAAGGAAGGAGGGCCCATTGCCCGGCTCGATGTGCCGGAGCGGTTTCGCTGGCTCTCGGCAGTCAAAAGCACCATCCTGCAATGCTCCCGCGTGCATCCTGGCCTGTGCGAAGATCCCAAAGCGCTCCTCGAGCGATTGTTTGACCAATATGTGGCGTAG
>JANQTF010000120.1:15956-19081 GCA_030731845.1 Bacteroidia bacterium | reverse complement strand
AAAAGAGTCACCCAGAAACTTTCTGAGTGACTCTTTTTTCGACCGAGGTTCTCGAAGGAGAACTACTCTTTCATGACTTTAAACACAGTGAACCTGTCGTCGTTGATCACCCGAAGGAGATATACGCCTTGAGCAAATTCGGCCATATCTACCTCTACGGCACCGGTGAGTCCTGCGGAGCTTCGCAGCAACTTTCCAGATAGGTCGTAAACTTCCAGCACGTTCCTGCCCTGTGGCAATTCCACAGTGAGAACCTGGGTTACAGGGTTGGGGTAATACTCCACATTCAGAGAATTTGTCATGCCAGCCAGCGAGGTTACTTTACACGTGCCAATGATATAGGTGCCTTTGTTGGCGGAAGTATTCTGCTCTCCCAGTCCCGGGTAGGAATAGGTGTAGTAGAAATAGATTCTCGTGCCTTTGCTGGCATTGATCTGATAAGGCACATTGGGAGTCACATTGTATCCTGGCAAGCTGTTGGCATCGGTGCCGTAGTACAAGATACAAGTAGGAGCACCGACACCAGCCTTGGAAGGGATAAAGGTGATGGTGGGATTGTTATCGGCGGGAGAAAACTGATAATCGTAGTGACCATTGAATGCCGTACCAATGCAGGAAGGCGCAGGGGTGATGCTCACATCCACGAGGGAGGAAGTAGTGGCGCTGCCGCCATCATCTGTGGCAATGGCTGTGATCACGTATTCCCCCACGATCGGGGTCCAGGTCGATTGGTATGGTGCCAGTGTATCGGTTCCGATCAGGACATTGTCCACAAAGAACTCCACCTTTTTTACTTCACCAATCAAGTCTGAGGCAGTCGCAGAGATCAGAATCGGGGTATCTTCCAGGAAAGAAGAGCCATCGGTAGGAGAAAGGATCGATACCTTGGGCGCCACGTTGTTGGTGGTACTGGAAATGATATAGACCTCATCTACATCAGAGTAGCTGCCGTTGCTCACGGTGAGCTGGAGGAGATACACACCTTCTTGCAGGGTGGAAACCGAAGGCTGTGCAATGGCCGGATCAGAGAAGACAAGCGTAGAGGGGCCGTAGATCTGGGTCCAGCTATAGGTGAGGCTAGCTGTGCCGGGGTTGCTGCTTTCGCTTCCGTCGAGGGTGGCGATGCCAGCCGGCAGCAGCACAAGGATATTCTCTCCTGCTTCCGCAATGGGCTGGTCATAAGACAACGCCGAAGCATACGTGAAGGTGAGTTTGCCGAGGTTGAGTTCGCCTTGGGTAAAGGACAAACGCAGCACCTGTCTGCCGCTCTTGAGCGGAATCGCTGTCACCATTTTGGTGGCCCACTTATCCCAACCGTTGGTGTTGGTGACTGTGATACCAGATTTGACCACGAGGCCATCCGATTCGATAGACATTGGGCCACCACCGCTGCTATTGCCACAGGCATAGCGGAAGCTCAGGTTGTAATTGCCAGCTTGCTGCACATCCACCGTGTATTCCAGCCACTCGCCAGCGGCAATCCAGCCGACAACCTCACCTTCATTAAAATCTACAGTAGCATCCACGTATTCGTCGAGGCGGAAATCGCCGAGGTTCTCCTTGTTGACGTCACTGTAGCAGATTCCCTGACCGGGTCCTCCTTCAAACACATCAAAGTGTGCAGGTTGGAATACACCTGGGATCGTG
Source organism: Bacteroidia bacterium (assembly GCA_030731845.1). Taxonomy (GTDB): domain Bacteria; phylum Bacteroidota; class Bacteroidia; order J057; family J057; genus JANQTF01. Next base: position 17,434 of record JANQTF010000120.1, on the reverse strand, counting down.
ATAGGATCCCCGAAATAAGGAATTTGCTCTCCCACGATCACTGGCACGAGGTTGCTGATGCTGAAGTTATTACCCTGATAAATCCTCGCGTAAAAACTATGCTTTCCTACGGTGAGGCCACTCGCAGTAATTTCATACGGTGGTTGTGTGATTTCACCCAAGAGGGCTTCTCCGTCCACAAATTCAACTTTATCGGCGGTTCCTCCACTGAGCGTCATGGTGAGGTCCACGCTACCTCCGGGGTATGCCTGGGCGAAACTCGACTTCAGCACGCCACTCAACGAGATGTCTTTGCTCGTAGCGAGGGTATTGGCAGGCACCGCGAGGGTATATCCATCAGAAAAAGTGACCGCGATGGGCACATCAGAATAATTCTGAGCGACATAGGTCACATCTCCCGCTTTGTTGAAGGCGACGGCAAGTGGATGATCAGCGGTGCGGGTCACATCCACGATGCCGAGGGCGCGCATGGCATGGAGCCAATGATAGGTCTGCGCATCAGAGATCCCAAACTTGAGGCTTCTGTCGGGATAGGAATTGTACATCTCAATGGCTTTGTCGGGGTCGATAAACGCGAGATATGACCACTTCACATCATGCCAAAGATTGGGGTTCACTTCGTTGCTGAGAATGCCGGTATTAACGGCAATCTCATTCCACAACGTTCTCACATAGCTGGTATCATGGCCGAGGTAGAGAGATCCTCCGTGGATGGGATACATTTCGATGCCATAGGAAGCGGCGATGTCACTGGTCCAGAAGGTGCCGTTGTCATAGCTATTTCCCCACACGCGAGACACGAGGCTATACTGCTGCGTGGGTCCAAAAACGCGATTGTGCATGTCAAACCAGTATTCCTCCACAGCAGATTGCTCGGTGGTGTACATGTAGATCCCCAAATCGCGGATAGAATCATTTTCGGTCACAGAGCCCCAGTGAATAAGAGACGAGTTGAACTGCATACTCTCGGAGGTCGATTCCTGGTCATTTCCCTGAGGGAAGGTAGCGAATCCATTTGCCCAGCAATGCCCGGCGTAGGGGCTGTAGTTTCTCAGGAAAGGAAACAAAGGATCGTTGCGGTCGGGAGAGGCAGCATCGCGCACGAGGAGGTTGATCATGTCGCCATACTGCGCAGCCCAGCCTGGCTGATACTGCTCCATGAATGCTGCGGCATGAATGAAATATCCCCAATGGAAATGGTGGTCGTTGAGGTTACCATCTTGCCCATGGCCGGCTGGATAGCCGATCATGGCAGACCACACCTGGTTGTAGTAAAAAATGAAGGCGACCTCGCCGCTTTCTGCTTTGAGCCAATCTTCGAGACGCTCTTTTACTGTGGCGATCATCTTGTCCCGGGCAACAGTGTCACCAATCTGATCGGCGATGCGGGCGGTCTGAATCAAGCGATTCATGACCTGACCTTCGTTATAAGAATCGGTCCAGGTGGCGAGCCCGTCATTTTGGAGCAGTTGCACTTT
>JANQTF010000120.1:7521-15856 GCA_030731845.1 Bacteroidia bacterium | reverse complement strand
CTTCCGTTTTGGGTCCACACGCTCCCTAGCGGTGCATACACGGCAAAATCGGCTCCGTTTCTGGCATCAGTAATGATGAGCATTTCGTTGCTGATCACCACATTACCAGAGGTCACGGTCACCCGGGCTACATCAGCAGAGTCCTTCTTGAAATACAGAAATGGCATGCCGATGCCGGAAGTGGCCTGAAAATGATGTCCGGCATTGGCCCAGTCCATAGTGACAGTCCAATCGGAGAAGTCTGAGACCTTGGCTACATTGGCCGAAAGGCCGGTGACCCCAACCGTCACGGGCGTGATGTTGTCAATCACACCCCAGGGGATGTAGGTGACTACGAGCCCTTCGTTGACCGTTTTGAGGGTGTAGGGATAATTAAAGAGGTTGTCGGAATGGTTGTTCTTGACTTTGTTGGACCACCAATCGTTGGTGGGAACAGGTCTGCCAGCTGCCGCACCAGTGGTGAGGGGGCTGCCGCCAGGAAAGGAATTTCGCCCGGCGACATCGGTGCCGGGAAAGGTCTTGGTATAGCTACCACTGCCAACTGGAGTCACCTGGGCAAAAAGGGCGCTGCCGAATACTATTAGCAGGACCAACAGGCTGATGTGTCGGAGGACTAGGTGAAACGGTCGGCGAAAAATCTGGGTGGGCAGGCGTTGCCCAATGGCTGAAAATGTCATAATGCGAGAAGTATAGTAGAAAGGATAAACTTTGAGACAACAGCAACTTACTGAATTACCGCTGGCTTATCAGCTTTCTGCCATACATCACCTCTTCCCCTTTTTTTGATGGACTACATCAACCCTACATCTTTTTTCCTCAAAAACGGCTTATCGCTCCCTGACGCTGGAAAAATATTTAATCAGAAGAGGACCGTCATCTGCTCATTTTTGTGTGGCGTGTGCCCTGATAACGAGCAAAATCTCTGATAAGCAATTCATTTTTCGCTTGATGAGCCTCTCTCTTTTCTGCTGGGTTCCGCGCTCATTTTTTCATCGAATACGGGGTAATTTGCTCTACGCAGATAGTTTTTCCAAGCGAATGCGTAAGTTCGGGCTGTTCTGCCATTCTGACCTCCGTCAATGAAACAAATCACCTTTATCGATCGCAAAACAGGCGCACTCATACACGAAAACCCTCCCGGAGAGCGATTCCTGAGGTTCATGTATCACAGCCCCTTTGGCAAACTTGCGCTGAACGCGGTTGTGAAACGCAAGGCTCTCTCCCAATTGTATGGTCGCCTGATGAATCGGCCCGCTTCCAAAAAGAACATCCTGCCGTTTGTCCGCCAATTCGGCATAAATCTGGAGGAGGCCATCAAGCCTGTGGAAGAATTCAGCTCTTTCAACGATTTTTTCTACCGAAAACTCCGCCCCAATGTACGCCCAATCGGACAGGGATTTGTGTCTCCTGCCGATGGCAAGCTCATTGCCTTCGAAACCATCAGCGACATTTCTAGCTTCTTTGTCAAGGGCTTGCCATTCACCGTGGCTTCTTTTCTGAAAAACAAGGACTTAGCGGCTCAATATCAGGACGCGTCTATGATTCTCGTGAGGCTCGCGCCCAATGACTACCATCGGTTTCATTTTCCCACCTCGGGCCAGGCCTCTGCTGCGCAGAAAATTAAGGGAAGATACCTTTCTGTGTCTCCGTATGCCGTGACCAAACAATTCACGCGGGTTTTTTGCGAAAACAAACGGGAATACACAATTCTCGCAAGTCGCCAGTATGGCGATGTCATTGTCAGCCCCGTGGGCGCAACCATGGTGGGAACCATCGTCGAAACGTATAAGCCCAATGCTGAGGTGAAGAAAGGCGAGGAAATGGGCTATTTCGCTTTTGGAGGGTCTTCTGTTTTAATGTTGATTAACAAAAGTAAGATCACCATAGATGCAGACTTGCTCGAAAATACCCGCAATGGCATGGAGACGGCAGTGCTGATGGGGGAAACAATCGGACAGTAAGGGGTGTACGATCAGGTAAATAAGATTTCCTCTACTTCTACCACCCTGCCCCGAGCCGCAGGCCTACCTGGGTAACCTCTCCAAGGCGCATATCAAATTCTCACATCTTTCTCAGCTTTGATGTTATGATATTTACGCAATTATCCACCATCCCTTCTCGCGAATTTATCCCCGGCTTTCATGGCAAAATGATCCATACCGAGCGCATGACCTTTGCCTATTGGGAAATTGAGGCTGGCGCAGTTCTGCCAGAGCACGCCCATCCACATGAGCAGGTGGCACACATGATCGAGGGTGAGTTTGAATTCACCATCGATGGCATGACCCAGGTCGTAATACCGGGTATGCTCACTGTGGTTCCTTCCAACATGCCACATGCTGGTCGGGCGATCACGGCTTGCAAGATCCTGGATGTGTTTCAGCCAACGAGAGACGATTATCGATGACAAGCATGGCTTATTTCAACAAACGAGGGATTTAATCAATTATGGCATCCGAGTGAATGTCACCCTTTAAATAACGTTTTCCATGCCCAAATCTACCCTCAACTACCTGCTGCTGTGCGTTTTGCTTTGCCACGCCTCTCCCTTTTTGCGTGCACAAACAGACCCCAACCACCCCAATGTGTTGCTCATCATCGCCGATGACCTTGGAGTGGACGCAAGTAATGGCTTTCAACAAAATGCCATGATGCCTGTGACACCTGTGCTCGACAGCCTGCGCACTGCCGGGGTCACTTTCCAACAGGTGTGGGCGGCTCCCGTCTGCTCGCCCACACGGGCAGCGATCATGACAGGCAAGTATGGTTATTTTAATGGCGTGTTGAGGGTTCCCGGCAACCTCGACACCGCCGAGGTCTCCATCTTCCGGCAGCTCACTGCCACTACCAATGGCTTGTATAGCAATGCTGTCATCGGTAAATGGCACCTCTCTACTCCACCCGATTACCGGCATCCGGACTTCATGAAGGTACAGCATTACGAAGGAGAATTCGGTGGAGTCGTAAGTGATTATTACAATTGGACCAAAGTGAATGACGGCATAGCAGCCAATGAGACCGAATATGCCACTGCCAACTTCACCAATAGCGCCATTGACTGGGTGAATGCACAAAACCAACCCTGGCTCCTCTGGCTTGCACACGTAGCGCCGCACACGCCCTACCATGTGCCGCCTGTGGGTACATATACCTCCACGCCCGTGAACAACAATCGGCAGAAATACATCGCTATGATCGAAAACATGGACTATGAAATCGGCAGGTTGTTCCAAAACATCCCCGCCAATGTGCTTCAAAATACTGTGGTCATCTTTCTGGGCGATAATGGCACGCCAGGCAATGTGATCCAGAATTTTCCACCCAACCACGGAAAAGAGACCCTCTATCAAGGTGGCATTCACGTGCCAATGATCGTGTCTGGCGCCGGTGTGTCTCGGCAAAATGAAGCAGAGGATGCCCTCATTCAGGCCACAGATATTTTTGCTACCATCGTGGAAATCACTGGAACAGCTCTTCCGGGTGGGATGTATCAAAACAGCGTTAGCTTTGAGCCCTTGCTGAGCAGCGCCACAGCGCCAACGCGAGCCTATAACTACACCGAGCTCACCTCTGCTACCATCACAGGATGGACCGTGAGGGAGGAGCGCTACAAACTCATCCAATTGGCCAATGGCACACAAGAATTTTATGATTTGTGGAATGATTCTCTAGAATTGAATAACCTGCTCCCATCATTGACCGTCGAGCAAGAGATGATCAAGACAGATCTGGAAGCAGAAGTGATTCGGATCCACAGCGGAAGCACCGCAGCGGCAGAACCAATGGCTTCTTCCTTGCAGCTCCTGGCTAGTCCCAATCCAAACCGGGGCATCTTTTTGCTGAGTTTTACCCCAGAACCAGGCCTGAGTTACCGCATCGAAGTCATCGATCAGGCCGGAAGATTGGTGAGGAGAATACATCCGACCGAACCTTCGCCCCAAGGCTCGATATCCATCGACCTCTCAGCCGAATCAGATGGCACCTATGTCATCAAAGTCGCATCGGAGAAATCGGTTGACTCGATCAGCGTAGTGAAAGCGGCAGAATGACCTGAATATTCTCTTCTTGTACCATATTGATGAAGGTTCCGTAGAGAGACGAATAACATTGATCCCCTACCCTTTGTATATGGAAATCGGAATTGACAGCTTCGCAAGCAACGAAACTCAGCATAACAGCACGAAAGCCATTGCTGAGCTATTAGAACGCATGGAGCAGGCCGACAAGATGGGCCTCGACGTATTTGGCCTTGGTGAGCATCACCGAATAGAGTTTCTGGACTCGGCTGCGCACATGATTTTGGCTGCGGCAGCGGCTCGCACGAGTCGCATCCGGCTCACGAGTGCGGTGACGGTGCTCAGCGCCGCTGACCCGGTGCGGGTGTTTCAAAACTTTGCCACCCTCGACCTGATCTCTCAGGGCCGTGCCGAGATTGTGGCCGGGCGAGGCTCTTTCACAGAGGCCTTCCCGCTTTTCGGTCTCAATTTGCAGGAATATGATGCGCTTTTTGCCGAAAAACTCGGGCTGCTGCTCCAGATTCGCGACAACGAGGTGATGAATTGGTCCGGCAAATTCCGTCCGGCGCTGCGGGAGCAGGCCATCTATCCACGGCCCATGCAGGCGAAATTGCCGATTTGGCTGGGCGTGGGCGGCACGCCGGGTTCTTTTGCGCGCGCAGGCACGCTCGGCATGCCACTCATGGTGGCCATTATTGGTGGCGAAACCCATCGCTTTCGCCCGCTAATCGATCTCTATCGACGGGCAGGAGCTGAAGCAGGCCATGAGCCCGACACCCTCAAAGTGGGACTACACTCTCTCGGTTTTGTGGGCGAAAACAGCGAAGATGCCGCAAATGACTATTACCCCGGCTATGCCGAGACCTTCACCCGAATCGGAAAAGAGCGCGGATGGCCGCCCGTTACCCGCACGCAGTTCAATGCGCAGACGAGCGCCCTCGGCGCGCTTGTAGTCGGTGGACCAGAGGAGGTAGCCAGCAAAATATTGCGCCACAGCGAGGCACTCGGCGGCATCGACCGCTTCAGCTTTCAGATGGACAATGCGGGCTTGTCACACAAGACGCTCCTGCGCGCCATCGAGCTCATCGGCACCAAGGTGAAACCAATGGTAGAGGCAGGCCTTTCTGCCTGATTTTTCTCTCATTTTACCAGTTATTCCTTTCAAAAACATGAACCCTACACCTTATCTTGATGCTACTCCGGAAGCCGGAAAAGCATTTTATCTCCGTGGAAGCACAGGCCCAATCGTCATGCTCAACCTATTGAAATTCAACGAGGTGGCGGACTACACGGCATTTCCAGAACTAGCGCCAGAGACGGAGATTTCCGGTCAGGAAGCGTATCGATTGTATATGAAACATACGCTTCCTTACTTGGAGGAAGCAGGGGCTGAGGTGCTCTTTTCGGGCAAGGCAGGCTCGTTTTTGATCGGTCCGGAGTCAGAAAGTTGGGATATGGTTATTCTGGTTAAACACGCGAGCATCCAGCAATTTTTGGCTTTTGCCCGGAATCCGGGCTACCTGCAAGGAGCCGGCCACAGAACTGCGGCACTGCTGGATTCGCGGCTCCTTCCGATGGATGAAATCTGAGCGGATAGGCGAGAAAATTGTGTCCCCACAAGATTCACGACCTTTGCAAACATTATATCGCCTTCTTTGCACCCTCTTTTCTTTGCTGAGACGTTAACATGGACAATTCCTCCGTCACCTTTGCCGACCTGGGCCTATCTGGCCCGCTTGTAAAATCCGTTGCCCATTCCGGTTTCCCGGCCCCCTACCCCATTCAGCAGCTTGCTATTCCTTTTTTATTGAAGGGAAAAGATGTGCTGGGCATTGCTCCTACGGGTTCGGGCAAAACGGCGGCCTATGCACTCCCGATCCTCCAACAGCTCCTGACCCAAGACTGGCGACTTCCCAATCGGCACATTCCTGTGCTTGTGCTCGTGCCTACCCGTGAGCTCGCGGTGCAGGTGCATCAGGTGTTTACCACCCTCACTGAGCAGCTCCCCACCCGCATCAAAACCCTGGCTGTGTATGGCGGCGCTTCTATCAATCCGCAGATGATCGCGATGCAGGGCGTGCAGGTGCTCATTGCCACGCCGGGCCGCTTGCTCGACTTGCTGGATTCTAAGGCCATGCAGCTCTCTGAGCTCAAAATCCTCGTCCTCGACGAAGCCGATAAAATGCTCAACGCAGGCTTTCAGGCCGAGATGGATCGCCTGATCGCACTGATGCCGCGCCGCCGACAAAACGTGCTTTTTTCTGCGACCCTCAGCAAAGAGGTGGACCACATTACCCAACTTCTCCTTCACAAGCCCGAGGTGGTTCGCGTCGCTACACAAGCCGAAGAGCCAGAGCACCTGATCCATCAACGCGCCTTTCGGGTCACGGAGGAACGAAAAGGGCCGTTTCTCCGCTATCTGATCAAGAGCATGGAGTTGCAACAGGTGTTGGTGTTTACCTCCTCGGTGGTGAGCGCGGATAAGCTCGTGAATAAGCTCGGCAAAAACGGAATTGAGGCGGCTGCCTCTCATAGCAAGCAGAGCAACCATGCCCGTCAGCGGGCATTGGAGGCGTTCAAAGCGGGCGAGTTGCGGGTGCTCGTAGCCACCGACCTGCTCTCTCGCGGCATCGACATTGCGTATTTGCCCTATGTGATCAACTACGAGCTTCCCCGTTCGCCGAAGGATTATATCCACCGAATTGGCCGCACCGGCCGTGCAGAAAATCCCGGTCAAGCGTTTACCCTCGTGACGCCAGAGGAGCAGCCACACTTCAAGGTCATTGAGAAAAAAATGGGCCGCTGGATTACCCTCGAAAGCACCGACGAGGTGGATTTGAGGGGGTATTGAGGGATGAGGGAGCGCTTCTTTCTGCTCACCACAGATTTTCACAGATTCAGACTGTGTTGATCTGCGCTTTGTTTTTGCTTCACTACAATTAGAGATCCTCTGTTGTGAAGAATTGCCCTGCGGTCATCGACCTTATTCAGGCTGTACCTTGGAGGGGCGCCCCGGTCTCCTTTTCACAGGAGGAGTGCTGGGTTGTTCTGCTTCTGCTTTGGCAGCAGGTTTTGCTTTGGGCGTACTCTTGGCAGTGGGGGTGCTTCCCTTGGTCGAGGGGCGTCCAGGTCTCCTTTTCACAGGAGGAGTGCTGGGTTGTTCTGCCTTGGCAACTGGCTCTGGCTCCGCAACTGGCTCTGGTTTGCCAACAACCTCGGTGACGGGGTCGATTTCCTGGTTCAGGGGAGCTATTTTCTCAGCCTTGGTCACGGGTTTTCTGGGGGCAGGCTTCTTCTCGGCTTGTGCTTGTTCTACAACTGCTGCTTTCGCCTTTCCTTCCACCTTGATGATCTTGGCAGTCTTCTTTTCGTCGGATTTGCCTGCTTCCTTGGCGATCACTTTTTCTTTGATGATCGCAGTTTCCTGAATCATGCTTTTCATTTTTTTGAGAAGCTTTTTCTCTGCTTTTGCCAATTCCTTGGCGGCAACCATCGCTTTGGCTTCGGCCTTTTCCTTCTTCACGATCAATTTTTTGAGGCCGGACTTAGGTGAAGTGGCCTCTTTACTTTTTGATTTGTCCTTTTTTGATGCTTTTGTCATCGGTATTGGGGTTGGTGGGGGTTTGGGCATCCGACCATCGCAAATTTGCCAAGGGATATGAAGGGAGAGAAAACCATTTTACGCTCCATGCCAAACCCAGCATCAAAGTTACCAAATTGTTACTAAAAAGAAAACAGAATATTATGAGTCAATATCAGGGCACATGCTACCGGATCCATTCAGTTTGTGAGTCAGGCCTGCTGAAAACGCAGTCGATCTAGTGAGAATTCTCATTTTGAGGAAAGAAGATAACTTCATAACATTACAAAATCATAATATCAAACTTCATGAATTTCAGATCCCTTTCTTCCTTCTTGCTGGGCTTTTGCATGTTGCAAAGTGGCCTGGCACAAGTTTCTCCGTTTCAGGTTCACCTGGAGCCCTTTAGCATCACCGAACTTGGCGGCCTTCAGGCCTATGCGTTTGGTCAGTATGATGGCAAGTGGCTCATCATCGGAGGCAGGCTCGATGGGCTTCATCGCCGCCAACCGTTTGCGGCGTTTGATGTCGCAGGCAACAACAATCAGCTGATCGTGGTGGATCCAGTGGCGCAACAGGTGTGGAAAGCGCCGCTCACGTCCTTGCCCGTGGGGATGCAGGAGCAATTGAGCTCTACCAACATCGGGTTTCACCAACTTGGCGATTACTTGTACATCGTGGGAGGATATGGCTACCATGCAGCTACCGCTTCGAGAAAAACATTTGAGAATCTGACGGC
>JANQTF010000120.1:0-7511 GCA_030731845.1 Bacteroidia bacterium | reverse complement strand
GGTGAAAGTGTCTGCCGTGATCGAAGCAGTGGTCGCGGGGACTCCCTTCACCGGATTTTTCAGGCAAATCAGCGATGCTCAATTTGCTGTGACAGGCGGACACCTCAAGATGATCAACAATACCTACTATCTGGTGGGAGGAAACAGATTTGACGGCGATTACAACCCGATGGGGCATTCTACCTACACGCAGGTATATACCGATGCCATCAGAAAATTCAATTTGGAGGATGATGGCACGACCCTCACCGTAACCCATTTGCCCACCATCACGGATGCTGCCAACCTGCACCGAAGAGACTACAATGCAGCGCCTCACATCACGCCCAACGGCGCCGAAGGAATTTCGGTCTTCTCGGGGGTGTTTCAACCTACGGTCAATCTGCCATTTTTGAGCTCAGTGAGCATTGACAGCGTCGGGTACGCACTCGACAGCAATTTTCAGCAGTACTACAACCACTATCACTGTGCTGTGTTGCCCTTGTATTCTGCCCTGACCCAAGAGATGCACACCGTGTTTTTTGGCGGAATTGCCCAATACTACGACAGTGCCGGGGTGTTGGTACAAGACAATCAGGTTCCCTTCACCAGCACGATTGCTCGTGTCACGAGAGGCGCTGACGGTGCATTGGCCGAGTATAAATTGCCCGAAGAAATGCCAGCGCTGCTGGGAGCAAGTGCCGAATTTATTCCCCTGACTCAGATTCCCGCCTACCGCAACGAGGTGATGAAGCTCGACGAATTGCCGCAAGACAGCACCTTGGTTGGATATATTTATGGCGGAATCAGCAGCACTGCCCGCAATGTGTTTTTCACCAATACGGGCACACAGAGCAGCGCGAGCAATCAGATTTTCAGGGTGTATGTGATCAAAACCGAGACAACAGGTCTGGATCAACTCAACGAGCATAGCACGGGTTCGCTCCGCTTGCAGGTTTTTCCCAACCCCAATGAAGGAGAATTTGCCGTCAAGTTTCAGTTGACAAAGGTGGAGCCAGCTAAGATTTCGATTTTTGCCATGGACGGAAAAAAGCTGAGCGAGGAAACGCTCAGCAATCTTCACCCAGGCGAAAACACGTACCGTCCCAATCTACAAGGCGTGAATGTTCGACAGAACTTGATCATTCTGGTAGAAACGCCTTCTGAGACGGCGATGCAAAAAGTGGTGATTCAGCCGCGTGGTCATCGGTAGAGGGAAATCCACAACGAGAAAACCGATCTCTTCTGCTGTTGGAAAAGCCTGACTACTTATTTGGTGAGCGAGAAGACCTTGTTTTGCAACAGAAGCCAGGTTTCTCGCTCATCGAAATAGTGGGGCTTGTGCGCCAAGGCGTGAACCGTATTCAGTGCAGGAGAGCTATCTACCCAAGAGGCTCCGGTGTCGTTGGTGTAGGCGAGGACGTCAATTGATCGGGCTACATCGCCGGGGCAATAGTCGTTTGTGATGGCGATGACCGCCTCCACCTGCCCCCCTTCCAGGGAATTTGCTGTCAAAATTTTACCCCATCCCTCCCGAAGGAGCTTCCAGCTTTTCCCAGCGTCATCGCTGAATAAGACGCCCGAGATGGTGCCGACTACCAGCCTCTCGCTTGACAAGACCTGAATCCCGGTAATGGCGCTATTGGCCCTGACAAATACCTGATCCACCAGCGTCCCATTGGTTTCGAGAACAAAAATCTGGCCTTCCACACCTGCGGCATAGATCCGGTCTTCAGCGATGGTAAAGCTAAATGGCGAATGAGTAGAGCCGTAGGATGGGGCAGTAAACAGAGAATCGAAGGTGAGCCCTCCATCGGTAGATGTTACCAGGGTAATGTTGGTTTCACTCACGCCATTCCCAACCCGAACATCGAAGAGATTGGCGTATAAGTTCCCTTTTTCATCTTGCTGAAGGTGATGCAAGGCTCCTGAGAGCGTGGGATAGAAAACCTCCTGCCAGCTAGCTCCACCGTCGGTGGTTTTGAGGAGGGAGGTGCGAGCGTCGCAGCTATCGGGACAGCCGGTCACATTTTGAGTGGTCACAAACCCCACTTCATGATCCAGAAAATGGAGACTGATAGGATGCCTGCTAATCTGAGGGCTAACGTTGGACCAGGAGATTCCTCCATTTTCCGTTTTCCACACATCGGCAAAGCCCCCGACATGGGTGGTGCCCAAGGCATAGCCTTGTTGCCGATTCAGCATCTGGAAAGAGAAGAAATCGTGATCGGCATCAATGAGTGCAACTTGGGTTAGCTCGTAGGGCGATGGTACATCCACGACGCTGGAAAAGTTACAAACAGCGTCTTTCTCGCCAGACTTGTCAAAGTCAGGGGGCGTGAGGCCGCATGAGAACAAGAAAAGCGTAAGCGATGCCAAGAGGCTGAGGGAAGGAAGGTGACGGTACATAATGGTTGTATTTTTCTGTCAAACGCGAGGAAATTCTTCGACGCTGCACGAGGTAGAGGAAAATAACAAAAAAAAGCCAGGCAGCTGCCCGGCTTTTTTTTGTTCATCCACCTTATTGTTAGGAGGCAATGCTGAGGATTTTCTCCGCAGCGGCCTTCTTATTTGCCTTTTTCTTGACTTTGGCCTTCTTCTTCGCAACCAGCTTCTTCTTAGCAGTTGCTTTCTTCTTGGCGACCAATTTTTTCTTGGCTTTGGCTTTTTCCTTGGCTGCTACTTTTTTCTTCGCTTCGGCTTTTTTCTTCGCGACGAGCTTTTTCTTGGCTTTGGCTTTTTCTTTCACTTTGGCTGCTGCCTTCTTCTTGGCTTCGGCTTTCTTCAATTTTGCGGCTAACTTCTTGGCATCTGTTTTTTTGGTACCTGCTACTTTTTTGCTGGATTTTGCTTCTGATGACTTGCTCATTTTGTGGCTTTTTTTGGTGAAATTCTGATATCCAGAATCATAAAATTCCCGATTTCCTGGAAGTAGAAAAACTTGACGAGGAGACGGAATGGAAGGCCAAAGTTACCAAATTGTTACCAAAAAGAAAAGGGAACGTTATGAAAACAGAATTCCCCCCTAATCTCAAGGCCATTAGCACAATTATGCAAGCCGATTTGACAAGAATATCTCCCTGCGATTTTGCGAAATAAAAAAGTTCACTACTTTGTAACATCAACCTAATTCGAACAGCCATGCTAGGCCTTCTTCTTATCTATTATATTGGCAAACAGTTTTATCAGCTCGCCCACGAGTATGACAAACATGTATGGGGCTATGCCATCCTCGGCGTAGTTTCTTACTATGCAGGAACGTTGATTGGTGGGTTCATCATCTCCATTGTCTATACCATTTGGATTGGCTCTATTGATTCTCTCAATGAGTGGGTCTTAAGTTTTCTTTCCCTTCCTTTTGGCATCTTGGCCTGCTATGGGCTCCATAAGTACCTGACGAATAGCTGGCAAAAAAATCGGCGGGTTGATCTTGAGATGATCGACCAAATCGGTGGAGAGGAGTAGCGCGAAGTGCGACTAATCCCTCTCTTACCAGCATGGCTATGAGAGCTCGCACCATGGGCTTCCGTAGGTTGATAGGTTGTGTGCGAAGACATTCCATCTGATATTGCTTCAGTGAATAATGGTGCTCTCATTCACCCATTTACCCCTTCACCCCATTCCCGATGAAGCAATTTTGGATTAACCTACCGGTCAAAGACGTACAGCGCTCGATTGAATTTTTCGAAAAAATCGGCTTTCAAAATAGCCCCATGCACCAGGATTCGTCGCATTTAGCGCGTTTTTTCCTGGGAGAAAAGAATGTGGTGATGATGCTCTTCCCAGAGGAAGCCTTTGAGTCGTTTACGGCGCACAAGGTATCCGACACTGCGGCAGGCTCTGAGATTCTCCTGAACATAGACGCGGAGAGCCGGGAGGAGGTGGACGCCATGGCAGAACGGGTGCGGGAAGCCGGTGGCAGGATTTATGCCGAGCCCGGCGAATCTCAGGGATGGATGTATGCCTTTGGCTTCATAGATCCCGACGGCCACCGATGGAGTATGCTCCACATGGACATGACGAAAATGCCAGGCTGACCGCCCATTCAATCCTTATTCTCACAATCTCTCCCACATGTTTAGGAGCAGGGATGGCAGCAATGTGCTTTTTTGATTCTTCGAAGAATATTTCCTTAAGCTTCCTATCTTTGGGCACAGGCCTCTCCCCACCCTATCACTGTGTCCGTCTTCCTTTCTGCATGAAGTACAAAAGTATCAAGGCCTCCCAAATCACCATGACCCAGCTCATGCTGCCTTCCTATTCCAACTTTAGTGGGAAAATTCACGGTGGATATGTGCTCAATCTCATGGATCAGATCGCATTTGCCTGTGCCTCCAAGCACTCGGGGTATTACTGCGTGACCGCCTCGGTCAACAAGGTGGATTTCCTCAATCCCATTGAAGTAGGCGAATTGGTCACCCTCAAGGCATCGATCAACTTCACGGGGCGCACCTCCATGGTAGTGGGGCTGCGGGTGGAGTCAGAAAATATTCAAACCGGCGTGGTCAAACACTGCAACTCGTCCTACTTCACGATGGTAGCCAAGGACAAAGACGGCCAAAGCGTGCCTGTGCCAGGCATCATCCTCAACTCCGCCGAAAGCATTCGTAGGTTCGCCCGGAGCATGGAGCGTCAGCAACATGCCCAGTCGCGCGATCAGCTCTTCAATTCCGCCGACTTTAATCACCAGGCATATCTCGACAAACTTGTGGGCCAAAATGCGAAGGTGAGCCTGCCAGAAGCAGGAGACAGAAAGGCTTGAGGAGTACCTTCCCCCAAGAAAAGAATCATCCCAATCATTCGGGATGATTCCTTCTAGCATCAACCCAACCTTATGATGCTTTTCTGATTAGTCCGGTGACAAACAACAAAACGCTTGCGCCAGCCACCGCAGTGAGAATGCTGGCAAAGCTAAAGCCGCCAACCTCGGCACCGGAAATGCCCAACTGACCTGCGAGCCAGCCACCGATAAAGCTTCCGACAATACCAACTACGATGTTGCCAATGGTGCCGAATCCTCTTCCTTTCATGATGAGGCCCGCAAGCCACCCGGCAACAGCGCCAAGTAGGATCCAAATAATTACACTCGTTAGGTCCATGTTGATTGAATATAATGATGAGCAAAAAAAATAATCTGATATGATTTCTTTACAATGTCGACATTTTTTGCAGAGTTCAAAGGAAATTGACAGATACACCCGCTGCTAATTCTCTGATATTCAGTTCTTTTTAGCAATACTTATCCAACACAGCAAGAACAAGCAGGCAAACGAACTTGGAGGCAGCATCCGAAGCAAATCAACCTCAAAAATTACTCGGAGATGTCACTTTGCAGACTGTAAACAGCTAGCTTCACAGGGCTACTTTCAATGCAGGGAACTGAAAGCACTCCCCTTCACCTGATACACCCAAGCACTTCCTCGATGCTCAACTGCATTCATCATATCGCCATCATTTGCGCTGACTACGAGCGGTCCAAATCCTTTTATGTGGATGTTCTCGGGCTGGACATCATCCGGGAAAGCTACCGGGAGGAGCGGCAATCCTATAAGCTCGACCTCGGTCTCAATGGGCAATACGTCATAGAATTATTCTCTTTTCCCAATCCACCTCCACGCCCTTCACGACCTGAGTCAAGGGGATTGCGGCACCTCGCCTTTGAGGTTGAAGACATGGAGCAAGCCGTAGCAAACCTGACGGAAAAGGGCCTCCTCATCGAGCCGATCAGGGTGGATGAATACACGAACAAGAAGTTCACGTTTTTCGCTGACCCAGACGACCTGCCTATTGAGCTGTATGAAAAATAGGGAGCTCTCACACCCTGGCTCGGGCTATTTCTACAGCCTTCCGGCCTCCATCTCCTGAGCGGCAAAATGAGCGGCACGCGCCGTGAGTGCCATAAAGGTGAGGCTCGGGTTTTGTACGCCAGTAGATGCCATCGCAGCACCGTCTGTGACGAACACATTCTTGCAGGCGTGAAGCTGATTCCATTCGTTGAGCAAGGAGGTTTTGGGATTTTTGCCCATGCGCACACCGCCCATTTCGTGGATGTCGAGTCCGGGAGCCTGTTGACTGTCTTCGATCTCAATATCGGTGCAGCCCGATGCTTCGAGCATGGCGCTGCCTTGGGCAAAGAAATCTGCGAGGAGGCGCTCGTCGTTGTCATCGTAATCGATGGAGGTGATGAGCAGCGGCATGCCCCACTCATCGCGCTGATCGGGGCTGAGCCTCACGTGGTTGGATTCTTTGGGCAGCGTTTCGGCCTGGGCCATCATGTAGATTGTCCAGTCGCCCGGCTCGGTGAGGCGCTCTTTGTATGCCGCTCCGATTCTGGGCCCATCTTCGGTTTCTTTGGTCCAGCCTTCCCTCACAGCCGAGAAAAATACCATGTAGCCGCCTTTGAAGTCGGTATCCTGCCCGCGCAAATTGCGGAAATTCGGCATCATCACCTGTGTGGGTCTGCGCCCAGAGTAGTAGCAATCGAGCGGAGCAGCTCGCTTGGCAGTGATGTTGCCCCGGTAGTTATGAAACGCCACATACTTGCCCAGCAGCCCGGAATCGTTGCCCAGACCATTGGGAAATCGCTCGGAGGTGGAGTTGAGCAGCAGCAGGTTGGTATTGAGGCAGGCGGCATTTACGAAAATGACGCGGGCGAAGTATTCAGTTTTTTCCTTGGTGAGCCGATCGATCACGCGCACGCCTGTAGCCCGCCCCTGTTCTTCATCGTAGATGATGGATTCGACCACAGAATCGGGGCGCAGGGTCATGTTGCCAGTTTTTTCTGCCCAGGGCAGGGTGGACGAATTGCTGTTGAAATAGCCGCCAAATGGGCAGCCCCGCTCGCATTGGTGCCTAGCCTGACACTGGCCCCTACCCTGCTGAAGATGGATCTCTTTGGGCTCGCTCAGGTTGGCGCAGCGACCGATGATCACGTGGCGATCGGGATATGCCTCATGAATTTGGGTGGACATTTCAGCCTCCGCGGCGTTCATCTCCCAGGGCTTCAGAAATTCGCCGTCAGGTAGCGTGTCGAGACCATCAGCATTGCCGCTGATGCCCACAAAGGTCTCTACATGGCTATACCATGGCGCAAGATCGTCGTAGCCAATGGGCCAGTCGAAGCCATAGCCCAGACGATGCGGTGCTTCAAAATCGTATTTGCTCCAGCGCTGGGTCTGCCGCGCCCACATGATAGATTTGCCACCCACCTGATAGCCACGAATCCAGTCGAAGGGTTTTTCCTGGACATAGGGATGCTCGCTGTCCTTCACAAAAAAGTGCTCTGTGTCTTCGTGATAGGCATAACAGCGCGCCACAGCGGGATTGGCTTCGGTGACGGACAAAGGCAGCCGGTTTCGATGCTCAAAATCCCAGGGATTTTTGACCATCGTCGGGTAATCTTTGAGGTGCTTCACATTGCGCCCGCGCTCCAGCACGAGGGTCTTGTAGCCCTTTTCGCAAAACTCCTTGGCCGCCCAGCTCCCGCTGATTCCCGACCCAATCACAATAACATCAAAGGTAGTAGCCATATC
>JANQTF010000119.1 GCA_030731845.1 Bacteroidia bacterium | reverse complement strand
CCAATTCCCCGATCTCTTTTTTCACCACAAAGGCGGAAAGGACACAAAGGTTCACGAAGTCTCTGTGTTTTCTCTGTGATCTCAGTGCCTTTGTGGTGATTTCCCCCTTACCTTATTACAGGGAGAAGAAGGTATATGGAAATAGAGGTATAAGGCTGGTTTCTTGGAAGGGTTGGGTGGGTATATGGAAATAAGGGTATAAGTCTGGATTTTCTGTCTCTCTCATTCAACCATTCAAAAACTCAACCATATTCTCTCTCCGAGGCTCTCTGTTACTCTGTTGTAAATTCCCCCTTCCCCCATTCAAAAATTCAATAACTCTACCCTCAACGACTCAACAACTTCTTCTCTTCCTTCCCGCATGAAACTCATCGACCCCGCTACTACCTCCATTCCTGATCTGCACCAATATCTCGTGGGGGCTGTGGCGCCGCGGCCCATTGCTTTTGTGAGCACGATTTCAGCAGAGGGAGTTCCCAATTTGGCGCCCTATTCGTTTTTCAACGTATTCAGCTCTAATCCGCCTACGCTGGTATTTTCTTCCAATCGGCGGGTGCGGGGCAACACCACCAAAGACACCCTCCGCAACGCCGAAGAAACCCGTGAAGTGGTGGTCAATGTAGTGAATCACGCCATTGTGCAGCAGATGAGCCTGGCGAGCATCGACTATCCGGAGGAGGTCTCAGAGTTTGACAAATCGGGCCTCACGCCCGTCGCGTCAGAGTTGGTGAAGCCATTTCGGGTGAAGGAATCGCCGGTGCAGATGGAGTGCCGCGTGCGCGACATCGTGTCGCTGGGCAGCGAAGGCGGTGCCGGCAATCTCATCATCTGCGACATTCTGCGAATGCACATCGACGAGGGCATCCTCGACGACAAGGGTCGCATCGACCCGCACAAAGCCGACCTCATGGGTCGCATGGGCCGCGCATTTTATGTGCGTGCCAGTGGCGAGGCGGTTTCCACCCTCGTGCGGCCTTTTGAAGTCCTCGGCATCGGGTTTGATGGGTTGCCCCCGCACATCAGAACTTCGCCCATCCTCACGGGCAATGACCTCGCCCAGCTCGCGGCTTTCACCGTGATTCCCGCTGCGCAGGACAGCACCATGCTCGATCCTCGCGTCATGGACATTCTCGCCGGAAACGTGCAAGACCGCGATCCACAACTCCACCGCTACGCTCAGGAACTCATCGCCCGCGATCAACTCGATCAGGCCTGGCAAGTGCTGTTGGTAGAGTAAGAGTGTGGGGGGAGAATGGGCGTCTGGTGAAAGAGAAAACCACGTTGTGATCAAGCTCGGCATTGAACGTGCTTAACCAAACAAATACGTATCTTTCACAAAACGACCTACGGGTATGATTCCTATTCCAGCTAAATATCTTAACCTGTCTGAGGCAGCTTTTTTTGAATTCTGCCGGGAGATGTCGCCGTATCGCATTGAGCGAGATGAGGAGGGGAAAATCTATATCCAGGAGCCTGCGGGCACATACACGGGAGGATTCAACGCGGAAGTAACCACGGAAATCAGCATCTGGAATCGGGAAAACAACCAAGGAAAGGTCTTTGATTCCAGCACGGGCTACACCCTGCCCGATGGCTCGGTGCGGTCACCGGACAGCTCGTGGATCGCTAAGGCAAGGTGGGACAATGTTGCCCAAGAGGATCGGGTGAGATTTGCTCACATCAGCCCGGATTTTGTGATAGAAATCAAGTCGTACAGCGATCGACTGCCAGAGCTTCAGCGAAAAATGGAGCGTTACATCCATAACGGCGTGAGGCTCGCCTGGCTTCTTGATCCAGAGCAACAGCAGGCTTGGATTTACCGACAAGACGGGAGCGTCGAGCATCGGAATTCCTTTGATGAGCCACTATACGGGGAAGATGTTCTCCGTGGATTTGAGTTGAGACTGGCAGAGATGAAGGATTAGGGCGGCGAACAAAAAGTAAACCAAAACTCATTCCCTTCATGCCATTCCGGCATTTGCCACCGCCCCAGATATGGGGGGCAGCGTGGGCTCGCCCAGGCCGGTAGGCGACTCGGTGCTGGGCACGAAGTGCACCTCCACTTGCGGCGTTTCCTTCATGCGGATGAGCCGGAATTGATGGAAGTTGTTTTGCTCAGGGATGCCCTCGGCATCGAGGGTGAGGCGACCGTAGAGATGATGGCCGAGACCGTCGATCACGCCGCCCTGGGCTTGCTGCATGGCACCCATCGGGTTCACCACGATGCCGCACTCGATGGCGCAAGTCACGTTTTCTACACGAGGCTCGCCGTCATCGTGGCGCACATGCGCCACCTCGGCCACATGCGTGTTGTGAGAATAGTAGTAGCTAAACCCCTTTTTGACGCCTGGCTCGGTTTTGTCCCAATTCGACTTTTCTAGCACCAACTCCATCACCCGGATCGACTTGTCGAGGTCGTATTCGATTTCTCCGACAACCTTGCCTTTCGCATTTCGCAGCAACTCCAGCCGAAACTCGATGGGGTCTTTGCCCAGCTCTTTGGCGAGTTCATCCTGAAACATCTGATCAGCCGTGGCGAGATAGTTGCTGATGGGCGCGCGCCAGTAGCCAAATGTCACCGGGCTCTCGAAGTTGTGGTTGTCCACCCGATAGTTGGAGATGAGTCCGGCGGGAAAGCGATCTGGGAAAACCGCGAGGCCAAGGTTGACAATGGCGCCTGAGATGTGATAGGCGCTGAGTTGCCCCTCTTTGATGGCAGCCTTGATGCGATAGGTAGCTGCAGGGCGATAAACCCCGGCGGTCATGTCGTCTTCACGGGTATAGACGAGCTTGACCGGCTTCTTGATTTCACGGGAAATCTCGACTGCCTCGATCACGAAATCTGAAAAGAGCCTGCGGCCAAATCCTCCACCCATGCGTGTGAGGCCGATGCTGATCTCGGATTCGGGACGGCCCAGCAGCTCGGCTACATCTTTGCGGGTTCCTTCCGGCGTTTGAATAGGGCCGTGGAGCTCCACGGCATCATCGCGCACATCGGCGTAGAAATTCATCGGCTCCATGCAATTGTGCGGGAGGAAGGGCCCTTCATATTCTCGTTCCAATATCTTGTCTGCGGCGGCGAACGCTTCGTCCACGTCGCCATCATTGCGCGAGGGCTTGTCTGTGCGTTGCTGTGCGAGCTTGCTGAGCTCTGCGCTGATGTAAGCGGAGGAATGAATCAGCTCAGGCGATTTCCAGGTGGCCTGGATCAACTTTTTGGCTTTAAAAGCTGGCCAGGTGCTGCTGGCAATCACGGCGATTTTGTCACCAATGCGAACCACGTCGATCACGCCTTCTACCGCGCGGGCCGCGCTGTCGTCAAACGAGACGAGGGTCTGCCCAAAACCCGGCGGTCGCATCATGGCAGCCACCACCATGCCTTCGCGCTGGGTGTCTATGCCATAGAGCGGCTTGCCAGTGACGATGGCGGGAATGTCCACATTCCGCTTTCCTTTGCCGATGATGGTATAGTCTTTCGGATCTTTGAGGGCCACCTCTTCGGGGATGGTGGCCGTGGCTGCCTCAGCAGCAAGTTCGCCATAACCAAGCTTTTCGCCTGTGGGACTCGTGATGATGCCATTGGCCACGGTGCAGGCACTCGCTGCAACTCCCCAGCGGGCAGCCGCTGTTTCGAGCAGCATCTGCCGGGCGGTAGCGCCCGCGGTTCGCAGGCCATCCCAGCTCTGCCGGATCGATTGGCTGCCCCCGGCCACCTGACGCGTGAACGCGCCTGTGTCCAGGTTCCCTTGTTCTACTACCACATCTTTCCACTCCACATCCAACTCCTCGGCCACGATCATGGGCATAGAAGTTTTGACGCCCTGTCCGATCTCGGGATTGGGCGAGATGATGGTCACAAGGCCCGTATCCCCAATTTTCAAATAGGCATTGATGGGATACCACTGCGAGGGCAGGGCTTTGGCCAGATCAGCCTGTGCAGGAGTGCTGCACCCCGCGAGCCAGTTAAACCCAAGGAGCATTCCGCCGCCTGTAGCAGCAGATACTTTGAGGAAGGAGCGACGATTGTATGTAGTCTTGATCATGAGAATTCAGGGTGAATGGGCCGATGGCAATGAGAATAGCAAGATTTACCGGGACTGGGCGGCAGCTTTCACTGCATCAAAAATCCGGAGATAGGTGCCGCAACGGCAGATGTTGCCGTTCATGGCCGATTTGATTTCCTCCTCTGTCGGGTTGGGATTTTTTGCCAACAATGCTGAGGCCGTCATGATCTGCCCCGCCTGACAATAGCCGCATTGCGGCACGTCATGTTCCTTCCAGGCCACCTGCACGGGGTGGTCTCCCTCTTCGGAGAGCCCCTCGATGGTGGTCACCTTTTGCTCGCCTACTGCCGATATGGGCAGAGAACAGGAACGAACAGCCACGCCATCAAGATGCACGGTGCAGGCACCGCACTGCGCGATTCCGCAGCCAAACTTGGTGCCTACGAGTTGAAGTTCGTCGCGCAAGACCCATAGCAGCGGCGTGTCTGCATCTACCGTAGCAGTGCGAGATTCTCCGTTAACCAAAAAAGAATAGGAAGGCATCGTCAAAAAATGAAAAGGTGGAGAGAGTCGTAATCAGCGATTAACTTACCACTTTTACAGAAAGAATCGAAGGGGAGCATGAAGTCTTATCCGCCTGAAGAAATAGCACGACCTATGGAGACAGCGATCTTGCTGTTAGCTGCGGGTGCTTCGCGCCGCATGGGATCACCCAAACAGTTGTTGCCGATGGTGCAGGGCACCTTGCTGGACCATGTACTGGGAGTGTGCCAAGAGGCGAGGCTGGGCCCGGTGTGGGTGGTTCTGGGGGCTTATGCAGATCAGATTCTGCCAGGTTTGCCCAAAGGAACCTACCATGTGCTTGTGCATGAAGCATGGGCCGAGGGCATGGGATCGTCACTGGCTGCGGGGATCAGGGCGATTTCTCCCTTACCGGAGATCAGGGAAGTGATGATCGTGCTGGCCGATCAGGTGAAGCTGAGCAGCGACGCTTTGTGCCAATTATTGGATGCCTATCGCGCCTCGGGCAAGTCGATGGCTGTGTCGGTATTTGAAGACGGGAGCGGTCCGCCCTCGGTTTTTGATCGCCGCTGGTTTGAGGAACTAACACAGCTCAGCAGCGACGAAGGCGCCAAACCCCTTGTCAAAGCCCACCCGACAGCACTTCTGCGCGTAGCCATCCCCGAAGCCGCCGTGGATGTGGATACGTGGGAGGATTGGGAAAGAAGAGGCGATAGAGGTTTGGAGGTATAAGGGCATAGCCGTTCGGTTAAGAAAGGTACGAGTCGCTACGCGCCTGTATGGAGGGGTTGAATTTGCTATTTCTGACTAGAAGTCGAAGCGCATAGCGATTCGAACCTCGGTAGAATCAGGTATGCTCGTGGGATTTACAGGCGCATCGCGACTGCCACCTTTCCCAGATCCCACTACTCAAAGTTCCTTACA
>JANQTF010000118.1 GCA_030731845.1 Bacteroidia bacterium | reverse complement strand
CAGGGATAGAAAAGAAAAAACGACTACCGCTTCCCATCTCACTTTCCACCCAGATCCTGCTACTCTGAGATCTTTACACCCTAATAAACCTTAACCGGACGGCTATGGGGTTGGGGGCATAGCCGTCCGGTTAAGGCCATAGATGCTTTTGGTTAGGTTGTGAGGAAGGTTGAGTAGCAGGATTTGGGAAAGGTGGCAGTCGCTATGCGCCTGCAAACCTTATGGGTGCACCTGATTCTACCGAGGTTCGAATCGCTATGCGCTTCGACTTTTGATCGGAAATACGAGCTCCCAGCCCAGGCGCATAGCGACTGACACCTCGGTAGAATAAGCAGGGCCAAGCGTTCCTCCCAGGCGCGTAGCGACTGGCACCTTTCTTAACCGGACGGCTATGGGGTTTGGGGGGTGGAATCCAAGATCGGGTCGCGTATAGGGATGTGAGATGATCTTGGTCAACTGTAGCCAACGCAAGATTGAGGGGTAGGTCTGCTCGGCGAGGACTGGTAGAAATAATATAGCATAAATCCTTGAGATTCTGTTTTTCTCGCGGACTGAGTTTCACCTATTCCGACATAAATAATCCCTGCAACGGCATTTCCGCGGGATTACATTGAGTAATTTTACGTCAAATTATTCAATCACATGAACCGGATATACATTCTTCTCTTTGCCGGCGGCTTGCTGGCTGCTTGCGAATCTGACAAATCTGCGGAGACCTCTGCGATCACGCTGCCAGAAACGTCCGTAGCCGATACCCTGCGCTATGAGCAGGAAGGCCACCTGCGCAATGTGCGTCAGCTCACCTTTGGCGGCGACAATGCCGAAGCCTATTTCAGCTTCGACAACCAATATCTCACCTTGCAGCGTGCGCAGGAGTCTGCAGACATTCCTTGTGACCAGATTTTCTACGGCAAAATCCCCACAACTCCCGAGGAAACTTTTGATATGAAGCTCGTGAGCACAGGCAAGGGCCGCACCACCTGTTCTTATTTCATGCCCGGAGATCAGGAAATCATTTTTGCTTCCACACATCTCTCAGGCGACGCCTGCCCCCCCGGGATCGACCGCAACGTGATCAAAAAATATGTGTGGCCCATCTACAGCGAATTCGAAATCTTCGTCTCCGATCTTGATGGCAACATCAAGCGCCAACTCACCGACAACGATTCCTACGATGCCGAAGCGACCCTCTCGCCCGACGGCAGCAAAATCGTATTTACCTCTACCCGCAATGGCGACCTCGATCTGTATGTGATGAACGTGGATGGCAGCGACCTGAAGCAGGTAACCGATGGCCTCGGTTACGACGGAGGCGCGTTTTTTTCGCCCGACGGCACCAAACTGATTTTCCGCGCTTCCCGCCCTCAGACAGCCGAAGCCATTGCCGAATACAAAGAGCTTCTCTCTCAGAATCTCGTGGCGCCATCAGACATGGAGCTTTACACCTGCAACATCGACGGATCAGACCTGAAGCAGATCACCTCTCTCGGCAAGGCCAACTGGGCGCCGTTTATGCACCCATCTGGCAGCAAGGTAATTTTTTCCTCTAACCATGCGTCTGAGTCGGGCCGCTTGTTCAATCTCTTCATGATCAATCTCGACGGCACTGGCCTGGAGCAGATCACCTTCGATGGCGAGTTTGATGCCTTCCCGATGTTTTCTTATGACGGAAAATACCTCGTATTCGCCTCCAACCGCAACAACGGTGACACCCGCGACACCAACGTGTTCATCGCTGAGTGGGTGGAATAAGACTATCTGGCCTTGTTAAGCGAGTATAGCTTTAACATACAAAAAGGTTTCTGGCTCATGGTCAGGAACCTTTTTGGGTAAAAGGAGGTTCTGATTCTGCTGGAACTTCCACAACTTTTTCTATGAAACGCTGACAGGGTTTGGGACCCTGTCAGCGTTGTGGAAAGAGCTTCACAGTGAGTCAACAACTTTGGCTACCTTTCCCATTCTCCTCACAATATTTGCAGCTAAAATGATCCAACCTTCTACCCTCGATTTTCTGCGAGATTTGTCCCAAAACAATACCCGGGAATGGTTTCAAGAGCAAAAGCCACGATATGAAACAGCGCTGGCCAACATGGTCACGGTGGCAGATCAGCTGCAAGATGCCATGCTGGAAGTGGACAATATCGAGCCGAGGGAAGCGAAGAAAATGCTTTTTCGGATTTACCGGGATGTCCGCTTTTCTGCCAATAAAGCGCCTTACAAAACCCACTTCAGCGGATCGATGCAGCGGGCCACTGACGCTTTGCGTGGCGGCTATTATTTCCACATCATGCCGGGAGGCAGTTTTCAGGGAGGTGGATTCTGGGCACCAGAGAAGGAAGACCTGCTGCGAATCAGAACGGCCATCGCCGATGACCCTGAGCCATTGCGGGAGATCATCAGCGACCCCGTATTTGTGAAAATATTTGGAAGCTTGCAGGGAGAAACCCTCAAAACCGCGCCGAAAGGCTTCGACAAAGAGCATCCCGCGATCGATCTCATTCGTCACAAAACCTTTATTGTGATGCGCTCCTTCACCGACGCAGAGGTCTGTTCAGCCACATTTGTAGATCAGTTGGTGGAAGGCTACGCCGCCATGCTGCCATTTTTTGACTACATGAGCGAGGTGCTCACCACCGATGGCAATGGGTTGCCCTTGGTTTGAGGAAAGAATAATTGAAAGCAGGAAGAAATCACCACTAAGGCACTGAGATCACAGAGAAAACACAGAGACTTCGTGAACCTTTGTGTCCTTTCCACCTTTGTGGTGAAAAAATAAGGAAGAAATGGTTGAATCGCTGAGTTGGTGAATGTTTGAATGGGGGAAGGGGGAAATTACAACAGAGTCACAGAGGGCACAGAGAGCCATAGAGAAATCACAGAGCCTTAGTGAACCTTTGTGTCCTTTCCGCCTTTGTGGTGAAAAAAGAGGATGGGGAAATGGTTGAGTTGGTGAATAAAGTGAGGAAATCGCCCCCTATACCTCTATTTCCATATACCCTCCCAGCCCTTCCCCAAACCCAGCCTTATTTCCCTATACCTTCTCCCTTCCCTTCCCCTTCCATCACTCCCTCCTTCGGAATCAACATGATGCTTCCAAAGCTCAGGGCGAGTGTAGCAGCGAGCATGAGTGCAGCCCAAAGCGGGTTGTCTGGGTGCACACTGATTCCCTTGGGCACCGTCACTTTGGACTTCTCGCCTCCATCCATGATGGTCTCGCGGAGCTTGAGCAACACATTGGTGCGCTCCAGCGCGCTGCTGCTTTGCAAGGTTTGGAGTTCTGTCTGACTCGCCTTGAGGTTTCTGTACCAAAACCCTATATCGTCATCGGGAGTTTCCCATAAGATCGAAGTGTGGCCACTTGTGAGGTTGTGTTGCTCCAGGTAAACCAAAGCCTTGGTCAGCTCTTCATTTGCCAGCTCAATGGTGTTGGCATCTGCGGCGTGCTTGAGGTAGCCAGTCACTTGCTGTTTGAAAATGGCAGATTCGTAAATCCTGAAGCCAAACACAGGTAAAGAGAAGATGATAAGGAGGTAGGCAATAAGAGACTTCATAGGCAATAAATTGAATGAAGAATAAATGGATGTTTGTGGAAAGGACTCCTATTGTCAGGTAGGGGTTTGAAGAGAAGTAAAAAGAGCAGAATCATTACAGGTCTAAAAATGGATTGACTACAGTAAGCGCCTTCTCGAATACCATCCCATTTTGCATATCTTCGGAAATGAGGATGGAACATTTCCCTTCCAAGGCTGACGCAACAATCAGGCTATCATACCAACTTATTTCTATAAGTCTGAAAAATTTCCAAGGCACGTAAACTCAGGTAGGAAGTGAGCGGAACAACCTTGGAGTGCTCGATCATAGACTCCATGAGTTCACGGATCAGAGTTGGCGGGTAGGATTTTTAGATAAGACTTGAACGGTCTCATTTATCACCTGACTTGATATGACGAGTTGGGTATTGTCATACCCGGCAAGTAGGCGCTGGGTAGCAGCTTTTTTTGCCTGATCGGGATAAAATTCGCTGTTGGAGAATAAATAAATCTAAACATTGCTGTCCCAAAATACATTACCGGGCATTTCTGGTATCTCGATCTGGAATGTGAAGCGTAGAGACCCGAGGAAAGGCAAGATGATCAGACTGATGAATCAGATCTCTATATCGAGGAGATGCCTTCGTGTCATAAGCGGCAAATGGCTCTGACGCACCATCGTTGTCAATGGTGATCTCAATATTTTTCTCCTGAAGCATCTGAAGAAAAGGGGAAATGAACTCCCAATCCTGATGCCGATCGATATGGATGTGAATTTTCATCGCAGTAAATGATAGAATAAGGTACGACTTTTTTGAAGAAAGTTATTCTCCGATTCGGCCTCTATCCCTCATTTCTCGCCCCACAACTTCCTTACAATCTGGCCAGTACCTCGCTAATCGCGATGCGCTCCACTTCCGTTCCGGCTCTCTCTTTCCACTCCACCACGCCATCGGCGAGGGTTTTCTTGGAAACGGTGATGCGGATCGGCATACCGCGCAGGTCGGCGTCGTTGAATTTTACGCCGGGAGAGGCAATCTTCTTGCTACGATCGTCATAGAGCACTTCCACACCAGCAGCTTTCAAGTCTGCGTAGAGTTGATCGGAGGTGGCGATGGTCTCCTCGCCATCGGCGAGGGAGAGCAGCTGCACCTGATAGGGCGCTACTTGTGCAGGCAGGCAGATGCCTTGTTCGTCGTGATATTCTTCTACAAGACAAGCGAGCAATCGCCCGATGCCGATGCCATAAGAGCCCATGATGATGGGCGTGGGGCGGCCATCTTCGCCCATGAAGTTGGCGTCGAGAGACTCGGTGTATTTGGTGCCCAGCTGAAAAATGTTGCCAATCTCCACGGCGCGATACGCCTTGAGAACACCACCATGTGGGCTGAGGCCCCCATCTTGAGCATTGACAATGTCGGCCACCATGTCGGCGCGATAGTCGCGGCCATAGTTGGCATTGATCACGTGATAGCCTTCTTTATTGGCACCGCTCACCAGGTTGGTCAGTTGCGGAATGAGATCATCAGCTACGACCAATGCTGCGCCGGGCTCGACTCCGATGGGGGAGG
Organism: Bacteroidia bacterium; assembly: GCA_030731845.1. Taxonomy (GTDB): domain Bacteria; phylum Bacteroidota; class Bacteroidia; order J057; family J057; genus JANQTF01. The sequence goes on along the minus strand of JANQTF010000118.1, from coordinate 363 downwards.
CATAGCCGGGCACACAGCCTGCGGCTTTGATTTCATGTTCTTCTGCCACCCGAAATTCTACCGCGCCTATGAGGTTGCGCAGCTTGATTTCATTCACATCCATGTCTCCCCTCACTACGGCGATCACGAGTTGTGATTTGTCTTCGCCCGCCCTGCGTGTGTAGTAGAATACAACTTTGGCCGTTTTCGCTGCTGATACGCTGAGGAATTCGCTGAGTTCTTCGATGGTTTTGGCATTTGGCGTGGCCACTTCTTCCAGGGTTTTGGGTGCTTCCTGGGCGGGCACTTGTTTTTGCATCACTGCGATTTCGCGGTTGGCGAAGTAGTTGTTGGCCTCGTCGATGAAGATGGTGTCTTCGCCAA
>JANQTF010000117.1:4504-5480 GCA_030731845.1 Bacteroidia bacterium | reverse complement strand
TAATCCATGAGCCTCTTTTGTTTAAACAGGTTGCGAATTTAGCTGCATTTTCCCAGAATCTGTTATTTACCTCACTCTGGCAGTCTCATTGATCCAACAGGCAACCGGAATGCGATCTCCGATTTGTAGTCCCATAAACCCCAACTCCATCAACTCCGGCACCTTGTGCCGCAAAGAATTCATTCTCCCTGTAACCTCCGGCTCCAGTGACGGATTGATCCTCACGGCCTTCTCACAATATTCCATGGCCAAATATGCCAGTGCCCATCTTTCCATCTCATTGGAAGCGCAGATCGCTCCTGAAGTTTCTACAAGGTCTGCCAAAAACAGCCAGGGGCGCCCCCATTCCGGGTTCAATTCATCCGCTTGTCGAGCGTGGAGCCTGGCTGACCGAAAACTTCTCCGAATTACATACAAGCCAGCCAGCCGAAGCTCAATCAATGATTTATAATAAGGATTCTTCTCTGCCTGTGAAGCCTTCAGCATATATTTTTGTGCTTCCCAGAACTGCTCATCCTCCAGGTAGCTTTCTGCCACTCTCAACAAAATAAAGGGTGTTGGTGCCAGGCGAACCGCTCTTCTTCTCACGGTATCCCTCGTGGCAGTAGCAGTACAGTCGAGCATTTCTGTGAGCAAAAATAGTTTTTTGTACTCATCTGGCGTCACAAATCCCAATCTTATCCGGGATGCCTCTGCTTCCAAAATAGATTCACAGCTCTGGCCATGTGCATGAAGATAACCAGTCAATGCCTGGTATCGCCTGTCTGCCAACTCCTGTAATTCTGGCTTAATTACTGGCATTTGGATCAATGTATATGCCAGGATCTCATAGGCGTCAAGCCACGTGTCCCAACCAGTCTTATCCACCGGTGGCGTATCAAGCATGACATTTGAAAGCTGCTGCCAAATAATTGGCGGGCTGTATTCCTGAGCAATCCCGAGAGACCTTGACAGGACAGGGATCAGACTATCCGAT
>JANQTF010000117.1:0-4494 GCA_030731845.1 Bacteroidia bacterium | reverse complement strand
CCGATTGTGTAGCCTGGAAAAACAATACGGTAAAAGCAGATTCCAGCGCCCAGAATACAGTATCATCGGATTGAAGGGCCAGAATTCTCTGGCCGCGGAGCATTCCCTTTTGTGCATCAGTACCAAGCCTCACTCTGGAATCCTGTATGCTGTCGAGCAGAAACATATCGGTCTGGTCTGTCCATCGCGATTGCTGGAGTTCCTCCTCACTTTGTCTCTGAAAAATTGCCAACGCTTCATTGACATCATTCCTCAGAGCAGCCTGAAGAAAGCCCTGAAAATCAGATTCCTGGGACCACAGCAAAGCCGGCATAGCAAAAAGCCAGACAACAATCCATTTTGGTCCTCCAGGAGTCCTCATCCCATCTTATCGTACATCTGATTGATTAATCAACTACACGGCGCACAAACCAACGATCGTTGATCGTAGCTCCAAGGCGAATTCTGGCGTAAAGCTCTTCCATCGGGAAGCCGGCAGCAAGATTGCCTCTTCTTCCGAGCTCAAAACTCAGATTGATTCTGGAAACTGTACGCCCGCGATTAAATCTGGAATTTCCTTTCATATCCGCCGGAAGTCCAAGACCAAAGGTCACCCCATAATCTGTTACAGGTTTATCATCAAACTTCAGGTATGTCTGATGGTAATAAGCACCAGCCCGATAGTCCATTCTCTTGAGGTAGTTGGTCGATTCCAGATCCGGAACAAATTCTCCTCCTACTGAGAAGCGCACTTCCTGTCCAAGATTGCTGGCTTCCCCAAAATACTCATACATCGACCAGTCCTGATAGGTAGCATCTGCACCAAAGGACCAGTGCCCAAGTCGATTGACCATGAACCCTAGTCCAAACTTAGGAGGAATAATAATCCCCCCTAACTGTACCCCACCAAGCGTATCAGATACCAAGGCGTTGTTAATAATCGTAAACCGGTCCCCGTTGAGGCCGAAAGAATAGTCTACCATTCCTCCCACTCTCCAGGAAGTATACTTTTTAGCATTGATCGTATCCTCATAAATGAACCCCAGCGTTCCAGTCAGGCCATTCACATAGACATCTTCTGTCGCGAGCAGGGGAGCAAACTCTGTGGCCAGCGAGCTGTCACTTCTGTACATCAGGGTAGTCCATTGGTAGGTAGTATTTCCAAAATTAAACTGTCCATTGACACCGATGCGCAGTCTTCTATTAAGCATTCTCACTGCTGCACCAAGATATGCTTGATTGAGTCCTCCTTCTCCTAAGTAGGTGGTTTCCTGAATTAGGGAAGAATCAGCAACCACAACATTTCTTCTGTCAATGACTTCATAGCCAACACTACTAAAGGGCGAAAAGCCCATTGTGAAGACAATATTATTATTGGAGGGGAATGCAAATGCTGCATTTTGAATACCCCCGGTAAGCCGGTTTCCCTGGGCATCATCCGTTTTTAATTGGCTGGCTTGCCAGAAAGCAGAGATATCCATTGTAGTGAAATAAATATCTCCGTATGAAGCCGGGTTGACCCGGTTAATCGAGAAATAGTTATCTGGCGCAATAGAAAGCCCTCCCATTGCAGCATTTCTCGTGGTAGTAGCACTGAGGATATCACCTATTCCGTATCTGGAATATGGACTAATCGTGAGATCCTGCGCCAAGGTAGGTCCGAAACCTAATCCCAGTAACATACATGCAAGAACAATCCGTTGAATCATGTGGAAGCTATGTGCTTGATAATGAAATAAATCCCGCGCAGGACGAGTAACGCGTCGGCAAAGTTGACGCTTTTCAGTTGCTTTTCAAAGTAATCGGAATCTCCTCCCGTGAGGAAGACCTGCAAATCATCTCCGATATGCTCTTTATAGGCCTCAATCATTCCTTGTACTTCTTTTACTACAGCTGTGTGCACCCCTGCTTTCAGGCTGTTGATCGTAGAATTACCGATAAGCGGGGCAGTATCGCTTCGCTTGATTAGTGGTAATCTTGCCGTAAACTGATGGAGCGCCTGATACCGCATATTGATTCCTGGGGAGATGGCTCCTCCAAGATACGTCGGTCCAAGGGCTGCCACATCATAGGTAATAGCTGTCCCGGCATCTATGACCAAGACGGGCTTGGCCTGGCAAAGGTTGCATGCTGCCACAATCGCTGCAAAGCGATCAGCCCCGAGGGTATGAGGCGTTTCATACTGATGGGCGAAGGGCCAGGAAATGGCTGCTGTGATCTGGATCATGGACACATTATTCTGCCCATTTAATTCTTCCCAGCCAGACGAATCCCAGGCAACCGATGTACTGATCCACCCTGCCGTGATGGCAACGCCACGATATTCTTCAAGCCATGAAAGAGCAAGTTCTTTTGCCTCCTGGGATAAGGCTACCCCGTGCCTGATCATCGATCCGTCTTCCCGAAAAAGCCCGAGCTTAGTGCGGGTATTACCGTTGTCAATTGCAAGAATCAGGCTCATGGAAGAATGAATTCTATTTCCTTGAGATCAAAGTGTCTGATTCTCCCGGAAAGTTGTATCGCTACATGCCCCAAGGCATTCACTCCCAGCACCTGATGCTTTCCTTCCCCATCATTCCAGCGCAGTGCGACTGCCTCCTGATAGCCATACAGTCCTGACAAGTATGCTCGGCCGGGATTCTCGCCAATTATCAGTTTTTCATACCAAATTTTCAGACGCAATAACACAGACCAAAGTATACTTCCTCTGTCGAATGCTTTTCCATTGATCAAGGCAAGGGAGGTTGTTTTATGAATGATTTCATCAGGAAAATCCACCTGATTCACATTCAGGCCGATTCCGACGACTGATCCCTTGATTTTACTCCCTTCCCATTGGCTTTCTATCAGGACACCGGCAATTTTCTTATGATTAACCAGAATATCATTGGGCCATTTAATCTGGACCCGAGCATCCGGGCAAAGTGGTTCAATCGCCTCTCGCAATGCGATGGCAATAGTCTGGGTAAGGGCAAAGAGTCGCTGTTCAATCAATTGAGGTCTCAGAATAATCGAGAATGTCAGATTTTCTCCGGGTGAGCTCAGCCAGGAAGTCCCTTTTTGCCCTCTTCCCTGCGTCTGATGATCAGTAATGACAATGGTTCCTTCCTCCACTTGTTGAGACAAGAGGTCCATGGCAATAGAGTTGGTAGAAGGCGTAGCAGTAGAATACTTAAGATTAGCTCCCCAACCATCCTGAGGGTAATTGCCATTTCTGCTATGAAACAACCACATTGGCAAATTCGACATCAGTCTTTATTTTATCTGAGAATCCACTAACTTATAGACTAGAGTTGAATCGAAGAAACCAAATATTCCGTATTGCTACATTACAGTGTGGAATTAGCTAACTTTGTAAACATCAACCCACAATTTGATTGCATGACGAAAATCGCGCTGAATGCGCAAGCACTCTCAGAACTTGCAGTAGCAGCCCTCCAGGAAGTAAAAGGGAAGAACATTGTGCGCATGGACTTGCGCCAGTCTGACGGGTCCGTAACGGACTATTTTGTAATTGCGACAGGCACATCAGATACACATGTGAAGGCTCTTTCGGAGTCTGTCCTCAAAATAATTAAGCAAGAGGCCAAAGAATTTCCACACGCCAAGGAAGGGGTACAAAGTGGAGAGTGGGTTCTTGTGGACTATATTAATGTAGTTGTCCACATTTTCCAGAAGGAAAAGCGGGAATTTTACAGACTTGAGAAGCTTTGGGGGGACGCCACCACCGACTTCTACGAGGATATGTAATCCCCAGGGATTCCCGCAGGCCTAGTCAAGCAACGCGCATTCGGGATAGAGCTCACGAAATGCTGCCCTCTCAGGAGAAGGAATTCTGTTAAATGAAACCGTGAGCACCTTGAGTTTTTCCAATGGAATGGTATGCGCGATAGTAGTGAGACCACATCCATTGAGATATAGTTCCTCCAGATTTTCCAAATATCCTACCCGATCCAGAGCCGGGATCCGGTGTCTCGGATATGACAAGTCTAAAATCCTGATTTGGGTGAGGGTATCTAGTCCTTCCAGGAGTATCCCTCTGTGGAAGGTAAGGTGTAGTTCTTCCAGGTGTGGCAATTCAGCCAGCGGGCTCAGATCAATTACTTCAGTGAAGCTAAGATCGAGGGAGCGCAAGTTTCTAAAAACCGTAAATGAAGAAATATTTGAGATCGGCAGACAGCTCGCATCCAGTTCCCGAATCTCTTCGAAGTCTTCGGATTCATGGGCTTCTTTTTCATCGAGGTAGCGTTTATACACCTCATCAAAAAGCTGGCGTTGAATCAGAGCATCAGGAAACGATCGGGAAGGATTTGGGTTCATGATTTGGGTCAATCGAGAGATCTTGTTTGCTTCAGTAAGCAAGTCATCAATTCAGGTTTCCCCAATTCTCAAGTGCCCGGAATATTACATGCACAACAATCGTTTTACGAAAACGAGAAATCCGACCATATGGGCCGGATTTCTCGTTTATAAGTACTTTTGCAGGCTTAAGCCTCCTGAAGTTTTTCCTTTAAC
>JANQTF010000116.1:7221-20758 GCA_030731845.1 Bacteroidia bacterium | reverse complement strand
TCCAAAAGCCCCCTGCGGGATGGTCATGTGAGTTGGCGAGGGGGTTGGGGGTGAATTGAGAGGTTGAGAAGTCAGAAGGTCAGAAGTCAGACTGGAGAGAGATTGAGAAGCGAGAAGGTTTTCCAAAAGCCCCCTGCGGGATGGTCATGTGAGTTGGCGAGGGGGTTGGGGGTGAAATGAGAGGTTTGAAGCGATTTTTAAGCTCTTCAAACGCTGACAGGGTTCAAAACCCTGTCAGCGTTTTCCAGTCTCACCATCTCACTCCGGCAACCGCCGCGCCGCCGCGTATCGAACCAGAAGCTCCAGCATCAAAAGAACGAGTGCCGCAAGGGCAAAGGGCCAAAACCATTCCTCATACCGCACAAAGCGCGTGACCTCCATCTCCATTTTTTCCAGAAGATCGATTTCCTCATACACCTTTTGCAGCGTTTCCAGGTCCGTAGCCCGATAATATTTTCCGCCCGTTTCCGTGGCGATTTGGGTTAATAATTCTTCGTCAATCTCCACCGGCTCCTGCACGATCACCGTGTTGCCGGCAAAGTCCGTCTTGGGCACGTCGGCCAGGCCATTGGTGCCCATGCCGATGGTGTACACCCGAATGTCGTATTGCTCTGCCAGCTGCATCGCATCGATGGGATTCACCTCAAAGCGGTTGTTCACCCCATCTGTGAGGAGAATCACCACCTTGCTCAGGGTTTCACTTTCCTTGAGTCTCAGCACACTCGTGGCCAGTCCCAGGCCGATGGCCGTGCCATTTTCTACCCACCCTTGTTGCACCCCTTCGAGCAGGAGCTTGAGCACCTTGTGGTCGTTGGTGAGCGGGGATTGGGTGAATGCCTGCGCCGAAAATACCACCAACCCGATCCGGTCATTGGGCCGCATGTCGATGAATTCGGAGGCCGTCTTTTTCGCCGCGACAAAGCGATTGGGTTGAAAATCCATGGCATTCATGGAGCTCGACACGTCGATCGCCATCATGATGTCGATGGCATCTGTCTCAATTTTTTCTTCGCCCTGCGCCTGTCTCGGGCGTGCCAGCGCTACAATCAGGAGCGACAGCCCAAAAAACCGTAGCCAGGGCTGTATCAATGCCAGCGTGGTGCGCCAGGACTTGCCAGTTGCCAGGATGTCATGGCTCCCCGGCAACGGAAACGATGCCTGCTCTTGCCTGCGTACATAGTAGAGCGTGAGCCACAGGCAAGGAAGCGCAAGCGCCACCAGATACCAGGGCTGCGACCATTGCAGGCTAAAGATCCATGTCAGCCAGTCGTTCATGCGTGGGGCTTGGGATAATGGCGAATGCTGCTGCGAGAAAGAAGATCGGCCAGGCTTTTATCGGAGGAAAATAAGATTCCTACATGGCCCAAAAATAAGGGAAGACTGGCCAGGAGCCAGGCCCATGGCCGAATGTTTTGTTGCGGTACCACCGCCATGCGGAGGCATCTCATGCCGGGCGTGGCGGCCCAGGAAGTAGTTTCTGTGAACAGCGCCGACACTGTGCGAATCACCATCGCGGCGATCAGCGCGATCCCCAATGCCCAGATGTGGGAAGGGCTATTCCAGCCGTCTTCCAGATTGGCCAGCAATCCCGGCCATTCCAGCAGGCCAAAGACCAGCGCAAAGGGAGGCAGTAAATCGAGCAGCCCGGCGATCACCCGCCGGATCACGCCCGCCGCTTGCCCATATATTTGCAATTCCCGCTTCACATCTCTCACCCGAAGGTTTTTTGTGCCCTCGATGAGCTTGGTGCTCAGGGCGCGAAATTGCTGGACGGTAGCAGCATCAGGACTTCCCCCGGCATATCGGGCCATGTCTTGCGTTTTCATGATGCTGAGAAGGGATTGGAAATCCTGTGTCGGGAAGCCAGCAGGGTAGGGGAGTCCCGATAATTCATTCACAGAACTGCTCTTCACGGGCAGGTCAAATTGCTCGGACAAATAGGCCGTTAGGATGGCTTTAGTCTGCCCGTATTTCTCAGATTGAGAGCTTGATTCCTGAATTGAAGCCAATTTGGCTTGTGCAACGGCATAGGGGCTCGCAGGTGGAAGCCGCCGTTTGCCAGGGCCATAGCGACTCACGATGCCACCCAGCCACACCAATGCCCAGGCAATGGCACCCAGACCTGCAAGTACCTGAGGGAGCCAGTCGATCCAGCTCAGCGGCACAGGCACAATCTCCTCGATGGGCATGGCGGCACTATTTTCCTCTGTAATTTGAGGCATCACCACCCGAATCACCCGGTCAGACCGGAGGCTGTCGGAGCCCGAAAGCGGGATTGCCGGCAGGGCATGCATCCCTTCCTGAAAGCTAATGAGCCAAATGCCCGAATCTGTGACCTGCCATACTTCCCACATTCCCAGCTGATTACCTGCTTGCACGGAAGGGCTCACAGATGAAGAGGCGAGGAATATTGGTGCGCCGATCAGCAGCGAATCCATAGATTCGGTGCTTCCTCCTTGTTGAGAGAAAGCGGGCAGCGCAGCTACCGATAAGATGATCAACAAAATATGCCTGAACAAGCCCATAGCGGCGCTCAATATAGGGATTTGTGCCAAAGGGGAAGAATTGGAATCCACGGAAAACAAGAACTTACCGCCGGGCGCCTCGCTGTGAAAAAAACTTCATCAGCGCCTGTATATACGAGTCTTCTACACTGAGAGACAAAAAGTCTGCCCCACTTCGCCGAAAAGCTTCTTTGGTCGAAGATAGGCGCGTTTGGAAGCTGCGTTCGTACTCCTCTCGCAGGGCGGCTTCGTTGGTATCGATCAGGCGATGACTGCCGGTTTCGGGGTCTTGCACGCGCAGCAATCCCACTTTGGGAAGTCGGGCTTCGAGCGGGTCATAGAGGTGAATGCCGATCACATCGTGGCGGCGTCGCGCCAGGTTAAGTGCATCCTGATAGGTAGCCGGATCCTGGTAAAAGTCAGACAGGAGAAACACGATGGAGCGCTTCTTCAGGTAGTTGCTGAGATGGCGCAGCGCGTCGGCGATGTCGGTGCCACTAGAGGCAGCCGATGGTTCCAGCAATTCACGAATGATCCTCAAAACATGATTTTTTCCTTTTTGAGGAGGCACAAAATGCTCCACTGAGTCGGTAAAGAGAATAGCGCCCACCTTGTCCTGATTGCTAATCGCTGAAAATGCCAGCACCGCCCCGATTTCAGCCAGCCATTCCTGCTTGAGCTGCAGGCGACCATCGGCTCCGGCCTGGGTGCCAAACACCGTGGAGGCGCTCACATCCACCACAAGCATCACCGAAATTTCCCGCTCTTCTTCAAATACTTTCACATGAGGATCCATCGTGCGAGCCGACACGTTCCAGTCTATGCTCCGCACATCGTCTCCAATCGAATATTCGCGCACTTCACTGAAGGACATGCCTTTGCCTTTGAACGCACTGTGATATCCGCCCGAAAACATCTGCCGGGAGAGTTCACGGGTTTTGATTTCCAGGCGGCGCACCCGCTGGAGTAGGTCTGTGGTTTTGTCGGTAAGGGAAGGCATGGTACTGATCTGGAAAGATGAAGTGCAAGAGGAGGAAAGGAACGAAAAATCTGGCGAAAGTTGGCGCTTATGATCTGGGAATAAACAGGCGTTTGCCACTTTCTTTCACATAGGCCAGCAAGTCTTCAGTCCCTGTTCCGCCAAAATCATTCCACCCCATCCATCGGGCAAAGGCGAGAAGCAGCGGCGCGGAAGATTCGCCTGCCCCATAACGAGATTGGAGGGAGCTTGCACCAGCAGATTTGGAGAGTTTTTCGCCATTTGTTTCCACCAATAGACCGTGATGATAGAAGTGAATATCGGAAAATGTGCCGTTCTCAAGTTCTCGGGCCAGCCAACGCTGGCAGGCCGTGGAGGTGAGCAGGTCTTCTCCTCGCACCACATGCGTGGTGCCGTAGTGAATATCATCGATCAAGGAACTGAGTTGGTAGGCAGGCCATCCATCTTTTTTGCGCAGCACCAGATCGCGCAGAGATTCTTCCACGAGAATCTTGACTTGGCCAAGCGAATGGTCTTGCCAGGTTTCGCTCAAGGGCCAGGGCGTGCGCATGCGCCACGCTTGATCTGGCTGATCAAATGGCAGCTTTTTTTCTCGGCAAGTGCCGGGATAGCTGCCGTCCGGGCTCGCATCCATCATGTCCTTGCGGGAGCAATCGCAGGCGAAGAGCTGCCCTCTGCTTCTCAGGTTTTCCAGGGCTTCCTGATACATGGGGAGGCGTTGCCGCTGCCGGAAGTGGGCCATGTGCTCTGCAACAGAGAAGGGACCAAGGTCCCAATCCAGCCCCAGCCATTCGAGCGACCGGAAGATGTCTTCCAGATACGCTGGCCTGCATCGTGCTTCGTCCATGTCGTCTATGCGGAGGCGAATGCTTCCTCCCATGCTACGCATGGCCAACCAGACCAACAGAAAGTTGAAGGCATTGCCCTGATGGAGAAATCCGCTGGGCGTGGGGGCGTATCTGGATGAATAAGTCAAGAGGTCAAGGGAAAAATGGGTCGAGCTATCGGCTGAGCCACTGATTGGGGTTTAGAAAGCGGCTGGGTTCCTGGTAAATCATAAATTGAAGCACACTCTCGCCCGTGCGGTCGTCGGTGCGTACTACCCCAAGCGATTGGCCCTGAGCTACGGTTTGGCCGCTGCTCACCGATATGCGGCCGAGTCCGGCATATACCGTGCGATATTTGCCGTGGGCCACGATGATCACCGAGCCGCCATTGGGCACCCGCTGAATGCCGGTTACGACTCCGGAGTGAATCGCCATAACCTCTTCACCGATGGTGGTTCTGATTTGCAGTCCATCATTTTGAACCTTATTGCCATACACATCTTCCTGCTCTCCAAATTCCTGGACCACCACATAGCCGCCGCTGCGCAAGGGCCAGGGCAGTTCTCCCCGTGAGCGTTTGAAGCTCGTGCCATAATCAAGCTCAGCGGTTTCGGCCACTGGCTGAGGCGCAGATGGAGAGGATTGGCCTCCGGTTTCTGATTTGCGCAGGGTTTCTTGCAAAAATTGTCGCTGCTCTTCGATCGTTGTCTTGTGCTTTACTTCCTGACGTTGCACTACCTGCATGACGGATTCCTGAATTTCCCGGGAATCTTTGAGCCGAAGCATTTCCAGCTTTTTGTCTTCCCACAATTTCTCCTTGTCCACAATCGCCTTGCTCAACTGCTGTTGTTTCGCAGCAATATTTACCTTGGCTTTCTCCATCGCCAGGAGTTGCCGTTCGCGGAACTCGGTGAGTTTCCGATAAAATTTGATCCGATAGTAGGCTTCACTCAAGCTGCCGGAGGAGAGAATCGATAGCCAGATATTGTCTGATCCGATGTATCGGAAGGTGGTTCTCACGGCTACCGTGTAGTTGTTTTTCACCAACACGACCTGATCCTCTATATCGCAGAGTTGGTCATCAAGGGACCCAATCTCGTGTTCGTGCTCATAAATCTCGCTGGTGAGCGAAAGCAACAGGCGCTCCCGCAATTCTATTTGTCGGGAAAGCATGGCCAACTCGGTGGAGGTGCGCTCCTTCCTGTTCTTGGTTTCGGCGAGCAATTTATCGATCACACGGATGTCTCGCTCCAGATCCTGACGATTGGAGGCTTCTTGTGCCTGTAGTGGGAATGGGAGCAGGGGAATCAGACACAGAAAAAAGGCAAAAGCCTTAACGGCAGGTAGTACGTGTGTATCCGCTCGGAACATCAAAACTTGCTAAGGTTGATTCTTCGTCGAAAGTTACTTTTCTATGAGTGAAGGAAACGGACAATTCGTCGGTACCTGTTACATCAATGTTTCCCTGCTGTGGCAGGGCAGATCCTGCCCCGGCGAGGAAGTCGGAGTAGCGGATCGAAACCGATCGGTTGGCCAATGAGTCTGAGGCAAAGATCCTCGTTGGTTTGGCGAGGGCTGCATCAAGTTCATAGATAAAGGCAAGTCCGGCAGCGCTTCCTTCAAAAATTTTGGGGGTTCCTCTCTTTTGCGTGGGTTCGAGCAGCTCAGGGATCGGGTGATATTGCCCAAGCAGCATGTCTTGCAACAGGCCAAAATCTGCTGGCAGACCTACCGTTTCTTCTGCGATTTTGAAATCGCAAGAAATCAGTTGGCTATTGATTCGGTCCTGCACAAAAATAGAGTCTGGCGTAATCAAAATCCGCGCTGCCTCGATGAGCTTGATCACCCGGATCATGATTGCACTGTCTTTGACAATGTTGATCCGATAGTTCACACTAAGATTTTCCATCCCGCTTCCGGGAAAGTTGAGTTTTGCCTTACCCGATAGCACGACTGTATGGAAATCAAGACGCTCGTTGAGCGCTCGTTCCTCTACTGTTCGCCAGTTGACTGCCCCTGATGAGATGTCTTTAAGTGATTTGCAGCTCCATAGTGCTGTGGAGAGCATAAGGAGCAATACGAGGGGGCGAATATTCATGAAGGATATGGGTGAAGGGAAAAACCGAATGGGAGAACGCAAACATCGTGCAAAAGTGGCAAAAACGAAAAGGGAGCTGTACTCAGGGCGTTATTAGCTCCGAATCCACATCAATATCGGCCCCGGCTTCTTTGGCACGCTCCAGAGAAACCTTCGCCCCCTCGCGATTTCCCAGACCCAGTTGTGCTTTACCAAGCGAATACAGCCACTCGGCTACTTCTGCCTCGTCTGTAGCTTGGGTCAATAGCAAGATGCCTTCTGTTACCTCGCCTTTTTTCCACAAGACAAAGCCAAGGAGGGCCTTGCCGGCAGGGTTGTTGGCCGCTTCTTCGAAGCGGCGGGCTTGTTTCAGCGCATCGTTGCTCACCGCTGCGCTTGTTTGAATGCTGATCAGTGCCTGCCTTGCCATGACAAATTCGTCTTTGGCGTTGAGCGCCATGGCTTTGGCCATTTTGGTAGTAGCTGATTCGGTTTCGCCTGTCCACACAAGCACACGGGCTTGCTCGGCAAGTGCCCGCGCCACCAAGAGCTGATCATCGGGCTCTATGAGACTGATTTTGTCAAGGGCGCGCTCCGCCCGAACATATTGGCCCTGTGCTGCGGCAGACACGCCGTAGTAAAACAAGACATACTCATTATTGGGGAAATACTCTCGCGCATCCCGGCTGTCATCATACAAGAGATCATAGCGGCCTTGGTCATAACTAAATGTCAGCAGCTGCTTCCAGGTGTCGAACGAGGAAGGATCTGAATCAAGCGCTTTGCGCAGATAGAGGCGGGTACTATCAGTCGATTGTTCGTTCACCATCATTCTGGCGCTCAGGGCTCCCGCCTCTCCTGATTCCGGATGGGTACTCAGCAGAATGTTCAGCAGCTCCTGCCCCTCGGGATTAGGTCCGGATTCCTGGATAAAAACGTTTTCCAGATAGGCTACTTTCCAGGATGGATCGAGGGAGGGATTTTGAAACGCGTCGCGAAGAAGCTGTGTTGCTTCGCTTGTCTTTCCCTGCTTACGATATGACTCAGACAAGAGTACTTGCGCTTCTCCATTTTTGGGATCTATTGCCAGCCAATTGAGGAGAGACTTCTCGGCTCCCAGTTGATCGGAGCTGCTCTTGTATGCCTGATATCTGAGCTTTTGAAGTTGTGGATTGGCCGGATCGTCCGCCAAAAGTTCGTTGGTGATAGCGACGGCTTCGGTATATCTGTTGGATTCCATGAGCCATTGATATTGGAGAATCAGGCTTTGGGGTGATTTTCCCAGGCGAGTGTGCAGGTCTTTGAGGGTATTGAGGGCTTCGTCTTTTTGGCCCAGGCGATAGCTGAATTCGGCGAGACGAATGTATTCATCCCGGACTGTGGGTGCAGACTTGACGAGCACTGATTGCTCCTCTTTGGCTTTTCTGAGGTTGCCTTGTCGCTCATATACCTGGATGAGAAGGCGGCGGTACCACAGGTTGGCTGGGTCGGCAGCGAGGGCCACTGATACCAGATCGAGCGCAGCGCGATAGTCTCGCTCTTCGAGCCTGATGCGGGCGAGGTTGTAGCGCGAAGCATGGTGGGAAGGCTTCAATTCCAGCACTTCTGCAAATTTCTCCGCTGCAGAGTTCAGGTCGCCCCGCATCATATAGGTACATGCTTCCACGTAGAGGTCATCTACAGAAGTAGAGGTGCCTCCCCCAATGGAAAAAGGATTCGGAAAATTCGACTCGGTGGTCTCGGGCTTAGATTGCGCGACGTTTTTGGTGGATTTGCAGCCTGCAAACAGAGACAGACTAAGCAAGATCAGCAGGAGATATCGTAGCATGTGCACTTGTATCTTGAGGAATGGGATCAGGTGGTGCCGGTGTGGCCAAAGCCTCCCGCACCGCGTGGCGTATCGCTAAGTACGTCAACTTGCTGCCAGGAGATGCGTTCATATTTGCCAATAATCATCTGCGCAATGCGCTCACCGGGCTGAATTTCACAGGTTTCTTTGGAGAGGTTGATCAGGAGAATTTTGATTTCGCCGCGGTAGTCGGCGTCGATTGTGCCGGGGCTATTGACCAACGACAAGCCTTTTTTAAATGCGAGGCCACTCCTGGGCCTGATCTGTGCCTCGTAGCCATGCGGCAATTCGATGAATAGACCGGTTGGCACAAGCTTGCGCTCCAGGCTTTCGAGGGTAATGGCCTCTGTCATGTGTGCCCTTAAATCAAGGCCGGCAGAATGCTCTGTTTCGTATGCTGGAAGCGGATACGGAGACTGATTGATGATTTTGACTGACTGCATGAGCGGAAAATTACAGAAAGCTTAGATCAGATGCGAGTTTGAAAACGGCTGAACCTGGAAACGGCCAGTAATTACCGTTCACCAAATATTTTCGCCCGTTCGGATATCCCAAAAAGGGAACGCAAGGTTTTTCGCTACTTTGCGCCTGATTCTTGCTGAGGGAACAGTATTATTGGGAACTCAATCGTGTTTTCCCTCTGCTTGAAGGTACTATACTACTCCGCGAAAGGTTCTTTGAATAGGTTGATAGACAAGGAAATCACCCAAAGTTTGCTTCAAAATGGCTCATAATGCCTATTTTGACTTGCTTCGACAGAGCAATTGGTTGCTCCGAAATGGCTTCGTTTTTCGTCCTGTCCACCTATGTCAGAAGTCATGTTTCATTCGTCTGACCACCTGCGAATAGACTTCAGACCCTTTGTTCTTTCTCCTTTATCAGTCTTTTTTCAGGCAATGACCTGCAAAATTTCCAGTTACCGAACCGGTACATGAGCGAACACATTCATCCGATTTTTGACAAAATCCTCAGCAGAGGAGACAAAGAAACCTTCCTGAATCAGCGGAGCGTGGTTCTTTGGCTCACGGGCCTCTCTGGCTCTGGCAAAAGCACCATCGCACAGGCCCTCGAGCAAAAACTCCACGAAGCCGGATACTTCACAAAGTTGCTCGACGGCGATAATATCAGGGTTGGGCTCAACAATAACCTAGGATTCTCCGAAGAAGATCGTACAGAGAATATTCGGCGAATTGCAGAAGCCGCCAAGCTCTTTCTTGAGGGAGGCATCATTACCCTCTGTTCCTTCGTAAGCCCCACCAACGATATCCGGAACATGGCCCGTGAGATCATCGGAAGCGATGATTTTCTCGAAGTCTATGTGAATGCACCCATCGAAGTGTGCGAAGATCGCGACGTCAAAGGCCTCTATCAGAAAGCCCGCGCCGGAATGATTAAGCAATTTACCGGCATCGATAGTCCTTTCGAATCACCTGAGGCACCATTTTTGGAGCTGCGCACAGACCAGGAGGATCTTACTACCAGCGTTGATCGCTTGTGGGAGGCTCTTCAGCCGGTCATCAAGCGGGAAGTTCCCGCGTCTTAATGGTCGTATATTTTTCATTTTGTCATAGATCCCGTCAAGCCAATGGATTACAGGCTTAGTCAACTGAAACAGCTCGAAGCCGAGGCGATTTATGTGATCCGCGAAACAGCGGCACAGTTTGAACGCCCGGTGCTCCTCTTTTCCGGTGGAAAAGATTCGATTACCCTTGCATGGCTCGCCAGAAAAGCTTTCTGGCCCGCCAAGATTCCCTTCCCCATGATGCATGTGGATACGGGACACAATTTTGAGGAAACCATCGCATTCAGAGACAAATTCCTCTCTGATATGGGTGCCCGCCTCATTGTGGCCTCTGTCCAGGACAGCATCGATCAGGGAAAAGCCCAGGAGGAAAAAGGGCCCAACCCTAGCCGAAATGCCCTCCAAAGCATCACCCTCCTCGATGGCATCGAGCAAAACAAGTTCGACGCTGCCCTTGGCGGTGCACGTCGCGACGAAGAGAAAGCCCGCGCCAAAGAGCGCTTCTTCTCCCACCGCGATGACTTCGGGCAGTGGGAGCCCAAAAACCAGAGACCTGAGCTTTGGGATTTGTTCAACGGCTACAAACACAAAGGAGAGCACTTCCGCGTGTTTCCCCTCAGTAACTGGACCGAGCTCGACGTGTGGATGTATCTCCACGAAGAGAATGTGCCCCTGCCAAATCTCTATTTCGCTCATAAGCGCAACGTAGTCAACCGCGATGGGGTGCTCCTCGCCGAGAATCCCTTTATCAGCCTGATGAAAGGGGAAGCCTACGAGGAGAGAATGATTCGTTTCCGTACCATCGGCGATGCCACCTGCACCGGAGCAGTGGAGTCCGAAGCTGACACCATTCCGCTCATCATCGACGAAATTGCCACCACTCGCACCACCGAGCGCGGAGGCCGTGCCGACGACAAGCGTTCAGACAGTGCCATGGAGGACCGCAAAAAAGCCGGCTACTTCTAAGCTATTGTTGAATCAACGGGCCAAAGGCAGCACAAAGCTACAAGCCTCCCGTCCTTTGGCAGCTTCTTGAGTTCATCACACATTCAACTCCTCAACAATTGACAATGGATTTGCTGAGATTTTCCACAGCCGGCTCTGTAGATGACGGGAAAAGTACCCTCATCGGAAGGTTGTTATACGATACAAAAACGGTCTTTCAAGACCAACTCGACGATATCGAGCGCACCAGCGCTGCACGTGGCGACGACTACCTCGACCTCGCCCTCCTCACCGATGGCCTCAAGGCCGAGCGCGAGCAGGGGATCACCATCGACGTAGCCTACCGCTATTTTGCTACGCCAAGACGTAAGTTTATCCTCGCCGACACGCCAGGCCACATCCAGTACACCCGCAACATGGTCACTGGAGCCTCTACTGTCAACCTCGCCATCATCCTCATCGACGCCCGTCATGGCGTCGTGGAGCAAACACGTCGTCACAGCTTCATCGCTTCTTTGCTTGGAATCAAGCACCTCGCCGTCTGTGTCAACAAGATGGACCTTGTGGACTACAGCGAAGCACAGTTTCGCAAGGTGGTAGAGGAATACGAAAAATTCGCCTCCAAACTTCAGATTCCAGACATTCGCTACATCCCCATCTCTGCCCTTCGTGGAGATAATGTGGTGGACAAATCTGACAGCATGCCCTGGTATGAAGGATCTGCCCTGCTCTACACCCTCGAAACGGTGCACGTAGGCAATGACCTCAACCATGTGGACAGCCGGTTCCCGGTTCAGTATGTCATCCGGCCTCAGTCTGATGAGTATCCTGACTACCGCGGCTATGCCGGTCGGGTGTCTGGCGGAGTATTCAAGCCTGGCGATGAGGTGGTGGTTCTGCCTTCTGGATTTACTTCCAAAATCAAGTCTATCGACACGCCTGAAGGCCCATTAACTGAAGCTTACGCGCCCATGTCGGTCACGATGACCCTCGAAGACAACATCGACATTTCTCGTGGCGACATGATTGCCAAGCCAGACAATCAGCCCAGAATGACCCAGGACATTGACCTGATGCTCTGCTGGATGAACGACAAGCCGCTTCAGCCCAATGGCAAATATCGCATCAAGCACACATCGAGAGATGCCCGCTGCGTGGTCAAAGAAGTGAAATACAAAGTGGACATCAACTCCCTGCACAGGGTAGAGGGTGACGCGAGCATGGGACTCAACGACATTGGCCGTGTGCACATCCGCACCACCGTGCCATTGTTCAATGACCCCTATACCAGAAACCGTGGAACTGGCTCTGTCATTCTCATCGATGAGTTTACCAATGAGACGGTGGCAGCCGGCATGATTCTGTAATTGCTGATCATGGAACGTCTGAATAGGGGAGTATGGGCTTCGTGAGCCAATCGCTTGTCTAACCTTTCCCAATTCAGACGTTCTTTCTTTGAAATCCTTTCCGGTTGCTCAAAGATCCTTCCTGGCCAACCAATTTTTCTTCGCCTTTGGTCATTTACTCCTTTGACAATCTGGTAGCGGCCATTCACGATACAAAAACTGCTGTTCGCCATTGGCCATCATGAAAGGGGTGATCTTTGGTCCTATTTTTGGCTCGACGAATACTCGGGAAATCTAACATTCTCCATTTCGTTTCAAAACCCAAACTCACCTCAATTCACATTATCACTTACGATTTTGTCAATGAAAAACCATCGCCTTTTCACCCTGATTTTCACCATACTGGCCCTTGGTACCTCGGGCTGTCTCTCTTCTTTGAAGACTGATATGCTACAAGGAGGTGGGTTCAAAGTAGGAGAGCCTACGCTTGTAGAGAATAAAGCTCCGATTTATAAGCTACAGCCGAGTGATGTTCTTTCCATTCGAATTAAGTCCCTCGATTCCAAGCAGGTAGAATATCTCTCCCTTGAGTCCGAAGGCGTGATGAATGTGAACCCTGCGGCTACCTTCATGAGCGGATACTCGGTGAGCGACTCGGGCTTCATTCACATGCCCGGAGTGGGAAAAATGAAAGTTGCCGGCCTCTCTCTTAGCGAAGCGCGTGACAAGATCCAACAGCGAGTGCGACAAACCGAAGTGGGCGATGCTACCGTTTTTCTGACCCTGGTTAATTTCAAGGTCTCTATTGTCGGAGAAGTGGCCAGACCAGATCAATATTATGCCTACAACAATCAATTCAATTTGATCGAGGCCATTTCGATGGCCGGGGGCTTCACAGATTTTGCCAACCGTGGAACCGTGAAACTCGTGAGACAAACCCTCCGTGGGTCTGAAGTGACCATTCTGGATCTGCGCAGTGCAGACTTTCTCACCTCCCCTTACTACTATCTTCAGCCCAATGATATGATCGTGGTGGATGCCATGAAGGAAAAGCATCAGCGCGGTAACCTCAGCACCCTGGTGATCATCAATACCCTGGTGAGTGGCATTTCTGCCACTGTGGCTATCGTGAGTATCATTCAGCGTAACAACACCCCCGTAGAATAATCAAGCCCCCTCTTCAACTCCAGATACCATGTTTCAAACTCAAAAAGGACTCGGAAATCCATACGGCGATGATACCATCGATATCAAAGCGCTCCTAGGGCGCTTCCTGAAGCGATGGTATTACTTTGTGATTGGGGTAGCCATCTGTGGCTCTTTTGGGATGTATAACATCTACACCTCTCAGAAAGTGTATCGGGTCAAGGCCAAAGCTATTCTTGGTAACCCCAACGAAGCTGTTCTCTCCGACGAGAAAAACTTACAGTATCTGGAGTTGCTTCAGGATAAATCTACTACCGACGA
>JANQTF010000116.1:0-7121 GCA_030731845.1 Bacteroidia bacterium | reverse complement strand
GAAGATTTTGAAATGGAAGAAACAGTGGAGGTGATTGTGACGGAAAATACCGAAACAGCTTCCTTCGAAAACGACCTGCTGAAGTTTAAGATTAATTACGACAAAGCCTGGGAGACCTATCCCAAGAAAGAATATTTCTTTCATATCAACACCGTTGACGGCCTCGTGGACATGTTTCAGCAGTCTCTCAAAGTAGATGTGGCTGGAGAAGGCTCCAACATCATCAACCTGGCCATGGAAGGCCCCATCGTTGATCTCCAGAAAATGTTTATCAACCAATTGCTGGAATCATACAAAGCCAAAGAGCTCTACGAAATGAAGACCCTGGGAAACAAGACAGTATTGTTTCTTGATTCCCTTATCCGGGAACTTACAGGTGAAATTGATGTGACACGCAACAAGCTTCAAAGTGGCTCTACCCAGGGTATTGATGCCGGGCAGACAGATATTGCTCTCAGAAATGCCCTCACAGAGCTGGAGACTTCGTATGGGCAGATGGAAGCGCAGCTTCGATATTACCGTGGAATTGCCCAAAAACTGGAAAACAGCCGTGCAGAAGATGCCCTTGAGCTTCCTACTTCTTCCATCGGCACGTCTGACCCAAACTTGACCGCCTTGATCAACAACCTCTCTGAACTTCAGAAAGAGCGGGCCTTCATGATGGTCACAAATACAAGAGGTCCAAACTGGGAGGTGAATTTGATCAACATTCAGAATACTCGAACTTCCATCAAAGCCAATGTACAGAGCAGCACCGATGGGCTTGAAGGCCTGATGGATAGCAAGCTCAGGCAAATCAACGAGATCAGGGGTCGATTGAGCATGTTGCCCAAACAAAAGACCATCAGCGATGATTTGATGGGTACAAAAATCAACCAGCAAGATCAGCTCGAAGTACTCAAAGCCAGAAAGACAGAATCGGCCCTTGCGGTGCAAAATGCCAAAGTGGATATTGAGATCATTGAGAATGCCAGAATGGATGGCACCTCGCCCATCAAGCCTAAGAAGCCACTTATTCTGCTCATCTCTGTCTTTATGGGGCTTGTGTTGCCGCTTGCGCTGATCATTGGCCGGGACTTCTTTGACAACCGAATCGCTTCACACGAAGACATACAGTCAAGCACCAATTTGCCCGTGCTCGGATTCGTGGCTCGCCACGACCGCAACAGCAACTACATCGTGCCCAAAGACAGCCGCACGGCCCTCGCAGAGTCGTTCCGCTCGATCCGCATCAAGATGCAGTATCTCAACGATAATGTGCATCAGCAAGTGATTGGGGTGACTTCCTCCAGCTCAGGCGAAGGAAAAACCTTCTGCGTGACCAACATCGCAGCCGTCATG
The DNA here is from genome assembly GCA_030731845.1 of Bacteroidia bacterium. Lineage (GTDB taxonomy): Bacteria > Bacteroidota > Bacteroidia > J057 > J057 > JANQTF01. The sequence goes on along the minus strand of JANQTF010000116.1, from coordinate 5,780 downwards.
GCGCAGGCAGGCAAGAAAACCCTCCTCGTTGACATGGACCTCCGTCGCCCCAGGGTGACCCGCTACTTCGACAATCCAGAGGGGCTTGGTCTCTCCAACTACCTCGCAGGTGAAGGAGATGACCCCATGTCTATTGTCGCTGAAACACACATTGAAAACCTCTATGTGATTCACTCCGGTCCGGTTGCCACCAACCCACTCGACCTGATTTCTACTGATCGGATGACCCACCTCATGGAGAAATATCGTGAGGAGTTTGATCATATCGTGCTCGATGCTCCACCACTAGGCCTTGTGTCCGATTATCTCGTCATTCTCAAGCTCACCGACTTCAACATCTATGTTGTGCGGGATAGCTCTACCACGATCGACTCGCTCAAGATGATCAACGAGCTATACGACAGCCAAAAAATCAAAAATATCGCCATGCTTATCAATGATGTGAAATCTGTGGCAGCCTATGGCTACATCGACAAGCATTATGGCTACGGAGATTAAGTTCTATACTCACATTTTCTTTTTTTTTCGACCAGACCAACGCAGCATTTTCAGTCTCTTTCTTATGAAAAAAGCTTTCATAACAGGTATCACAGGTCAGGATGGTTCATTCCTGGCTGAACTCTTGCTTGAAAAGAACTACGAAGTTCATGGAATCATTCGCCGTGCATCGGTATTCAATACCGAGCGTATCGAACATTTGATGGGGGACAAACGTCTCACTTTGCACCACGGCGATCTGTCTGATAGTGCCAACCTCAATAAGCTTCTCGGCGAAATTCAGCCAGACGAAATCTACAACCTCGGAGCTCAGAGCCATGTGAAGGTGTCTTTTGAAGTACCTGAATATACTGCGCAGGTGGATGCCTTGGGTACTCTACGTCTGCTAGATGCTATGCAGAATCATTGCCCGAAGGCACGTTTCTACCAGGCCTCTACTTCTGAGCTCTACGGGTTGGTACAGGAAATTCCCCAAACTGAGACCACGCCTTTCTACCCACGCTCTCCCTACGGTGTGGCCAAACTCTACGGATTTTGGATCGTGAAAAACTTCCGTGAGTCTTATGGCATGTATGCCTGCAACGGAATCCTCTTCAACCACGAGTCTGAGCGCCGTGGAAAAACCTTCGTTACCCGCAAAATCACCACCAATCTCGCTGAGATTTCTGTAGGACTGCGCGACGTGCTCAAGCTCGGCAACCTCGACGCACTCCGCGACTGGGGATATGCCAAAGAATACGTAGAAATGATGTGGCTCATGCTGCAGCAAGACGAAGCCGACGACTTTGTCGTAGCTACCAACAAGATGTACACCGTGCGTCAGTTTGTGGAAAAAGCTGCCAAGCACGTAGGCTTTGATCTCGTGTGGGAAGGCGAAGGCGAAAACGAAAAAGGATATGACAAGGAAACGGGTCGGCTCATCGTCGAAGTTGATCCACGTTATTTCCGCCCTGCCGAAGTTGAGTTGCTCATTGGAAATCCCGTCAAAGCCAAAGAAAAACTCGGATGGGAGCCCAAGGTCATGATCGACGAACTCGTTGAAATCATGATGACAAATGACATCAAAGAAGCCAAAAGCAGATTGTTCCATGCACAAAACAGCTAAGATTTACGTAGCCGGCCATCGCGGAATGGTGGGGTCTGCCATTGTGAGAAATCTCAAGGAAAAAGGGTATGATAACATCATCACCCGCAGCTCCGCTGAGCTCGATCTTCGCAATCAAGCCGCTGTCGCAGAATTCTTTGCTCTGGAAAAACCTGAATACGTGTTCCTGGCCGCTGCCAAAGTCGGAGGAATTGTGGCAAACAACACCTATCGCGCAGATTTTCTCTACGAAAATCTCATGATAGAAGCCAACATCATCCATCAGGCCTATCTCAATGAGGTCACCAAGCTGATGTTCCTCGGGAGTTCCTGCATCTATCCGAAATTTGCGCCTCAGCCTATGACGGAAGATGACCTCCTCACCGGCACGCTGGAGCAAACCAACGAACCCTACGCGATCGCCAAGATCGCAGGGATCAAGCTTTGCGAAGCGTATCGCGATCAGTATGGCTGCAATTTCATCTCAGGGATGCCCACCAACCTCTACGGTCCCAACGACAACTACAACCTCCAGAATTCGCACGTGCTTCCGGCACTGATCCGCAAGTTTCACGAGGCCAAAGTGGCAGGGAAAGAGGAAGTTGAGATCTGGGGCGATGGCTCGCCCATGCGCGAATTTATGCACGTGGACGACCTCGGCGAAGCCTGTGTGTTTCTCATGGAGAACTACGACGGTAAGCAGTTTGTCAACATCGGTGTGGGAGAGGATGTGTCCATCAAAGAGCTCGCCCTCACCGTCAAGGAGGTGGTGGGATTTGAAGGCGATCTTGTCTTCGATACCAGCAAGCCAAGTGGCACGCCTCGCAAGCTGATGAACGTGTCGCGCCTTCAGGAAGCCGGATACAAGCACAAAATCGACCTCCGAGATGGAATCGAGCAGGTATATGAGGATTTCCTGACCAACATCGACAAGTACCTCGCTGGTGAGCGGGTGGTCGCAGGATAAGACCGATTCGGTTTTTCGAACAAATACTCCCCCAATGGCTGCACAGCCTTTGGGGGATTTTCGTTGGGGGGAATCATCTATTCGACAGGGCTCAAAAGAGAGATTGAGCATTGAACATCAGGATTCTTTTTCGGTGATTTGTGCCCACCCTCCGCTGATGCTGGATATGTCACCGTCTTCCCCTATGATTAAGCGCTTTTCCTTTGGCATCATGGTGCTCGTCGCTGTGATTTTGTCCCTCACCTTTCCGGCTCCCTTTATTGAGATCGGAGGCTTTCAGATGAAGCTACTCATCGTGCCGCTTCTTCAACTCATCATGTTTGGGATGGGCACGGCCATGAGTCTGAAAGACTTTTACGGCGTCCTGAAAATGCCCAAAGGGGTAGTTGTGGGCATGGTGTGTCAACTCACCATCATGCCCTTGGTAGGGTGGGGGATCGCCACGACCTTCGGGTTTCCGCCAGAGATTGCCGCAGGCATCATCTTGGTCGGGGCCTCGCCCAGTGGCCTGGCCAGCAATGTGATGTCCTATCTCGCCAAGGCTAATCTTGCCCTTTCGGTGACCCTCACGGCTGTGGCCACCATGTTGGCGCCATTGTTCACCCCTTTTCTCATGGAGAAACTCGCAGGCACCCTCGTCCCGATTGATTTTTGGGGAATGATGGCGAGCATTTTCAAGATCGTGATCATCCCCATCGTGATGGGCATCCTCTTCAACCGCGTCGCTTTCCAGGCATCCAAAAAGCAGGGAGTGCTCCCATTGGTGGCTGTGCTGGGCGTGGTTGGGGCAATGTGGTGGCTGGACCTGACAGAATGGGCCTGGGTGATCGCTGCAGGGTGGCTCTTTGTATTCGCTGGCTGGATTCTCCAGCAAAAAGCCAGCTTCCTCAAATCGGTGATGCCCGTGATCAGCATGATCGGCATCGGGCTGATCATCACCGTGATCACGGCGAGTGGCCGCGATAGCCTGCTCGAAGTAGGTTGGCTCTTGCTCCTTGCCTGCCTCATTCACAATGCAAGCGGATATGCCCTTGGCTATGGCGCCTGCAAAGTCCTTCGCATGGACGAAAAAGACTGTCGCACCATCGCCCTGGAAGTGGGCATGCAAAACAGCGGACTGGCATCCGGACTAGCCCTGGAGATGGGCAAACTCGCCACCGTAGGACTCGCGCCCGCTGTCTTTGGGCCGTTGATGAATGTCTCGGGTTCTTCCCTGGCCATGTTTTGGCGCGGCAAATCAGAAAAAAATCCTGCATAGCCAGGCTTTCAGCGCATACTGGCACTGCATGTGCCATTGATCAGCAGATTTGGAGCATTCGCACCTGATCAGATCATCGTGCCCCGTGATTGCCTATATTTCGAGTATGCGCACATCTTTTTTCTTCCTATCAGTCTCTTTGCTGCTGAGCATTGGTTTTTGTTCCTGTCAGCTTGCCGGGCAAGCCGTTGTTCAACCACCCGCCGACAGGATTCACCTCAGCCAGGCCGGATACTCCCTCGGCGGAACCAAAAAAGCAGTGATTCTGGATGGCAAGCCTGGGCCGTTTTTCGTGATATCAGTTGCAGGAGATACCGCTTTTTCAGGAAAGATCGGTCCGGCTTTGTTGTGGGAATCTGCCGCTCAATGGGCTGCTACGGCCGATTTTTCTGAATGGAATGAAGCAGGAGAATATCGACTCTCTGTGCCCCAAGTGGGAGACTCTGAGCTGTTTTCTATCCAGGAAGATGCGAATCTGATGGTTGCCCGCTCCCTCATTCGTAGCCTCTATTTTCAGCGGTCTTCCCAAGCTCTCACGGAGGAATTTGCTGGTGAATGGGCCCGCGGCGCAGGCCATCCCGACACAGAAGTCATCACGCATCCCTCTGCTTCCACCTCTGCCCGACCTTCTGGCTCCACCGCTGCCTATCCCGGAGGCTGGTACGATGCGGGTGACTATGGAAAATATACCGGGCCCACGGCCTTCGTGACCTGGAGCCTGCTTCATTTACTGGAGCTAGGCCCAAAATGGAAAGCCCTTTCCCTCAACATTCCCGAATCACAAAATCAGGTGCCCGATGTACTGGATGAGGCCATGGTAGGCCTTCAGTATTTGCTTTCGCTGCAAGACACCACCGGGGCAGTTCCACACAAGCTCACTGCGCTCCACCACGCGCAGCTCGTGATGCCCGAGGGCGATCAGGATGCCCGATACCTCATCGGGATGAGCACCGCTTCCACCCTCACTTTTGTAGCGGCCACCGCACAGGCTTCCCGCATCCTTCGCGCCTATGAGGCCGACTTTCCCGGCCTGGCTGATCGCTGCCTGTCGGCTTCCACCCTGGCATGGCAATGGTGCATCGCCCATCCCGACCTGAAATTTAAAAACCCTTCTGATGTCAGTACAGGAGAATATAAGGACGAATTTCTGGAAGATGAATGGGCCTGGGCTGCCCTGGAACTGTGGCTCACCACGGGCGACAAGCAGTACCGCCAACTAGACAGGCTCTTTCAAGTGGTTCAGGGGCGCATTCCGTTTTATGGCGATGCCTCCTGGAAGGCCATGCTCTCTCTGGCTCTGCATCGCGACAGGCTCACCGCCGCCGAACAAGGACAGTGGCGGGAGCAATGTCTCTGGCGCTCAGAAAAAATGAAAGGACAGGCCCGATTCAATGCCTATCAGGTGCCCCTAGGCATGAAAGAGGAGGACTTTAATTGGGGCAGCAATGCCATTCATGCCCGGATGGGGCTGTGGTATCTCATGAGCAATGTCTTCGTGCCCAAGGCAGATTTTACAACCGAGGCGGAGTCAGTTGGGGAATATCTGTTAGGCAAAAACCCCCTTGATCTCTGCTTCATCACCGATCTGGGTTCGCGTTTTCCCCTCAACATTCACCACCGGCCTTCCCGCGCCGACGGAGTGGCCCTGCCAGTGCCGGGCCTCATGGCCGGAGGCCCGCAAGATGTGGTCAAACTCCAGGACTGTGAGGTCTATCCCAGCAAATATCCCGCCTTGCGCTATCTTGACGAATGGTGCAGCTACTCTACCAACGAAGTCGCGATCAACTGGAATGCCAATGCCATTCTGCTGTTTGCATGGCTGGGGGAATGAGATATTGAGAAGCGAGACTGGATCTTAAAGCCCCCTGTGCGTCGGCCTGTGAGTTGGCGAGGGGGTTGGGGGTGAAATGAGATGGTGAGAAGCGAGATGTTGCCCGCTCCCCCGACCCTGGAAGGGTCGCACATTTGTAGCA
>JANQTF010000115.1 GCA_030731845.1 Bacteroidia bacterium | reverse complement strand
TTTTTCTCTTGAACAAATTGCTGAAATAATGCGGGTATTCAAATCCTAAGGAATAGGCAATTGCCTTGACCGAATCATCACTTCCTAGCAGGCGATCTTTGGCAATTTCCAAGAGGTGATAATGAATGTGCTCCTGGGTGGTTTTGCCGGTTTCTTTGCGAAGCAGATCACTCAAATAATTGGGAGAAAGGTTCACATGTTCGGCGCATTGCAAAGCTGTTGGTAGTCCCTTTTCGGGGAGGGAGGCAGCAGCAAAGTAGGTGGATAAATAGGTGTTGATTGCTCCCACTACCGTATGATTCTCATTCTCGCGGGTAATAAATTGCCTGTCGTAATACCGGTGGCAATGATGTAGCAGCAGATCGATGGCCGACACGAACACGTTTTTTGTGTGCTTGTCTATGGGCCGGTTGAGTTCGGTCTGAATGGAATGTACAATGCTGGAAAGACTCTCCTTTTCGTCTTCAGACAGGTGCAAGGCCTCGTTTGCGGCGTACCTGAAAAAGGTGTAATCCGCCATTTTCTGGGCCAGGGGGGTACCAAGAATCAAATCTGAATGAAAGAACAACCCCCAGTTGTAGGCGCATTCTTCGAAGACCGGATTTTGTAAAACCCCAACCTGATCTGGAAATGAAAAGAACAGGCTGCCTTCCTGAAAATCTATTTGCTTCCTGCCATATTGCAGGCTTCCGGCTTTCAGATGCTTCAGGGTAATGGCATAGAAGGACGAAGCGACCTTCGCACCTTCCTGCGCAGAATTTTGCCCGAAGTGCTCAAGTTTTGAAAAATCAACGACAGTGAGTAAAGGATGCTTCGGAGGGGGCATTTTGAGCATGTCGTGAAACATGCTGATGCTTTCAATTCTGATGATATCTGCCATGTAAATAGATCCTGAGATGTTGGGAGGCGAGACATTGAGGCAAGATCCTGATTGTCAGCACCTTTTCTTCTTGACCTCACACGCTTTCATGTGCGTGGGTTCTTGATCAAAAATCAGAGAGCTGCTCATAGTACCTGTCAATGGAGGGTTTGGATACGGTTTCGATGATCGTGTTTCCCATCAAAAGAATAATCACGGAAAACAGCAACCCATTCACAAAACTGTTTTTGTTCACAACAATAACGATCAGCAGGGAAATGATGACAGCCACGAACGCCAAGCGGATTTTGGGAAAGTTTTTTACCACCTTTTCCATTCGCTCTTTTTCGATTTGATGAAATCGGGAGGGGTCTTCGCGATACAAACGGGTTTGATTCTGCAACAATTTTTCTTCCGTTTTTCGGTAACCGTATCCGCTCATCGCTGAAAACAAGCCAAGCAGCAGCAGCCCGATCTTCATTCCATAGAAGAGGGAGTGAGTCCCGGCAAAATGCAAAACAACAGCCAATAGAATCATGAGGAGACCAAAGCCCAACATGTAATTGGCGATTGTTTTTTGCGCGTTGATGTACAGGTCTAGTTGTTCGAGCATAAGTTGCGCTTACTTTTTGTGAGGATATCTTCTCTCCACTTCGGCTTTTAAAGATCGGTTAAACATGGGATAAACCTCTAATTGTGTTTTGGCGGCCACTTTTCCCAGCATCCATGTCAATCCGCCCAAAGCCTGATCAGACTGGATGAATCTTGTTTTGCCATCCTCGGTGGCTTCTACACGGAAACAATGTCTATCCTTGATACCCAATGCTTGAACCTGACTCCAATAAAACTCCACGCCGTCTTCCACATACAGGAAATTATGAAACAATTGGGGCTTGGCTTTGGGACCGGCCTTAAACAGCACATCCACTTCTCCCTTGTCCACTATTTCACCGTCAATTTTGAGAATGATTTCATTCCAGTCGGGATAGCTTTTGGTGTCCGTCAATACACTCCAGACTTGTTCGGGAGTGGCATCAATCATAATTTCGGTATGGGCTACCCAATGGCTATTTTTGAGTTTTTCATAGCCTACTTTTTCAATGGGGGAGATTTCTGTTAATTCCATGTTGGGTAAATGTTGAGAGTTGACTTCTTGAGACGAGGTGGTAGGTGCTTTTTGTGTGCTGCTGCAGGAAAGCATTGAACATGCTACCAGTAAGCTGATCCATGAGCTAGCCTTGTTCATGACGATGTTATGTTAAAAGCCCGTTCGATGGCATCCACCATAAGATGGTGAGCTGTTTGGGAGATTTTGGCAGCGGGTGCCATTCTTTCGCCGCCATGGGAAACGCCCGGCGCGACGTATAGCTCTGTGGGCACGGCGTCTTTCATGAGCTGCTGGGCATAGGCAATCACCTCGTCCCTGAAAAGCTCATTGGCTCCGACATACAGGAAAGTAGGCGGAAGCCCGCTTAACTCAGTGGCGCGGGATGGACTTTGCAGCGGGGTAGCAGCTTTGCCCAGGTCTCCGCCCAGGTAGGCGTTCCAGGCCCACAAGGAGGAATCTCTGTCCCAGCCCAGGTATCCCGATTGTCTTCCTGATTCCGTGTCGTGGGTGTTGTCGAGCATGGGGCATTTCAGGAGTTGGAAAGCGATATCCACTCCTTTGCGCTCACGATTGAGCAAAACCGTTCGCGCGGCCATTCCTCCCCCTGCACTTTCGCCACAAACGGCAATTTTATGCTTGTCGATGTTGAGTTCTTCGGCATGTTGCGCTGTCCATATCAATCCCGCGTAGCAGTCTTCCATGCCCTCGGGGTGCTGATGTTCAGGAGCGAGTTGATAATCAACCGAAACCATCGTGCACTTCAGGCGGTCCACAAATAGTGCGGCAATATCATCCTCTCTGGGCGTGCCCACGACGTTTCCCCCGCCATGAATCCAATAGATGCAAATGCCTGAATGCTGATTCATATCTGCCGGTTGGTAGATAAAGAAGCGGATATCCCTGCCTGCTGCATTCACGGACCTTTCTTCCATCGTCATGGTCGTGCTCGCAAAAGGCGCTGCTTCCATGCCCTTGATCATTTCTCTCATGGCCAGATAAGACTGATCGATGGGCCCTCCTTGAGTTAGTTCCGGTGGTAGGAGCTTCATTCCTTCGAGAATCTCCGGATCCATTAATGCTAGAATGCTGTTGCTCATGATGTATGGGTGTTAAGTCAGGCACTCGCCGACTTGATCGGTACATCACAAATTTCTTCTGAGACGAGGACACATTGCGTACTCGAATCTCAGAAAAGCATTCGATTTTCTTAGATGCCAGGAAGGAAGGAGGGGATGCTGGGGGAGTGTGTGTTGTGGGGAATGGTTCAGCTATGAGCAGGCAGCGGGGGTAGGAGGCATGGACATCATGACCTTTCTTACCACACGCTTCATTTATTCTCAATTTCGTACCACATACATTTTTCAAAATCTGGAAACGCTGTCAATTCTGGATGATTAAATTCTCCCTTCTTTATCATTCCGATTTTTTTCATCACATTTTCTGATTTTTTGTTTCCAATTGTGCAGGTAGAAAAGATTTTTTCAATTCCCAATTCATTAAATCCAAGTGTCAAGCATCTTCTTGCACCTTCGGTAGCATATCCTTTGCCCCAAGCATCCTTTTTTAGACGCCAACCTATATCAATTGCTGGGGAAAATTCTGTTTTATATTCCTGATAGGCTAACCCTATAAATCCGATTAATTCACCCGTATCTAATCGTTCTGTCGCAAAATATGTGTATCCGTTTTTTTCATAATGTGCTTGCATTCGCTTCATTAGTTTTTCGGATTCAGTTCTGCTTAGTGGCTTTGGAAAATGTTCCATTACATCTAAGTCTTTATTCATCTCGGCAAACTCTTCGAGGTCTTCACTTCTCCAATTCCGAAAGCCAAGTCTGGTTGATTTGAAAATGTATTTTCCTTTCAATCTTGTTTTTTTATGTGTGGTAACGGTTTGTATAAGAGCAGTAGCGGATTAAATGCACTTACCTTTCGGCATTAAATTTACCTAATTAAACGCAAAAACGGTTTGAGTTTACACCCAAACCGCTATTACTTTTATACAATGTTGTGCGTTCGCTCTTTTACTTATCCGCTAATTTCGTGAATTAAGAGCCATTTTGTTTCCTTCAGAGTCGAGGAATAGAGCAAAGTATCCACTTTCGTCCGCGTGAGCTGTTTTAGGTAGTATTATTTGTCCACCATTTTTCTCTACTCTATCAAGCACTACTTGGAGGTTTTCTCCTGCGTTCAAGTACATAGTTACTCCATCTGCTGAAGGTTTGTAACCATCTGCCTGAATGATGACACCTGTTACCATTTGTCCTTCATAAGGCAAGATTCCCATTTGCATTCCTTCAACATCCATTTTTTCTATTTTGATATCTAACAATGCTTGATAAAAACTAATAGCCCGTGAAATATCCGTTGCAGGAATTTCAAACATTGAAATGTAACTTTTCATATTTTCTCCTTTTGATTTTGTTATGGTGTCATGTGCCGATGCTTCTGAATTAGTCCTGTTCGAATTGTTGCATGAAGCAAAACACATTACAAAACCCACTACAGCAAAAACAATACTTTTAAGTGCCATTAGTTTTTTAATTTGAATTCAGGAGGAAAATTACAGCATGACAGAAGTTCAAAATAGTAGAAATGCGACACTGCAAACTTATTTGTAAAAAAGTGCAGATAGAGCCATATGTTCATTGTCTAAAAACTCCTTTGGTGTAATCCCAACAAGGTCTTTAAAATCTTTTAGGAAATGGCTTTGGTCAAAATATTCACTCTCGTAAGCAATGTCTGTCAGTGTTTCTGATTTTTTGTTGAGCAACAAATTTAAAGTCGCTTGCAGTCGAATAGCTTTGCCTAGCTGCTTGGGGCTGATGCCAACTTGTTTTCTAAAATGCCTTTCAAGCTGTCTTCTTTTTGAACTGTCATCCTTTAAAATAGCATTTATAGGAGTTGTTCCTTTTGTTTTGAGCAGAGCATCAACAGTTGATTTCACGATATTGCTTATCGTATTCTTTTCGTTAAGTTTTTTTGATAGAAAGCTTTCTATGATATCAATCCGTTGTTGAGAATCAATAGCATTTATCATTTGTTGCTCTAATTCATAGGCTTCTTCTTGTCCGAAAAGTTCTGAAATGGGTGTTTCCTTGTCAACTAAGTTTTTAAGTGGTGTCTGTATGAAGTTCACAAATCCAATAGGATAGAAGCATATTGCGAATGTGTCAACGTTACCAAAAGGTAAAATGAAATATGATTTTGTTCTCTGTCCCATTACCATTGCATTGGGATGAAGGAGAAAGTCATTTTCTGAAGTATATCTTTTAATCTTGTCGCCAAAATTAAAAGTCATTTCTATACAGCCGTCAGGAACGATTTTTTGCTTCTGATTATTGGGGTCAAAAGGCACTTCCAAAGTCCAATAGAATTTGACTATGGATTCCAAGTCTTTATGTGGTTTATATGTCTGATAGTTCATCTGAGCAATCTGTTTCCTAGAGTGACACACAACGACACGACTACGCGCTGCGACGACCGAAGGGAGGAAGTAGCTCGTAGTCGATGTTGCACGAAACCTTCGGTAGTTTCCCAAGTCCGCGTTTCCTAAATTAGGGTATTTACCCTTTAATTCTAGTGAGATGA
>JANQTF010000114.1 GCA_030731845.1 Bacteroidia bacterium | reverse complement strand
TCGGAAAATGCGCTCTTGAAAAAGCGGTCGTGAGGCTTGTGAGAAAGGGAGGACACGAGCTAAAAATAGAGAATTTTTGCAAATAAAAATAGTAAAATATCTATTTTTTTGACCAAATTATTCTATTATACCTGTCGAATGTTCTGCTCTAGATCACAACTTCTTCCCCGGGTTTGAGCTGAAGCCTGGAACGAATGATGGCTACCGCGGCATATATAAATGTAGTATCGACCAGCGCTACAACAATTTTATAGGACCACGCATCGACTGCCAAGCTCATAATCTCCTCAATAGGCCTGACTCCAATAAAAAACACCATCATCACTATCGTGGAGTCCACAAATTGAGACAGGATCGTAGATCCATTATTTCGAATCCAGAGGTGCTTGCTGTTGGTTAGTTTTTTCAGAAAATGGAACAGGCGCACATCTACAAATTGTGCGATCAGGTAAGCCAACATAGAAGCAGCAACTACGCGCCAGGAGCTTTGGAACATTTCACTGAAAACAGCATCCCCTACGGGAGAATTGCTGGAGGCTGGCAATATCAGGGCCAGCCAAACAATGAGTAGCACAAATGCACTAGCGAAAAACCCCACAAACACTACCTGATTGGCTCGTCGTTGCCCGTAAATCTCAGAGAGAATGTCGGTAATGAGAAAGGTGATGGGATAGGGAAGCACACCCGCCGAAATCACGAAGGTGTGAAACCCCAGATCAAGGGTAATAAATTTATTGGCTACGAGATTGGTAGCCACCAAGGCGGTGATGAATAGAGAAGCAAGGAGCAAATAGAAAAATTTGGCCTTTTCATTCAGAGAGTTGGCCGCGGTGACCAAAGGTTGGGAAGAATTCATGCGGTACGAAACAAGATTGAACAACAAAAGTTCGCGCCTGCACCCATGAGTTGCAAATTTGCTGAATCTTCCTTGATCCAGATCATTATATGCTAATGCTAGCCCCCACAAAAAAAATCCCCCCGATCATCGCTGACCGGGAGGTACCAACGGACATAAACCCAACTTTATTCCCCCTGTCCGAGCGAGAAACCTCGGACTCCGTCAAATTCATAGAGATGCTCGCTTTTGACGATGTCAAAGCCAGCTTGATGAAGACTGGTACAGAGATCCAGAATTTGTTGATAGGAGATGGGAGAATATGTTTTCACTTCTGTAGCTACCGTGGCCTTGGCACTAACAAAACGGCAGCGCCAATGATCAGTACAGAAGGTATCTTTCAACCCTTCGGGATACACTTTCACCCCGCGGTTGGTAATCATTTTGAGTTGCATCTCAGGCCCGGCGAGATTACTTATTACCTGCCCAAGCGCTTGAGGATCTTCGCCTACCCAATCGAGAAACAGGTCCACCCCGACTAGTGTTTTCTGCACAGCAGCTCGCTGATAAGGAGGAATGATGATGGGAGCAGAGGCAGTGAGAACCTCCTTGCGGAGGTGCTGAGGGGACTCACCCAAGCGATCAACAACGGCATTTGCGAAAGCCATGGTACCTACCTGGGCCCGACTAAATCCGTCGCGGAAAATATCAGCTGTGTGAATGCCATCTTCGAGGGTGGCGAGCCATGCATTGCTTATGCGGGCAGCCACATCACCCTGCCCGATGTGCTGAAGCATCATGCAAGCTGCTTGAAGCAGGCCGGATGGATTGGCGATGCCACGCCCGGCAATATCAGGCGCAGACCCGTGAATGGCCTCAAACATCGCACATCGAGGACCAATGTTGGCAGAACCAGCCAACCCGACTGATCCCGCCACTTGCGCAGCGATGTCGGAAACGATGTCGCCATAAAGGTTGGGCAACACAATGACATCAAACTGCTCGGGCCGCTGGGCGACATAGGCCGCACCGATGTCGATGATCATGTGATCCTGCTCTATCTCGGGATACTCCGCTCCTATTTCCCGAAACACCTGATGAAACAATCCGTCGGTTTGCTTCATTATGTTGTCTTTGGTCATGCACGTGAGCTTTTTGCGTCCCTGCGCACGGGTATATTCAAATGCGTAGCGGATGATTTTTTCGCAGCCTGGTCTTGTGATGAGCTTGAGGCACTGCACCACATCGGCAGTCTGCTGATGCTCGATTCCTGCGTAGAGGTCTTCTTCATTCTCTCTGATAATCACCAAATCCATCTTGGGCGAAATGGTGGGTACATAGGGAGAGAACGCCCTAACCGGACGCACATTGGCAAAGAGAGACAGAGATTTGCGAAGGGTAACATTGAGGCTTTTGTAGCCACCGCCTTGAGGCGTGGTTACGGGTGCCTTGAGCAATATTGGGTGCTGATGTAGTAACTCCCAGGCAGAGGGGTCGATTCCGGCGCTCACTCCCGATTCATACACCTGCTTTCCCATTCTCACTGGCGCGGCTTGGATAGATGCCCCTGCTTTGTGCAAGATATGGAGCACAGCTTCCATGATTTCTGGCCCGATGCCATCGCCATGGGCTACCCCTACAATCGTTTTGGTTTGAATCATGAGTGAAAAAATGAGCGGTTTTACGAGGTCAGTTTGCTTAACTATTAAACATAATAGCAATACTACTATTTATGATTTTTGTTACATCCTTTTCCCACTTTTCGACCAAGAATGAGTCGGTCAACAGACAAAAAACCAAAAAGAGTACATGAAGAAGGATCAATTGTAGGGGAATCCGCTTTTGCACACATGGATAACTGTTCAGATGAACAGGGGATTTCTTAAATTTGAACAACGGGCCAATTCTCCTTTTGCTCTACGCTAGTTTCCCATCCTAAATGATCCTGCATGAAGCTGCTGACTTCTACCTTATGTCTTGGGCTATGGCTCTTTGCGATTCCTGGGTTTTCACAAAACAATGATCCCGGACGCATCAGCGGAAGCTTTCAGACCGACGTCCAATATCTGTTTGAAGACTCTGTGATTGGCGCCAATGCCGTTGACGAGCGCGTGCTCTCCAATTCGTTTTTGCAGCTTACCTACAATCGTGGAAATCTCTCGGCTGGTCTTCGCTACGAAGCCTATCTCAATCCCCTCCTGGGTTTTGACGGCCGCTACGAAGGGCAAGGTATTGCCTACCGCTTTGCGGAATATCAGGGCGATAAGCTTGATATTACCGTAGGCAACTTCTATGATCAGTTTGGCAACGGCATTGTGTTTCGATCCTATCAGGAATGGGGGCTCGGAATCGACAACTCTGTGGACGGGATCCGGGTGCAGTTTCGGCCCAAAGAGGGGCTCACACTCAAGGGCATTATTGGCAAGCAGCGCAAGTTTTGGGAAAGGACAGAGTCTATCCTTCGCGGCGCAGATGTAGATATGTCAGTGAATGATTTGTTTCCTGCCTTGAAAGAGAGCAAAACCCGCTTGTTTTTGGGGGGAAGCATCATGAGCAAATATCAACAAGACGACGACTTGATTTTGCAGCTTCCAGAGAACGTCTCTGCTTTTGGGGGGCGTTTCAGGCTGATTCGCGGGGGGCTTTCTGTAGATGGCGAGGCTGCCTACAAAATCAACGATCCTTTTCAGCTGAATAAATTTGTCTATAATCCCGGCAATGCGCTCTATCTGAATGCGAGCTACGCGACCAAGGGCTTCGGCCTGCTATTTTCGGCCAAGCGCATCGACAATTTCGATTTCCGTTCGGAGCGGCAAGTGAGCTTACAAGAGCTTTCTCTGAGCTTTTTACCGCCGATCTCGAAGCTGCATACCTACCGCCTGCCCACGCTTTACCCCTATGCTACCCAGCTCAACGGAGAGGTCGGCATTCAGGGAACCTTGCTCTACACCATTCCCAAAAGTACTGTTTTGGGCGGCAAGTATGGCACCAAGCTTCAGCTCAACTACTCTCGGATTCATGGGCTGGATACCACCTTCGTGGAGCCAAATTTTCGATATGAGACCTCTTTCATCGGTGATCCGGGCAATCTCTACTTTCAGGATATCAACCTGGAGATCAACCGCCGAATGACCAAAGATCTTCGACTCATTTTCACCTATATATACCTGAAGTACAATAAGGACATCATTGAGTTTAATTCGGTGAATGCTGGATATGGCATCGTGAATACACATATCCAAGTGCTGGAGACACAATATAAGCTCTCGCGCCGAGTGTCGCTGCGCACAGAGCTTCAGCACATGTACACCAAGCAAGACCTGGGATCTTGGGCACTGGCCCTGGCAGAAATATCGATCTCTCCCAATTGGTATTTTACCGTGTTTGATGAGTGGAACTATGCCAACCCCAATCCAGAGCTTCGCGTTCATTACTACAACGGGCAGGTGGCCTATGCCTTTGAGTCGAGCAGGATCTCATTTGGCTACAGCCGGCAGCGTAGAGGGTTGCTATGTGTTGGGGGAATTTGTCGTGAAGTGCCAGCAGCCAATGGTTTTAGCCTCTCGATCAGTTCCTCTTTCTAATTTTTCGATTGATTTCGTATTTTCCATTGACCAATCAGACCATCACGTTATGAAACTTCTCCGCCTTTTTCCCTTCTTTCTTCTACTGGCAGGTTGCGACATCATCGAGGCACCATATCTGGACAACCCCATCAGCGCGCTGCCGGCCGATGAGCAATGCGTGGAACTCGCCATGCAAACAGAACCATTTCAGCAGCCGATCGTGCGCAAGGTACTGGTAGAGGAGATGACAGGTCACCAATGCGGCAACTGTCCTGAAATTGGCGAAATCATCCACTCGCTTAAAGGAGGTATTTTTGCCAACAAAATGGTGGTGATGTCGATCCATGCCGGGGCCCTATCCAATCCTAAATCTACTGGCGACAAATACAACACCGATTTTCGAACCGATCCGGGACGAGATCTCTACAATGCTCTCAATCCTTTTGATGTAGTTCCATTGGGAATGGTAGATCGCCGGGATAAAATCATCGGGGCCGGGGCATATCAAAGCAGGATCCAACAGGCACTCGACCTCGCCCCTGAGGCGGGAATTCGCGTATTTAATTGCTACAACCCTGATAGCCTTCGCCTTACCACCGTCATTGATGTGAAATATCTGGTAGAAGGCGGAGAAAACGATCAACTCGCTGTGTATCTCATCGAGGATAATATCAAAGACTGGCAAAAAGATTATCGCTACGCAGATCCAGATCTCCAGGGCTATACTCACCACGATATGCTGCGCGCAGCGATCAACGGAACCTGGGGAGAGCCCATCAGCACAGGACCCATTTCGCCCGATAGCAGATTTACCAAATCTTATTCCTTTACCCTCAAAGCTGGCTGGGCTCCCGAAAATTGCAAGGTTGTCGCCTTCTTGTTTGACAATGACTCCAAGGAAGTACGACAAGTAGAAGAAGCGCCGGTAGTGAATTAGTCAGGCCTCAAAAAGCGTCTCGAAGAATTTCACAACTCGATATATTATTCATTTTACTAAAACAATCAAAGCCGGAAGAGGAATTTCCCTTCCGGCTTTGGTATATTGTGGCTACACATACACGCTAGCTCATGAATCGAAAATCAATCCTCCCCCTGATATTTCTGGGATCCCTCCTGTGTAGTAGCCCAGTCTTTGCACAATCACCATTATTTGCTTCCGAAGACTTGCTATCGGTCCGGATCACGGGCGATTGGGGCAAGGTGCTCAATGATCGGGGCGGCGACCCCGATTATCACGATGTGCTTCTCTCTTATGCCGATGCCAATGGCGCGGAGCAAATTATTGGTGCCGAAGTTAAGGTAAGAGGCGCTTTCCGCCGCGACCCGGTGATCTGCGACTTCCCTCCTATCCGCCTCAAATTTGACAAAGACGACGACATTCCCGGCGTTTTTGCCGGACAGAGAAAACTCAAAATGGTGACTCACTGCCAGGCCGATGAATACATCCTACGAGAATACTACATCTACCGGATGTACCAACTTGTGTCCAACATGAGCTTTTTGGTGCGGCTGGCCAAAATAGATTACGTGGACGCCACAGGCGAGCTGCCTACAGCCACTCACTATGCCTTTTTTATCGAAGACGACGACGAAATGGCCCAGCGGCTCGGAGCTGTCAAAATCGACAGTGATGTGGATATCAGAGCCGATGATGTAGATCTGCAAGCGCTCCTCATGGTCCATCTTTTCCAATATATGGTGGCCAATCAAGACTTTGATGTGTCGGTGAGGCAAAATGTGGAAGTCATTACCAACCCCGAAATTGGGGGCCGTCCCATTGTGGTTCCCTATGATTTCGATTGGTCGGGCCTCGTGAATGCCTCCTACACGGTATTCAACCCCAACTCCAAAGTCACCCCCTACGAAAAGCGACAGACCTACAAAGTGCTCTGCGTAGAGGAAGAGATTCTCGAAAGCACACTCAATCAGATTCTGGACAAACAGGACGCTATCTGGGCACTGTATGAGACGAGCCCTTACTTATCTAAGGAAAGCATCGACGAAGCACTGAGCAACCTCAAAACCTTCTTTAAACAAGCAGGAAAATCGAAAACCAGAGAAGAAGTTTTTCTCCATAACTGCAACGTTGGTGAATAAATGTTGTCGATGATAAAGGGCTTAATGATGGGCATGGTGAATGTTGCGATATTTTCGCAACTCCCTGATTTCCAATATCATTCACATTGAGCTTTCGTTTCATTAAGTGAACCTCAGGGTTCTCGTTTCCTTCTTTTCATCCACTTTCCACCAACGATTTTTCCCATGAAGAAGATCCTACTCAGTTTGATGGTCATGGCAGCTCTGGTGCCTTCCTATGCACAATGCAACTCTTCCTCTGCCGACCGCAATTGCGCCCCTTCGCGCACCACGACACAAACACCGCCGAAGTATCACCGACTGATGTTGGTGGCAGGCGGTGGGCCTCAGTACATTATTGATCAAGCGGGTGCAGCCTTTCCATCTGGTCAAGATGGCCACACCACCCTTGAGCAGGCCACCAATGCACAGCGGCTCAACTGGCAGGCATTTGGCTTTCTCGGATATCGATTCAATGGCGGCTACCGCGCCCCACATTCTGTGGGTGTGTTTGGCACCTATGGCCAAC
The DNA here is from genome assembly GCA_030731845.1 of Bacteroidia bacterium. Taxonomy (GTDB): domain Bacteria; phylum Bacteroidota; class Bacteroidia; order J057; family J057; genus JANQTF01. The sequence goes on along the minus strand of JANQTF010000114.1, from coordinate 13,886 downwards.
TTACTCCACAAGCGCTCACAGAAGTAAATGCCCTTCAAGGCCTTGTGGATGTGCTTCCTGCCACCGGCACCACGCCCGATTATCGCGAAGTAGAGGCTGGCTTCATGCTACGCAATTGGCTACGGCTTTCTGCCGGAGTCGGTGAGCAGCGCTTCGTGACCGATGCGGGCACCACCGTAAAGCAACAATATTATAGTGCCACCACAGGCTTTCACCTCCGCATGAGCCAAAACCTCGTGGCCTATGCCAACGTGACCACCCGCTTTGGCCGCGACTTCGCAGAGTTTTCCTTCCGCCCCAATGCCGGGCTCGCCCTGCAGCTCCGCGCCCTGCGCATGTAAGTATTTTGATTACGACCAATTATTCAGTCCCCTTGCCCATTCGGCGCGGGGACTTTTTTTGTGGGACCGAAAAAACCTTCATTTCGCCCCCTCACCAGGGCAATTCCTGGCCCAGATACGTAGCGAGGCGGGCATTGGATGGCTCGTAAAACGCGCGCAGCCGGGTGCGCAGATGCGCAGGGCAAGAAGAGGCGGGAGCTACATTGTAGCGAACCCGCAGATCTTCAGGTGGGTAGGTCCAGGCAGGCAGGCCGATGTGGGCGAGCACGGCATCCATCACTCGCTGCGGATGCTCGTCGAGCTCGCTCGCGAACAGCACGAGTCGCTGCGATGCGGGAAACACCGCATCCCAGCGCTGCAGGTTGTCGATGTATTTGCCGGGGGCCAGGCATTCTCCTGCGCCTTCAGCCATCATTTCTTGCTCTATGTCTTCTTCAAACGACTTTATTTTTCGCCCCAGCTCTCTCCCTTCTTCCTGAAATCGCAGCAACATTCGATGATGTGAAAAGGCTCGCTCCACAGGATCGCGAAGGATGACAATGAGCCGAACATCGGGCAAAAATTGCTTCACCAACGCCGGATCTGCGTCGCAAAATGTGTTGGCACTCGCCTCACCAGTGAGATAGCGGATTCCTGCTTGTCGTGCTTTCGTGACGGGAACTTCATAGAGTTGGCCCGATTCATCGAGCTCCGGCCAGATGAGGGTAGCTTCTTCCTCTTCCTCTGCCAGGGGAAACTGGGCCAGGTATTTGCCGAAATCAGCTCGGTGAACCGCCTGAGGCCGGCCAAAAAAGTTGGGCTCTTTCCTGACCCCCGGCAACACCAAGGGGTGTGCCGCGAGGTAGCGAAACAAGGAAGATGATCCGCATTTTCGCTCGCCGATGATAAAAAACTGAGGGGCCAGCCGTAGCTTGCCTTCATGGTCAGGGAGTATGTGTGATGCGATAGGATTCACTGAGGGGGAAATGGTTGAGTGGGGAAATTGCTGAATTACTGAATGAGGGAAGGGAGAAATGGGGGAATTGGGGAATGAAAAAGCAAACATTTCGCCCTATCCATATACCTTCTTTCCCATATACCTGTTTTTCCCATATACCTGTTTTTCCCATATACCTTCCCCCTCAAGACCTCCCCATCACTCCTCTTCCGGCACCCGAAGGCCGTCGGGGATCCACTCCAGATCGGGTTGCCCAGCGCCGTAGCGGGCGAGGAGCCTCGTCACGAAAAGGGAAAACAGGGCCTCGTGTTGCACAGGTTTGTTGCCGACCGGCTCGGTGTACAGGCCATCCACAAAGGCGATTTTTCTGAATTCCTCCAACAAAGCCGTGTCCCTCGACACAATGTGAACCGGGGTGGAGAAATTGAAATGCCAGCTCATGCCCAGCTCCGGCGGCTGATGATCGCCGATGAGAACAAAGATGCTGTTGCTGTCTGCCTCGCGACGCATGAACTGATCCATCATCTTGAATTGATATTCCACCGTGTTCTGATACCGCTCGCGGGTACCTTCGCGCAATCGCGCCTCATAGAAAAAATAAAGATTGGCCTGTGCAGCACTGTCCAGCGGAATGTGACGGGGATCTTCTTTGATGGAATCGAGCAGATGCCAGTCTTCCAGTACGGGCGCGGGCGGAAACCAGGGTTGGTGACCCGACATCGTGATCATGAACAAAAACATCGGATCGTCGGAGCGGCTGCGGGTAGTCTCTACGGCGTAGTTTAGGCCGTATTGATCGGGAATGCCGCCAAATACATCGTATTTGAATCCTTGATAAGGAATGCTATCGTACTGAAACCAGTGGTCGAAGCCGTAGAAGCGATCTGCCAGCAGCAGATTTCTTGGCGTAGAAGCCTCCTGCTTGTTCATCGTTTTCACGCGGGTAGTGGTGTAGCCCTGCTCTTTGAACCAGCGAGTGACATGAGGATAATCGTAGAATTTTTCTACCAGGTCTTTGTAGATCAAATGATTTTCCAGCCTGAATCCAGCCAAAGCCGAGGTAAATGCCAACCAACTTCTGCCCCCTTTCACAGGCGAATTTGAATACTGGCTCACGCTACGCCATCCTATTTGATCCCACTCCCGCCGCAGCGAATCCTGAAAAAATTGATAGCGATCCCTCATCAGGCTGTCCTGCGCAATCGCTTTGCCATAAGATTCAAAGAAAATCCAATACACATCTGGCTTGGTTTCGAGCTGTTCCTCGAAATAACTGCGATACAAGTCTATGCCCTCTGGCAACACATCCACCACCGTGCCGGTGGGTATGTCGAGGCTACTGGAAACAGAGCCAGAAATCCATCTGATGCTCCGATGCTCGGCAGGATCTGCCAGGTCGCGACCCGCGATGGTGAGCCACAGCACTGGAATCGCCATGAGCACCCATGCCAGCAAAACAGCTCTCCTGCCTTTCACCTTGATCAACGCAAGCGCCCAATCCCAGCTCAGCGCTGAAATCAGCAAAAACCCGAAGAGCCCCATCAAGCCAGCAGTGATCACCAGACTCCAATTGGAGCCGAGTACCTGATTGAGAAATAATGGCACCACCTCCCGTAGCAGCGCAAGGTCATTCACCAAGTAGGGCTGCTGCCCGTAGAGCTGCACCGATACCTGATAATAAACCTGGAAAATAAGCAGCAAGGGAATGAGAAGTGAGAACAGCAGCGGCCACCATATTTTTTTAGGGCGAATGAGAAGTAAAAATAGGCCAATGCCCCACAATTCTCCCCAGATGCGAAATAAGTCGGAATTAGCGCGACTGAGCCACCAGGGCGCGGCACCGTCGGCAAGGCTGAGCTGCCAGGGAAAACCGATGCTTTCATCCAGCGAGAGAAAGGTCTGCGGCAAAAAGCACAACACATTGAGCACGAGAGTGAGCAGTACCACCCACAGATAGGGCCGTGCGGCGTGGAAGCCGCGAATCATTCCCCGCCCACTTCGCTGAAGGATCTCTCCGATATTCTTTTTCATGAGGAAAGTTGCTGTTGAAACAACCAGACAAAACTTTTGAGGAAGGACAACGCTGTTAGCGATACTGCTAAGGCAAGCGCCCAGCTTCGCAGCGGATCAGGCAGGACAAATGCCAGCGGAATTGCCACCATCAGGACCACTGCGAGCACGCGGCCATATTTGAATTTCGGCTCTTTTTTATCTCCGAGATTCATCTGCCTGCGCACAAACACATAGAGCGGGCGCAGCAGCGCGGGCACGAGGATCCACAGCCCGATGTCGTGGGTCTGCCAGAGCAACAAGCCACCCAGCGCCACAAAAAAAGAGTCGGTCTCCTTGTCCAGGTATTCGCCAAAGAGGCTCGCGGCATCATATCGCCGGGCAAGATAGCCGTCTAGCCCGTCGAGCGCGGCAGCAAACGCCAGCAAGAGCCCCAGCGCCAGATCGCCCAGCGTGCTGCCGAGCGCTGCAGCAAGCAGCATGAGCCCCAGCCTGAAGCCTGTGACAGCATTGGCCGGTCCGCCCAACTTGCCCGCCTCTATCCAAGATGATTGATTCGCCAAAAAACCTCCCAAAAAAGAGCAGGCACCCACCAATGCCAAAGGCCATGCCGCTCCCACAAGCAGCGACAAGCCCATGCCCGCCAGCGTAGCCGCCGAATGCACGGAGAGCCATGTGGTCATGGACCGGGGCAGCATAGAGGAATTGGTTACCATGTGATCCATTGATCGAGGTGATGAACCGTGCACACCGAAGGGGTGGCGCGGCGAGCTGTGAGCCAGCTCAAAAATCGCTGCTGCGAGGCTGCATCGGAGAGCATTTCCGGCACCGAGCCTTCCATGAATCTCAGCAAATGTCCTTGCAGATGCTGATCGGAGGCGGGAACCCTCCACAGAGATGGCTCACTGCGCAGGGTGCCACCTAATGCCTCCACAAGCTGCGCGATCACTTCAGGAGCCTTGGGCCCGAGCCCCCGACCGCTGGGTCGTTGGCGCATCATGTGCGCTTCATATTGGCCAATCACCCAGCCATCGTCAGGCAAAGCGTCTTCCCAGACCATGCCTGTGTAGAGCAAGGTACTGAGCAGGGGGGTGCGAGAAATAGAAAGCACTTCCAGTATCTCTGCCATCATGTCTTGGGTAAAGAGGTCGAACACCGCATTGGCGATCAAGACGGCAGGTTGGCGCTCGCCGAGCAGCTCCCCGAGATCGAGAAGATCTGCCACGAGCCCCTCGAATTCAGGTTTGCCATCGGCAAAGCGAAGGGTGGCGGCAGCCACAAGCGCGGGATCGTGATCTACCCCGAGCCAGGTCTGCACGCCGGGCCAGCGAGCTGAGAGAAACGCAACATTGTTGCCCGAGCCACAACCGAGGTCCATCACGATTTGGTACTCCGCTTGGGTCACTGTTTCATAGGCCAGGGTCGCGAGGTGTTCGCTTCTGGCCTCTTGGTCGTAGGGCGCGCGGCAAGCCAACCAACTCTGGTCAAATCCTTCGGGAGCCTCTCTGCTTATCTTTTTGCTTGCCATGTCTCTGTTTGTTGAATGAATGAAAGCGCTTGTGCCTTCCAGGAAATGGGCGTGGGTTTGACCTGCCACTGCTTCTCACAAAGCGCCCTCAAGCGATCGGGATGCTGAGAAAGCTGGCAAAAGGCAGCGGCCATGGTCGCTGAGGAGCTAAAAATGGCTCCTTGCTGCCCGCCGTCTAAGTGCCGGTGGGCAAAGCCGCCTTCCATCACCAGAGCAGGCAGCCCCATGCAGAGGCCCTCGCGGATCGCCATGCCGTAGGTTTCCATCGCGGCGGGGGAGAGCAGGAGGTTGTGAGACAAATAGGCCGCTTTCATCGAGGCTTCGTCTAATTCGCCCAGCCAGTGAACGCGAGACGCCAGCAACTCGTGCCGAGCCACGAGCGCCCCACACGCCTGCGCATAGGCCACATCAAGCTGCTCGCTGCCAGCGATAGAGAGTTGCCACGGGCTGCTCTCTGCTCCTGCTGCTGACAGCAGCGACTCCAACAAAGGCAGAATGCCTTTTCTCGAAATCACATTCGCCACGATAAGGCCCCGCAGCGAATCCGCATAGCCACGTGCCCTCGGTGGCAGCAAATGAGCGCCCGGATCCACGGTGAGGCATTGGTCTTGAGAAAAACCGAGTTTCACGAGATACTCAGCAGTGAAGGCGCTGGTGCAGAGGAAGCCCGAAAAATGGCGGAGCTGCGTCCGATCTTTGGCCACATCTGCCGCTTCATTCTCCGAAAACAAACTCGGAAGATGATGGACCAACAGCCGAGCCTCCGGCTTATCAGCCAATCCGGCCCACTGATCGAGATAGAGCGAATCTACCCACAACAGGCCTTCCCCCGGCCCTGGCTTCCAGTTTTCCCAGGTCCGCACATTTACCGACAAGCCTACCTCACGCAAGGCCTGGATCAGCTCCAGGTTGTAGCGATTGCCACCCGAGACAAACGCTTCGGGATCGGGAATGAGGAAGGTGTGGAGAGCAGGCATGGCAATATTTTTTTTACACCTCGCCTTCAAAAGAGGCCCAGGCCACGTGAGACTCGCCGAGGGTGATTCTGAGCGTTCCGCTGAATTCGTCTTTCACGAGGGCCGCAACTTCTCCGTGTATGTGATGTGCGAGAAATTCAGTCGTGGTAAGTTTTCCTTCGAATGCGGGCATGGCATCGAGGTTTTGATAGGCCAGCGAAGCCAGCGCTTTTTTGAGGACTTCATGGGCGAGGCCCATGTCGATCACGATGCTGACGCGGTTGAGGGTCTTGCTGAAAAATTCGGCATCGACCACGTAGGTAGCGCCGTGCATCTGCTGCGCAGGGCCAAAGGCCGGATCTGGAAGAGAATGGGCAATCATGATGTGATCGCGAATTTTGACACTAAACATGAAGAGGAAGTTGTTGAATGGGTGAATTGTTGAGTTGTTGAATGAGGGAAGGGGGAATTGACACGGAGGCACTGAGGGCACGGAGATTCACGGAGGGTGAGTTGTTGAATTGGTGAATGAGGGAAGGGGGAAATGTTTGAGTTGTTGAGTTGTTGAGCGGTTGAATAGTTGAATGAAAAAACGAGAATTTCGACCTATACATCTAAACCTCCCCACCCTATACCTCTATACCTCCCCAACTCTATACCTCTATACCCACCCCTTCCCCAAACGCCACCGTCCAGGCGAGGCCAGCGGGAGGGGATTGCCTCAGCTGGTGAAAGAATTCGGGGAGTTGCTCAAAGGGAACCTGATGGGTGAGGTATCGGTCGAATTGAGGATCGTGGAGGAGGTCGAAGACGAGCTGCTTGCGGCGGCGGTAGTCCCAACGTGGTGCTTGATGGGGCGGGATGGTGGATACCTGTGAGGCGATGATCTGCTTGCGCTGAGCATGAAAACTGCCCCCGAGCGCCACTGTGATGGTACGCTCGCCGTACCAACTCAGGTCCACGACCTTGCCCTCCTGCCCCACGGCATGGATGGCGGCTTGCAGGCCTTCGGCGCTGGCGCTGGCATGAAAGGCGAGGTCGCAGGCAGCACCTGTGTCAGACCAGAGCTGATAGCCCCAAGCTTGCGCGAGGGCGACCCTATCGCTGCGCTGCTCATGAATGGAGACCTGCACACCGGGCATTCGCCCGAGGAGATCTGCCACGAGGGCACCGATGAGGCCAAAGCCCACCACCACCACGCGGTCGCCGATGGCGACTCCCGCATCCCACAGCGCATTGACGGCGGTCTCGAGGTTGCTGGCAAGGGTAGCACGGCGGGCGGGCACTGCCTGCGGCACAACAAAGCAATCGCTCTCCGCTACCCACAGCCGATCCTGATGGGGATGCAGCAGGTGCACCGTCTGCCCATGCAGGGCGTGGCCTGCTTGGGCAACTTTGCCCACAAGCGAATATCCATATTTGACGGGCAGGGCCAGAGAGCCCTCCTGATAGGGCACAGCCATGGCCTCATGCAGGCTTTCGGGCACCTGCCCGGCGGCCACAAGGCCCTCGGTGCCGAGGCTGATGAGCGAATGCAGGGCCTCCACTTGCAGCCATGTCCCGGCTGGTTTTGTGGCGGGACGCAGTGCTGATATTCCTGGAGAGATATGCCACAAGCCGCGGCCCTGATCAGTCTTTGCCATGAAGTTTAGGTTTTCCGACAAACATGACGGCATCGCCTGCTTGTAAAAAGCACCATTGCTCAAATGTCACCGATTCCTCTACCGAAGCAATGTCTGGCAGACTGATGCCAGGAATTCCCGACCCAAAGAGCAGCGGCGAGATGTGGAACTGCAAAATGTCAATCATTCCCTCTGCCAAAAATGCAGAGGTAGTGGCCGATCCACCCTCCACATACACTGTGGCGACGCCTTTTTCATAGAGGGCATGAAGGAGTTTTTCACAGTCGGAGCTACCTGCAGCGTGTGAAATATCAAGGCAGCATACCTCGCTGGTCTCGGGTATGGCAGTCTCCATGCCTGCCCACCACACTTGGTCGGAGGAGCTGGAGAGCAGACTATCAAAATTGCAGGGTGAAGAAGAGAGCACAATCCGCTGGGGATTGGGGCCTTCTACGTGGCGCACGGTGAGGGAAGGCTGAGCGGCGGTGAGGGTTCCTTTTCCGATGAGAATGCCATCGCAAAGGGCCCTCATGCGATGCGCATGAAGGAGGTTTTCGTCATTGCCGATCCATCGGGAGTGGCCTTGCAGGGTAGCGATTTTGCCATCGAGAGACTGGGCAAAATGCGCCACGGTGAAGCAGCGACCGATTTTGGCGGCTTGCCATGCAAGCAAGGCATAGGGCAGGTAGGCTTGCAGCAAAGTAGCCTCTGGTAATTGCTGTGCCCGAAGGTTGGCATTCACCGAAAAACTCCCCTCCCATGAGAACATCGCCTTCGAATCTGAGAGGATTCCAGATTCGCCCATTACGATCCAGAACTGCCTCACATCCTGACGGAGGTGGTCAGGCTTGGAATCTGGCAAAAACCGTACACCCTCTCCCCATTCCACACACAGAACCTGATCTGGCGCAGGATGGCTGACAACGAATTGCCGAAGGTCCAACAAGAGCTTCCACGCATCCATAAGCTGGGCATCAGGCGGCCCGCCAACCGAAATGTGGTGGGATTTATCCATGACCATTGAGATCGAGCAGATGTCCCATCACAGTCTGCTTGGTTTGAAGATAGGAGAGGTTTTCTGCCTGGGGTGGGATGATGATGGGCAGGCGCTCCACGACTTCTATGGGGCCATTGTCGAAGACAGCAACCTTCTCGGGGTTGTTGGTGAGGAGGCGAATTTGCTTCACGCCGAGACCCTGGAGGATCTCGATGCCGAGGTCAAAGTTTCTGGAATCGACTTCAAAGCCAAGGCAGGTGTTGGCTTTGGCAGTGTCGAGGCCTTGATCCTGAAGGTTGTAGGCTTTCATTTTATTGATCAAACCAATGCCCCTTCCTTCCTGCCGGAGATAAATCACAATGCCGTTTTCTTTACCAGCAAGGCTCATGGCGTAGTGCAATTGCTCCCCACAGTCGCAGCGGGCCGAGGCAAACACATCGCCCGTCATACACTCAGAGTGAATGCGCACCAGTACAGGTTTAGAAAGATCTGGTGTGCCGGCGACCAATGCCAAATGTGGCATTTCCATGGGCTCATTGGCATAGGCGATCATGTTAAAATCGCCCCAGGCTGTTGGCAGCCTTGTTTCTGTGACTCGGTTCATATCGTTCTGTTGGAAAAAGGAAGCCTGAAAAGAGGGGGGCAGGAATTCCTTTTCTCTAAAAAAAATCAGTTCAATGTAGAGATGAGGCGTGCGTAAATGTCGCCGGAGCGGTTTTCACGAGTATAAAGCTTAAGAATGTCCAGGATGTTTTGAGCGGGCAGCCACTCCATGGATTCCATCTGATGAGATTCCCCAAATGACCAGTTGTACTCGTATTGCCCAAGCTCTTCGAGTCGCTCGATGCAGGCGAGGGTTTTGGTGATTCTGGCGGATAAATATTCAAAGGAGAGCAGTGGCAATGCGGTGTGGAGCCCCATCAGCACCTCAAGCTCAAGATCTTCGACATCTATTTTGCAAAAATCAGGGACGCCGTAGGTTTGTACGAGCTCCTCCAAGGTAACGGTTTTGACGGGGACGGTGTAGTCCCACTGCACATGAAAGGAGCTGAGCTCCTGCATGTCGGTCTGCCACTCTTTGTCGGCAAGTGTAGTAATGGTGGGCGTAATGGCGCTGACATAGAGGAGTTTTTCGCCTGATTCGCTGGCTACGGCCACCGGGAGGATGGTGACCTGCTCATCCTGGCCAAATTGCTTGTGCAGAAATCTCAGACAAGCCTCCTGAGGCTCAACGGCAATGACCCGGGCACCGAGCTTGCGCCAGACCTTGGTGCGGTTGCCGAGGTGGGCACCGATGTCAAAACAAAGGGCATTGGGGGGCAAATACTCCGCAAAGAAGCGGGTAAGCAAGGCGATTTTGCCTGGTTGCCAGTAATAGATGACCCTGGATCGCAATACGCCAAGTTGGTGCCTGATCCACGAAGTGATTCTCTCCATGCCTTAAAAATGTAACCAGATATCAAATTACCCTAATATTTTATTCTTAAAAGGGCAGAGAAGCGACTGAGGCAGAGCGCCAATTTGCATGAAAATGAGGGAGATCTCCACATCCGAGAAAGTTGCTGTACCTTTGTGAAGATGGCGAGATGGATAGGGAATCTTACGCACAACCCTCCAAGAGCCGATAAGCTATAAGAATGAGAATAGCGCTGAAACGAATCATCGCCCACGGAAAATTTATTCCTGAGGTGGACGGCCTACGGTTTATTGCCATTACCAGCGTGGTGCTTTTTCATTTGAATGAATACCTGGGGGTGATGGATCATCACGCGTATTTAGCCTCGTTTGAGTGGGGCTGGCTTCGCAAAATATTATCACACGGGCACATCGGCGTGCCGCTGTTTTTTGTGATCAGCGGATTCATATTGGGCAAGCCCTTTGCGAAGCACTTTCTCAAAGCTGGGCCGGAGATTTCAATAAAAAAATATTTTCTGCGTCGCCTCACGCGGCTTGAGCCGCCCTACCTCGTGGCGCTTGGCTACTTTCTCTTTGCCGCAGTGTGGTGGTCGGGAGCGGTTCCGGTTGAGGATGGGCTCCTCAGCTTTCTGGCTTCGGCCACCTACACGCACAATTTTTTTGAAGGAGAAGGGTTCCCTGCCCTGCTCAATGGCGTGACCTGGAGCCTGGAGGTGGAAGTCCAGTTTTATATTCTGGCGCCGCTTGTGGCTGGGGTCTTCAACATTCGCAACCGGGTGATGAGAAGAGGCCTGCTGATCGCAGCAACGCTGTTTTTTCTCGTGGCGGATTTCTACGACCCCTTCACCTTCAAATCTATCCTCAACTACGCCGATTTTTTCTTGCTAGGCTTTCTGCTCGCAGATCTGTATGTGAGCGAATCCAGGATTTTTCGGGTAAGTCGTCTCGATCCTGTGTTTAGCATCCTCTTGCTCATTCCGCTCTGGGCCTATGATTATGAGGATTTTTCGGAAACTTACGGTCAGATCCTTGGGGAGATCATGCAGCTCACCAGCATCTTTCTCCTCTATTACCTGATTTTGTTTCATAAATCTCTAAAAGTGATGGCGCAGCCACTTGTCACCAACATCGGCGGGATGTGCTACTCGATCTACCTGATGCACTACTCCGTGATGGGCGCTCTGGGCTACCATTTGCTTCAAGTTCAGTTTTCCGACCATGCATTTGTGAATACCGCGATCTATGTCGCCGTGCTGATGAGCGCTGTGATGCTGATTTCTGTGCTATTTTATGTAGGCATTGAGCGCCCCTGCATGGATCCCAACTGGATGCGCAAGCTTGCGCGCAGGCAACCCTTCTAAGGGTTTTGAACCCTTAGGAGGGTTGCTCGATGCCTGAGAGGTTTTTTTGATCCTGTCAAATTCCCTATTTTTCTCCCTATGAAAACGACCCTTTCCTACGGCATCCTTCTCTTACTCGCGGCGGCGCTGCTTTCCTGTGGCCCGGGCATGAGCAACCGCAAGCCTTCTCCACCCAATCCTGATGGCACACCGCTGGTATTCACGGAAGCGGAAAAGGAAGACTACTCCATGTTTTCTTCAGTGGGCAAGCGTGGGTACGGCGACCTTGTTGACAAATTATTTGAAGAAGCCATCAGCCAGGATCCTGAGCTTGCAGCGCTAATGAGGCAGATCCGACGTGTTGACAGTCTGGCACAAGATAGCTTGGAGGACTATTACGAGTACATGGATAATTATCGCTCTTTTCAGGTGACGGTCAGCGGATATGTGAATGAGATTCAAGACACAACCCTTCGAAAGTCGCTGGACAACCATATTGAGAGGGCAAACAGGCAATTTGAACAAGATTTATCTGGGCACAACATGCTTGCCTCCAGGGTGATGAACCAAGACAGATCTCTGGAGGATCAGGAAACATTGATGAAGGTGCTGATCGCAGAGGAAATGATGGATCGGTATCTGCGTAATAATATGCCAGATATCAAGGCCTTCAGCGGCGTTATTCGAAGAAATGACTCCCTTCTCAATGCGATGGAAAAATATACCCAATCGGTCAAGTAGTCAGCCTCGATTCATTATGCGCGTGCAAAAAAATCTACTCCTTATTTTCCTGGCGATTCTGAGCAGTTGCACAGCGCCCAAAAAATCCAAAAGCCAGGCTGGCTGGCAGCTTGTAGAAGTCGATTATCAGGATAGCACGAGGGAGCGCCTCGTGCCGTTAGCGCTTTACCGACCTGCGGAGGAGTCGGATCTGGATAATATGCCGTTGGTGATATTTAGCCATGGCTATGGAGAGAACCTTCCCAAAAGCAACCTCGCCTACTCCTACCTCACCGAGCATCTGGCTGAAAAAGGCTACTTTGTGGCCAGCATACAGCACGAGCTGCCTAGCGATTCGCTCCTGCCGAGAACAGGGATTCCGCAGATCGAGCGGCGTAGCAACTGGGAGCGCGGCGCGACCAATATTCGCTTTGTGCTGGATCAATTGAAGCAAGACTTCCCGCAACTCGACTATCGGCGCGTGGTGATCATGGGGCACTCCAATGGTGGCGACATGTCGGTGCTCTTTGCAGAAACCTATCCCGAAGAGGTGCAAAAGCTCATCACCCTCGATCAACGGCGCTATGCTTTTCCGAGACGAGCCTCGCCCGCTTGCTACTCCATCCGGTCTTCAGATCAGCCGGCAGACGAAGGCGTGATTCCCACACCCGAGGAGCAAAAAGCCCTTGGTATGAGTATCGTATATCTCTCCAACACGACACACAATGAGATGGATGATGATGCCAATGAGGAGCAACGGGCGGAAATAACCCAGCTGATGGACTCCTTTTTGGAAATAAATTGATTTTTTTTCACCCAGCCTTTCTCTCTGATCCCTGGATTTTATTCTGTGTCTGGAAGCTTTAATGCCTGATAATGGGCAGATTTTATTCCGAATGACAAATTTTTATTCCACCAAAAAATGAGAGAAAAAGAAATAACATTCTTCAAAAGGCGCATTTGATCATATATAGTCTTATCTTTGTAGCTTATTAACGTTACCCATTATGACTACAGGAGTAGTAAAGTTTTTCGACGACACCAAAGGATTTGGATTCATCACCCCTGACGCAGGCGGCAAAGATGTATTTGTCCATGTAAATGATTTGACCACTGACATAGCTGAAGGCGACAAAGTTAGCTATGACGTGAAGGAAGGTAAAAAAGGACTGAATGCAGTTGCTGTAAAGGTTGTGTAACCCACAATGTTTATATAGATTTTTTTGAGGTTCCTGGCTCAATTTTTATTGACTTGCTCATAAAAAATCGCCTTTCGATTGTGTCTATCAGACAAAATAAGTCATCCCCCTCACCGGAGATGACTTATTTTTTTGTGGGGAATGGATCCCCTTCACCGAAAAAAATCATGATCTACCAGCCAATCCTCGAGGCGACCTGGCCAATGCTGGATAGACTGAAAAGAGGAGCGATCGCCCATGTTGAAGGCGTGTCCGTCTTTGGCATAGAAGTGTGCTTCTACCTCTGCACCAGCTTGCCGATAGGCTTTGAGGAGGAGAAAAATAGGCTCTGAACAACATTCGTCGGCATTGGCAGCGAGGAGAAAAGCCGGGATTGCCGTGGCAGCCACCGTATCGGGCACGCCCAGTGGCCCGGGATAGATCTGTATCTGGAAATTGGGGTTGGCAGCTTGCTGCTCTATGGGATCCTGCGAAGCAGGATCGCCAGGCAAGTCTCGAAACGCAATCATATTCACCACTTCCCCTCCGGCAGAAAATCCCATGATCCCAATCCTTTCTGGGTCGATGTGCCATTGGCTGGCCCGGCTGCGAATCAGGCGCATGGCCCGAATTACATCCTGCTCAGGATGCTCGATGGTGTAGGGAGAGCCTTCTTCCCGAAACAACCGGTACTTGAGCACACCGACTGTCACCCCAAGCTCGTTGAAAAACGTGGCTGCTTTCACCCCTTCAGAATTATATACAAGTGCCCGGTGGCCTCCGCCAGGACAGATCAGCACGAAAGCGCCGTTTGGCTCCGCAGCCTCAAAGATCGTCACCG
>JANQTF010000113.1 GCA_030731845.1 Bacteroidia bacterium | reverse complement strand
AAGTGACCAAGTCTGGAGTCGGATTTTTATTATCTGAAAATCCCGAAGAGCAAGATGTGTTCATTCCTGCCCGATCTCTCGAAAAAGCCATGAATGGCGATCTCGTGGTAGTGAATATGTTGCGTCGCCGCAGAGGCGAGGGCCGTCCCGAAGGTGAAATCGTCGAAGTGCTAGAGCGCGCTCGCACTGAGTTTGTTGGGGTTGTCGAAGAAAGCCTTCCCGGTACTTTCTTCCTCCTACCAGACGATCCGCGCATCAATACCGACTTCTTCATTCTACCTGAAAAAAGAAAAGGAGCGAAAGCTGGAGAAAAAGTACTCGTCAAATTTCTGAATTGGGACAAGCGCTCTCCGGAAGTGGAGGTGCTCTCTGTACTCGGAAAAGCTGGCGAGCATAACACCGAAATGCACGCCATTCTGCTCCAATATGGTTTTGATCCTGGCTTTCCCGCTGAAGTGGAAGCCGAGGCTGAGGCCATTCCGGATGCAATCCCGCAGGAGGAAATCGCCCAGCGCCGAGATATGCGTGACACGCTCACCCTCACCATCGACCCCATCGATGCCAAGGACTTTGACGACGCCCTCTCCCTCAAAAAACTCGACAACGGCAACTGGGAAGTCGGGATCCACATCGCCGATGTTTCCTATTACGTGCGTCCCGGCACGCCCCTCGACCGTGAGGCTTTCCGACGTGCTACCTCCGTCTATCTCGTGGACCGCACCGTGCCCATGCTGCCCGAAAAGCTGTCCAACAAGGTCTGTAGCCTTCGTCCAAACGAAGACAAACTCACTTACTCAGCTGTATTTGAGCTCGACGACAATGCCAAGGTGCATAACTATTGGATCGGTCGCACGGTGATTCACTCCGACTATCGCTTTTACTACGAAGAGGCACAGGAAGTGCTCGAAGGCACACGCCCCGGACCCTATCCCGATGAGCTCCACACCATGGACGGCCTGGCCAAAAAGCTTCGTGCCGAGCGCATGAGAACTGGCTCTATCGAGTTTGTGACCACCGAGGTCAAGTTTGAACTTGATGAGAATGACAAGCCTGTCCGGGTCATCAAAAAAGAAAGCAAAGACGCCAATAAGCTGATCGAAGACTTTATGTTGCTCGCCAACCGCACGGTGGCTGCTCATATTTTTAACCTGGAAAAAAATCCGCCGCTGCCTTCGGTATATCGGATCCACGACAGGCCCAATCCTGAGAAACTCGCTGGTCTTCAGCAGTTTGTGAAGGCATTTGGCTACAATGCCAATCTCGATGCCGTGGATGTGTCCGAAGCGCTCAATGATTTGTTGAAACACGTAGAAGGACAGCCGGAGCAAAATGTCATCGAATCGCTTGCGATCCGATCCATGGCCAAAGCTGTGTATTCCACGCACAACGTGGGCCATTTCGGCCTTGGATTCCAGTATTATTCGCACTTCACTTCGCCGATTCGTCGCTACCCCGACTTGATGATTCACCGCCTTCTGACGAAGTATCATAAGAAGCAGTACAACGAAAATCCGGTTGTGCTCGAAGAGCAGTGCAAGCACTGCTCCAAGCAAGAGCGCACCGCCACCGAGGCTGAGCGCGCTTCGATCAAGTACAAACAAGTTGAGTTCATGGCGGATAAAATCGGCGAACAGTTTGTTGGCGTGATCTCCGGTGTGATCGAGAGCGGAGTCTTTGTGGAGTTGGAAGACAACCTCTGCGAAGGCATGGTGCCGGTTCATTCTATGAAAGACGATTATTACATCTTTGATCAGGACAACTACTCCATGATCGGCAAAGACACAGGTAATACCCTGCGCCTGGGTGATAAGATCATCATAGAAATTACGGGCACCGACATGGGCCGCCGCACGATAGACATGAAATATCTGGATAAGGCAAAACAGGCAGTCGGCTAAGTACCTTTTCAAGACAGGTTTTACCATATATTCCTCCGAATATTCTCGCTGTCATGGCAGGATATTCGGATTTTTTGTGGGGATTTCTCACAAAGGTCACAAAAGGAAGATCCGGAAAGGAAGACGCTCGACGGTCGATTTCGCAGATGAACAGGGGGCAGAACAAGTGGAACTTTGTGGTTGAAAATGCAGCCGCTGTGGGGGGGCTGATTTCTCACAAAGGTCACGAAGGAATGCACAAGGGTCACAAAGGAAGATTGGGAAGGGGAGAGGTGCGTGGCAGATTTCGTAGAGGAACAGGGGGTAGAACGAGTGGAATGCTGGGAACTCTTTGGTTGAAAAATACAGCGGATTTATATATTCGACATAAAATCTAATACTGCTATAAGGGTATTTTTGTTTCAGACTGTGAGGGTAGAAAGCAGATGTTGGCTGAAAGTTTTATTATTGATAAATAATCTAACGCTGTGATTTGGTTTTCTGCCTTTTCAGGATATTTCTCGCCATATATTCCTCCGAAATTATCGATGTCATGGCAGGATATTCGGATTTTTTCTGTGATTGAATGAAGAATGTGTTAACCTCTGCTACTTACCCGACATACCCAAGTAGTACATAAATCTTACACAAATGACTATTCCTACGCCCAATGGGATGAAAGCAGTTTTTTTTCCCTCGATTTTGATGTTTCTTTTTTTAGGTATTGCTTCTGTTTTGCAGGCTCAGGATACTTTGTATGGACCAGCGCCAGTAGCATATACCAATTCTAGCCACCTTGTTAGTGCCAGTGTATTTTACTGGTACGGCCCTGTTGGCGGTCAACTAAGTGGCCCTTGGGTTCCTGTTGAGGGGAGAGTCAACTGGACTGGCCTGCCTGTTTGGTGGGAATCACAGGTGAGGCAAATAATGGCCGCCAATATTGATATCATGTATGTTCACCTGATGCCCTATACTGAAGAGGTGAGGCTAAACCTGTTTCGCGCACTTTCGGCGATGCGAGCCAAAGGATATGATGTGCCCAAAGTGGCCCCTTTTCTCGATCCGCTCATTACCTGGGATGGTAAACCCAACATAGATGTAGCCACTACTGAGGGGAAAGATAGTCTGGCAGCGCAATATATTCGGTTTTATACCCAGTATTTCACCTTCAATACCGATGCCTACGCCGATGATTATATCGCCAAAATTGAGGGGAAACCAATCCTCGATACCTGGCACGTATTCTTGAATGTGGACAATGTGGACTCCTTGAAAAAAAGTGATCTATCCTCCCGCCTCAGCCTCGCATTTGGGCAGACTCACCCTTTTTTTAATAACGGTATTCACATGGTGACTACGGCACTCAATTTTCCCATTTTCTCCTTCTCAGATGAGCGTGTGGCTCAATTTGAAATCAACAATTACTTTCACGCCACGACCTTTAATAACATTAAATCTGTCCAGCTAAAAGCTGGATATTGGGATCAAAATATTCGAAATCCCGGTGATTTTCTCCCTCGCGATGGAGGTGTTCATTATGCCGATGCCTGGGCTTTGATCGATTCCAGTGTCAATCGCATTTATGTAGAAAGCTGGAACGAATATGACGAAGGCACGGGAATCTATGCAGGATCAGTTGCTCCTCCATTTATCAAGCCTGGAAGTGGGAATACCAATACCGATACCTGGTCGAGCTCCAATGATCCCTATGAATATATCAAAACGACCTCGGTTGGAGCAGCACTTTTCAATGATTATCCAGTGTTAGATGCGAAGTTTCTCCGACACACGATTCCATCACAGATGAATCCTAATGAGCAAGCAGTGGTTTATGTAACGACAAGGAATGAAGGCACGGAAAAATGGAGCAGTAATTCTGGCGTTAGCCTACGACAGGATCCGAACGATGCCGTGATATTCTCTTCCGGTGGAGGGGTCATAGACGATGCAATGCATGAGATTCCTCTGTTTGGGGGCATTTTCCGTGGCCGTCCCATCGAGTTCGAGCTGCAACTCAGCGCGCCGCTCCAAGTGGGAAAAGTTATGACCCATTGGTATATGATCAAAGACGGGGTAGCCTTTGGGGATACCCTCGCCTTGCCAATTGAGGTAAGTGGGTTTCCCGTATCCATTACTGATCAAGTGGTGAAGCAAGCAGCAACACTATCTCAAAATAAACCTAATCCAGCTGCTGATCACACGATTATCCCATTTTCCGTCGATGCGCCCAGTCATCTCAGTATCTCACTTTTGGATTTGATGGGAAAGGAAGTGAGGGTTTTGGCTGAAGGCAGTTTTGGTGCTGGAGACCACGAAGTGTCAGTGGATATCAGCACGCTTGCATCGGGTATGTATATCTACCTGCTCCGGGTCGAGGGGGGAAGCTCCATACGTCGGCGCTTGATGGTGGAGTAGGGGGCTTTCCACTCAGGTCTGATTCTTTTGCATGGCTTAAGTTGGAGGCAGAGATGGAGCTAGGGAATGAAGCATTCTATCGACAAGCTATTCTCTAGTGCCGTGTCAAGCGAAAATGTCGCGTCGGCATTAGCAGTTGTTGCAGGAGATCAAGGGGAACCCTGGTTTAGCCATTAGCCTGTTTTTTTTGTTGGAGGGCTGATTTCTCACAAAGGTCACGATGGAATGCACAAGGGTCACGAAGGAAAATCCGTAAAGGAAGAAGATACGACCACAGATTTTCACAGATGAACACGGAGAAGAATCTGTGAAAATCTGAGTAATCTGTGGGTAGAAAATGCAGCAAAACTATTATGATGATATAAAATCTAACACTGTTTGATCTATTTTGTTCCAGATCGCGGGATCAGAAAATAGATTTTGGCATGGCGGTTTTTGACTGGTAAATAATCTAACGACGCTATAGGGGGATTTACCTGCTGTCCTTGGAGACGGGTAGGGCAGAGGTGAAACCGGAGGCAGGTTGCATCGCGTTCGCTTCTGGTTCTGCGTGAGAAGGTTCAGGGTTATTTATGATCAAAGTGACGTTGTCTCGCTAGCGGTTATTAGCCATGATTTATTATCGGTAAATAATCTAACGATGTAATAGGTAAGTTTCTCTACCACTGATAGAAACAAATAGGGGAGAGCTGAAACCAGAGGCAGGGTACCCAGAGGCAGGGTGCATCGCGTTAGTTTTTGGTATTGTCCTAACCAGCTCAGACTGATCTAAGATCAAGGTTTCTCCGTTCTGTTAGCGGTTTTCTGCCGGGATTTCGTGCCAGGCCCTTGTGGGCCTGCTTGCTGGATAGCCATTTGCTGCCCGATACGCCTTTCGAGCTGGGGTGAAATGCCACCATTGCTTGCTGTGGTCGTGATGTTTGGCCACGTGCACCACGAGGCGAAATTGGTCTTCCACACAGGGGTCGAGCCAGTAGCCTTTTTTGAGTTCGAATTCTTCGATCAAGGTCGCTCCATTTTTTTCTGCCAAATCCCTCACAGAGTAATAGCCCAAAAAGACCAGATCTTCGGCAAACCTGATTCCCACCGAAGGAATTTCCTGAAACTCTGCGAGCGCCCGCAGCTCTCGTGCACGTGCCATAGGCACTTCCAGCATCCCAGCGATCTCGTCCACAGCGAATTGCAGCAAGTCGCCCATCCTGATCTTGCGCTGCCTGAGCCTCGCTTTTTCCGCAGGGGTGAGGGGGAGTTTGATGGTGGATTTTTGGGGCATGGGGTGGAGGCTAACGGATTCGTCATGAGCCTGTCGACAATATACCTATTGCCAACA
>JANQTF010000112.1 GCA_030731845.1 Bacteroidia bacterium | reverse complement strand
TAACAATGGTTGAGTTTTTTGAAGGGGGCAGCAATAAGATTGCAGTAGATTCTACCGCGCCCTATTCATTTACCTGGACAAATGTGGCTGAAGGGACCTATACCTTGACAGCCAAGGCTACTGATAATGAAGGGGGATCAAGGACAACCTTGAGCTCCAATATAACGGTTCAGATTCCGGTGGATGTGACCGGAGTGGACTTGATTGAGGTAACCGGACCCATTGCTATTGGAGCTAGCATTCAGGTTGAGGCAATTGTATCTCCTGCTAATGCAACCAATTCAAATGTGGTATTTGATACAGATGACCCAAGCATTGCTACAGTAACAGAGAATGGCTTGCTGACAGCCATTTCCGAAGGGATGGTCACCCTTACAGTGACTACAAATGATGGAGGATTTATCGATTCGCAAATGATAGAAGTCCTCATTCCTTCTAGTGATTTCAACTGGGCATTGGGCCAACCGATTGATGGTACCGGCACTCCAGATGGAAACAACGATGAAGGTAAACTTGTAGATGGGAATACCAGTACACGTTGGTCTGTAAACGGGTATCCACAGTCTGCTACTGTTGACTTAGAAGGAGACATAAAGATCACCCAAACAGAAGTGACCTGTTACGAAGACCGAGCCTATCAATTCATTATTGAAGGTTCTCTATATGAAGCTGGCCCCTATACAACCATCATAGACAGATCAAATAATCGAATCCCAGGTATTGCGAATGTGCCGATTATCAATTCTGTGGACAGTGTTGAAGCCAGGTTCGTAAGAATTACCGTAACGGGCGCAGATGTTTACACCGGTGCATGGGTAAGCCTGAGTGAACTGAGAGTGTTTGGGGAAGGGGAGAGAATATACACAGGGAGGGAAGAAGAGCTAAAAACAGAATTCACCCTGTCTCCCAATCCTGCTACCTCTGATGTGACAATAAAAGCCGGGAGAGCATACCACACCGTATCCATTTATGACGCATCAGGAAGAAGGCTGATCCAGACAGAGATCAACCTGGAATTAGCACTGGATACAAGTATGCTTCCAGCAGGTCTTTATTTGGTGAAAATCGAAGGCAATGATCGGGTTCAGGTTACCAGGTTGGTAAAACACTAATTATTTGAATGTCATGCAAGTGGATTGGGCTGTCTCAAAAGGGCCGTTTTTCACCGCGATGACGCTAAAAAAACGCTAAGGAAGGTGAGAAAAATACATCTTTAGGGCCTTTGGGCTCTTTGCGAAGCCTTGGCGTCTTAGCGGTGAATAATTCAATTGCTTATGAGAAAGCCGCCTCCTCTTCCAGGGATGTGGTATTTGACAATCGCTCCTGACAGACTACTATTATGAAACTTCCTCTGCTGTTGTCTTTTCTATTCTTTACTAGTCTTGCTTTTGCACAAACACGCTATGAGGTCTCCTCGGCTATTGAGTTCAATGCCGCTCAAGGACAGGCAAGTGCAGGTGATACAATCGTTTGGAAATCGGGTGTGTATTCCGACATCCGAATGGACATTAATAAAGATGGATTGATCGTGACTGCGGAACCATACGGCACTGTTTTGTTTAAAGGAGTATCCAGAGTTACCATCAATGCAGATAATACTACTTTTTCTGGCTTTCAATACATAGGAGGTCTTATTGGAAATCTAGATGTAATCAGAGTGTATGGAAGTGATGTATTGATTACGCATGTAAATATTCAGAACTATACGTGCTTCAAATATCTCAGGGTGTATGAAGAATCCAGAAGAACAACCATAAGCTATTGCAACTTTGAAAATCGCCTCAACCGAGCCGATCAGAACATCCTCTCCATCCTGGTAGATAATGAACCGGGCTATCACAAGATTCAACATTGTTCCTTCAAAAATTTTGAAGGGATAGGTCTTGACGAAGGGGTAGAGCCAATCAGAATTGGTGTCAGCTCACAAGGCCATTTGGATAGCCGTACCTTGGTAGAATATTGCTATTTCACCAGGTGCAATGGAGATGGTGAAATCATCTCACATAAGTCCAGGCAAAATGTATATCGGTATAACACCTTTGAAAATAACCCGGTAGCTGAGCTTGTCCTAAGACATGGTGATGAGGGAATCGTTTACGGCAATTTTTTTCTCAATGGTATGGGAGGCGTGCGAATACGAGAGGGCTCTCATCATTTCATTTTCAATAACTATTTCGAAGGACTAGATACAAGAGTAATTTTTCTAGTAAACGACCCGTCTGATCCTTTGAGTGATATTCACATTTATCATAACACCATTGTCAATTCTGAGGAAGTAAGATTGGGAGGTCCTGGAAATAACCCGCCCACCAATGTGATTATTGCTAATAATATATTTACCAGCCCAATTGAAAAATTATTTCAAGAAGCCACTGGAAATGAGACATGGATGGGCAATGTTTCTTTCGGAACCCTGGGGATTGGTTTGCCATCAACTGGACTTTCAAATACAGACCCTCAGCTTACTCAAAATATCCAGGGCTTTTTTCAGCCAGATTCCAATAGCTCCGTTATTGCTGCCGCTAGTACCGGCTATCCGTCGGTTCCACTTTATCCAGGCATGGATTATGATCATGACATCAGCCTTGATTTGATGAAAGAATCGAGACCTGTGTCTTTAACCAATCGAGCGATCGGTGCTTCTGAATTTTCATCGACAGTCAATGTCCAACCTCATGTAACTGAGATGAACACAGGGCCATCCTACTTATTTGATAACCTTGTCAATTATCTAGCTGCAAACATATCTCAGCTTACTGTAGGAGGAGAAGGCGACAACAATCCTGTGATGGTTTCCAGCAATGTCAATTGGACAGTAACGAGCAGCGCCGACTGGATCTCAACCAACCTTACATCTGGAACTGGAGACGCGCAACTCACGATAACGGTTGATAAAAACGACCTAAGCAGCAATAGATCGGGTACTTTGGTCATTACCGGCGATACCCTATCGGAGACGATTACTGTGTATCAAGAGCCTGGTCCGGTGAGTATTCTGGAAACCTCTACAAATGACATACAGGTATATCCAAATCCGACAAATGGAAGCGTAAGGGTGAGTAATTTCCCTTCAGGAATCTACAGTTCACAGGTAGAACTCTTTGATCTGGACGGAAGAAGTCTTTTCTCGCAGGTGTATCGAATCGATAAGGATGAGTTGGAGCTTGATTTGGACAAATTGGGGTCTGGCACTTATCTATTAAACATCAAATTCATGCGGGAAAATGGCGCTGTTTACGGCGAGTTGACCAAGAAGATTGTGAGAAATTGATCACAGATTTTTTTCTCGACACTGATCTTTTTTTCATAGCTGAAGATGGTGACAGCTTCATCGAATAAACGCGTGACTGAATAGGGGATTTCACTTTCAGCCACAAACAAAGAAGCCTCGCAAGTACCAGACTTGCGAGGCTTTTTATGTTCTCCAGAGAGAGGATGACTTACATCATGCCGCCCATTCCACCTGGCATACCGCCGCCGTGGCTGTGAGGAGCTTCTTCTTCAGGCTCGTCAGTGATCACACACTCAGTGGTGAGGAGCAAGCTGGCGATAGAAGCAGCATTTTCCAATGCAGAGCGAGTCACCTTGGTAGGATCGATGATTCCGGTAGCGAAGAAGTTTTCGTACACTTCTTCACGAGCGTTGAAGCCGTAGTCAATCACGTCGCTGTTGCGAACTTCGTTGAGCACTACTCCAGACTCAAGTCCGGCATTGTTCACAATCTGACGAAGTGGCTCTTCGAGTGCACGACGCACGATGGAAACACCCACGCCAACATCCCCTTTGAGGAACTTGTCGTTGATACCGCCACGACCAGCTTCGATAGACTTGATGGCACGCACAAGCGCAACACCACCACCTGGCACGATACCTTCTTCTACGGCAGCCTTGGTCGCGTGAAGTGCGTCATCTACGCGGTCTTTCTTTTCTTTCATTTCGACTTCGGTAGCAGCGCCTACGTAGAGGACAGCCACACCACCTGCCAACTTGGCAAGACGCTCCTGAAGCTTCTCGCGGTCGTAGTCAGAGGTCGTATTTTCGATCTGGGCTTTGATCTGGTTAACGCGAGCTTTGATGTCGGCCTCATTTCCAGAGCCGTTCACCAGCGTTGTGTTGTCTTTGTCGATAGACACTTTGCTGGCGTGACCGAGCATGTCGAGGGTTGTGTTTTCAAGTTTGAAACCACGCTCTTCGCTGATTACCATACCACCTGTGAGGATGGCAATGTCTTCGAGCATCGCCTTGCGACGATCACCAAATCCAGGAGCTTTCACAGCAGCTACTTTCAAAGATCCGCGGATCTTATTTACCACGAGGGTAGCAAGTGCTTCTCCGTCAACATCTTCAGAGATAATGAGGAGTGGACGACCTGTTTGTACAGTTTGCTCAAGGATAGGAAGAAGGTCTTTCATCTGAGAGATCTTCTTATCATAAAGAAGGATGAAAGGATTCTCGAGGTCAACCTCCATGGCGTCGGGGTTGGTTACGAAGTAAGGGGAGAGGTAGCCGCGGTCAAACTGCATCCCTTCTACCACTTCGAGGTAGGTATCGAGGCCTTTGGCTTCTTCCACAGTGATAACACCGTCTTTACCAACTTTGTCCATGGCATCAGCGATGAATTTGCCGATTTCCACGTCGTTGTTGGAAGAAATAGTAGCTACCTGGGCGATCTCGTTAGAGCCAGAGATGTCTTTCGACATTTTTTTCAGCTCAGCTACGACAACTTTCACAGCTTCGTCGATGCCTTTTTTGAGCTCCATGGGGTTGTGACCTGCGGTCACGTTTTTGAGGCCCTCGCGCACCATAGCCTGTGCTAGAACAGTGGCGGTGGTAGTACCGTCACCAGCAATGTCAGCGGTTCTGGAAGCAACTTCCTTCACCATCTGAGCGCCCATGTTTTCGATGGGGTCTTTCAGTTCAATCTCTTTGGCCACGGTTACACCATCTTTGGTGATCATCGGTGCACCAAATTTTTTGTCGATCACGACATTACGACCTTTAGGTCCGAGGGTCACTTTCACAGCATTTGCGAGTGCATCCACACCACGCTTCAGCTTGTTACGAGCCTCTACATTGAATTCAATGTTCTTTGCCATATTTTCTGAGAATTAAGCAAGTAAACGAAAGAGAATTTTTCGCTTTGCCGACTTAAAAGAGTTAAAGTAAAAATAAAAAAACCTGCTGGCAGGGAATCTGCTGGCAGGATTAGACGATAGCGAGAATGTCTGATTCGCGCATCATGAGATAGTTCACACCATCTACGGTGAGTTCGGTACCGGAATATTTTCCGTACAAAACCGTGTTGCCGACTTCTACCGTGGTGGGCTCATCTTTTTTGCCAGGTCCTACGGCTACAACGGTTCCACGCTGTGGTTTTTCCTTCGCAGTGTCAGGAATGATGATACCGGAAGCGGTTTTGTCTTCGGCCGGCGCTGGTTCTACCAGAACGCGATCAGCCAACGGTTTGATGTTCATTGCCATGTTACTTGGTCGCTTATCGGATGAATTAAGAGTTTCTGTAAAAAAATCATTACAGTTCCGATAGGTCGAAATATGTGCCAATGCCACAACTTCTGCCAATTTGTACCTGTCGCGTCATTCTTGCCGCGCCTTGGCAGTATGGCCTGACAAGGTGACAGGGGCGAG